>JAFLSI010000007.1:0-15832 GCA_022511025.1 Rikenella sp. | reverse complement strand
CTGCTTCTCCTGCTTCTCCTGCTTCTCCTGCTTCTCCTGCTTCTCCTGCTTCTCCTGCTTCTCCCGCAGGAAGCGTTCGATGCGCGGCAGACACGCTTCGGCCGTCGTACAGTCGAGGCACAGATGCTCCACCGGGCAGATACCGGTCCCCTTGCGGTCGGCGATATGCGGCACGACGGTTGCATATTCGACCTCTGTGTCCGAAGTCTCCAGCAGTTCCAAGGCCCCGCGGCTCACCACCTCGGCAAAGAGCCTCCGTATGCCGCCCCGTATCATCAACGCCGCCGCCCCTTTGCCCACCACTTTGTCCGCGACTTCGGCGCCGTGCAGCCAATCGGGTTCCTCCGTCAGCAAAGCATACAGATCGGAGACTCCGCGTCCGTCGAACGTGCGCACCCTCTCCCGGTTGACCACTACCAATGCGTGTCCCCCGCTCCGGAGCAGGGAAGCGGCCGTTGTCATAGCGTCTCCTGTTTCAACCGTTCCACATAGGCGTCGATCCGCCGCAATTCTGCCGGAATGTCGATTCGCTGCGGGCAGTGCGGGCTGCACTGGTTGCACCCGATGCAATGATTAGCCTGACGCAGGCGCGGCACGCTGCGGTCGTATCCCACCAAAAAGGCCCGGCGGGCCTGACGATAATGCTCGTCCTGTGCGTTTTCGACCAAATTGCCTTCGTTGAGGCACTTGTTGTAGTGGAGCAAAATGGAGGGGATGTCGAGTCCGTAAGGGCAGGGCATGCAGTATTTGCAGTCGTTGCACGGAATGGTGTCGAACTGCATCATGAGGGTGGCGGTCTCCTGCAGGAACCGGAATTCGTCTTCTGTCAGCGGTTTCAGCGGGGCGTAGGTTTGCAGGTTGTCCTGAAGATGCTCCATGCGGGTCATGCCGCTCAGCACGGTCAGCACGCCGGGCAGGCTGCCGGCGAAGCGAAACGACCACGATGCGACGCTCCGTTCCGGCTCGCGCTGTTTGAGGCGCGCCACGATGTTGTCCGGCACGTTGGAGAGCCGTCCGCCGAGCAGCGGCTCCATGATGACGGCCGGAATGTTGCGTTTCTGCAACTCGCTGTAGAGGTACTCGGCATTGGTGTTGCGCGGGTTGATCTGCTTGGCGTATTTCCAGTCCAAGTAGTTGAGCTGAATCTGCACGAAGTCCCACTGGTATTCGTCGTGCCGGGAGAGCAGGTAGTCGAATACCCGGATGTCGCCGTGGTAGGAGAAGCCGAGGTGGCGGATGCGCCCCGCCCGCCGTTCGTCCAACAGGAAGTCGAGTATGCCGTTGTTCATGTAGCGGGCCTCGAACTCCTCCATGCCGCCCCCCATCCCCACGCCGTGCAGCAGCAGGTAGTCGATGTAGTCTACCTGCAACTCGCGGAACGAGTTGCGGTACATGGCGATCGAGGCTTCGCGGCTCCACGTCTGCGGGGCGAAGTTCGAGAGTTTGGTGGCGATGTAGTAGCTGCTGCGCGGATGGCGGCTCAGCGCAATGCCCGTGGCGCGTTCCGACAGCCCTTTGCAATAGGCCGGCGAGGTGTCGAAGTAGTTCACGCCGTGGGCGATGGCGTAGTCCACCAACCGGTTGACCATCTCCTGGTCGATCTCTTCGTCGGCCCCTTCGCGGGCGCTCCGCCCGCTGACCGACGGCAGGCGCATCATGCCGAAACCGAGCAGCGATACCGGTTCGCCCGTCCTCGGATCGGGCCGGCAGGTCATCCCCTCGGCCGGAACCTCCGGCAAAGCCGGAAGTTTAGCTCCGTTCCTCCCGCCGCAACCTGCCAGCGCTGCGGCCGAAACCGCAGCCGCTCCGGCGCCGAGGCGTTTCAAAAACTCACGACGGTTTATATTGTCTTTTTTCTTCTGCATCGCTCGTAAATAGGTTAGATCGTTCTGTGGTGTTCGTGCCCCTCCACATAGATGGCGCTGAACGGCCGTGCCGGACACAGGTTTTCGCAGGCGCCGCAGCCGATGCAGCGTTCGGTGTTTACCGCCGGAATCTTGGGCGAGCCGGGGTCTTCGGCTTCGGAGGGCACCATCTGAATGGCTCCGGTCGGACAGTGGCGGGCGCAGTTGCCGCACTCCACGCCGTCGGTCAGCGGCACGCAGTTCGCTTTCACCCAAACGGCATGGCCGATCTGAATAGCCGACTTTTCCGCCCGGTCTATTCTGCGGATCGCACCCGCCGGACAGACCTCCGAACATTTCGTGCATTCCGGCCGGCAGTATCCCCGTTCGTAAGAGGCTTCCGGCTGCATCAGGTTCTCCCACCTCGCCGACGGCCTCAGCACGCCGTTCGGACATACCGACACGCAGAGCTGGCAGGCGGTGCAATGTCTTTCCATATTTCGCAGGCTTTGTGCCCCCGGCGGGACGATCGGGGTCGACCGGTCGGGAATCTGCTTGTCGGCGATGGCCGCCAGACCGCCGTCCACCGTCTTCTCCTGCGCCTTGACGACCGATGCGACAGCCACGGCGGCCGTAGTGGTGAGAAAACGGCGGCGGGAGGCATCTTTCGGCTCCGCTCCGGCTGCCTTCTCTCGTTCGTCTTTCGGACAGTGGCCGCGTGTATAAGAGATCGCCCCTTGGTGGCATTTGCCGATGCAGTCCATACACGCCACGCACCTCGAATAGTCGATCCGGTGGTTCTGGCTGTCGATGCAGGCTGCCTTGCAGTTGCGTGCGCAGAGACCGCAGCCGTTGCATTTCGACACGTCGATTACCGGGCGGAACAACGAGTATTTCGACAGGAATCCCAACACCGTCCCCACGGGGCATATCGTGTTGCAGTATGTGCGCCCGCCTCGCCACGCCAGCACGCCCAGAACGACGAACGTAAGGGCCGCGATGACCAATGTCGCCGTGCCTTTGATCCATACATCTGTCGTGTAGAACGCATAACTGTCGGCCCGCTCAGCGAAATAGGCCAGAGCGTTGTTCCCCCATTGCCACAGCGGTGCGAAAAGATTCTGCGCTATGCGTCCGTAAGAGCTGTACGGGGCAAGCAGTGCCGTCAGAGAACCGATGCCGGCGGCAAGGGAAACGACCATAACTGCCAGTACGATCAATCGCAAAGTGGTCTTGGCCGGAGAGTAAGCATAGCGGTTCTTTTTGCTCCTCTTTCCGAGCCAGCCGAAAATATCCTGCATCACCCCTAACGGGCAGATGACGGAGCAGTAGATCCGCCCGCAGATCCAAGTCAGTGCGACCAAGGCGATCAGGACGCCGATATTCAGTGCCAGCAGCGCCGGCAGGAACTGGATGCGGGCCATCCAGCCGAACCACGCATGGACGGTTCCCGTGAAATCGAGAAACAGCAAGGTCAGTGCGACGAAAAAGAGGGTCGCCAGAATGATTCGGATTTTTCTCAGCATGGTGTCGTCTCAGCGTATGAAGTTAGTGGCTATCCGCGGTTCGAGTTCCGGACAGGACTCGCCTGCCTCTCTCCCGGCCTCCCGGCATTTCAGCATCCACGCCATGTTGCGGCCGAGCGTGCGCATGATTTGCAGCCCCTCTCCGTCCTGCCGCACCTCGTCGGGCGTGTTGCCGAACACCATGGGCCAGTATTGCGACGGAACGAGCGGCATGCCGCTGTAGATAAAATAGCGGTTGAACTGTTCGAGTGCCGGCAGACTGCCCGCTCGGCGGTTGCTCGTCAGCGCCGCCGCCGGTTTGCCCAAAAACTCGTGGCTCGTGTGTGCGCAGAAAAATACGCGGTTCAGGAACGAGGTCATCGCTCCCGGCAGAGCGGCGAAATAGACAGGGGCTCCGAAAACGAATCCGTCGAACTCTTTTGCCTTGTCCAGAAATTCGTTCACGATATCGTTGATGACACAGCGTCCCGATGCCGCACACCTCCCGCAGGCTAAGCAGCCCGACAGCGGCCGCGTACCGATCCAATAGTGTTCCGTTCCGATCCCCTCGCTTTCGAGGATGCGTCCCGTTTCGGACAGAGCCGTGCAGGTGCAGCCCTCTTTGTGCGGGCTGCCGTTGACCAATAGTACTTTCATGGTTTTTTGTCCGGTTCGTTAGAAGCCGATCCGCTTCAGCCAGCTTTGCACCGCTTTGCGGGCCTCGTCCTGCGCGTTTTGCGCCGTCGCCCCCCTCACGGCGATCCCTTTTTCGACCGTGGCGCCCTTGCAGCTCGCCGCAAGGCTCCGTTCCGTGCCGGAGAGTCCGCTCCCCTCGTGCGTGCAGAACGGAACGACGCTCTTCCCCGCCCAGTCGTGTTTTTCGATAAAGGTGTAGACCGGCATCGGCAATTCCCCCCACCAGTTCGGATACCCGATGAAGATTACGTCGTAATCCTCTACGGCTTTGTCCCCTTTGACCGCCGGCCGGGCGCCGTTCTCTTTCTCCCGTTTTGCCACGTCGATGCACGCGTTGTAGCCCGTCGGATACTCTTTGACCGGAACGATCTCGAAAAGTTCGCCGCCGGTCGTTTCGGCGATCATCTCCGCCACGATGTGCGTGTTCCCCTTTTCGATGTGGCCTACGGCATAGTTTTCTCCCGTGTGCGAGAAAAATGCCACGAGAATCTTTTTGTCTGTCATGGTTTTGGGTTTGTTGTTTTGGGCGGAAGCCTGCATCCCGAACAAAGATAGCAGAAACCACCCGAACAGAAAAAATTTTGTGCTGTTTTTCATGCTGTTACTTGGTTTCCGGTTTCTCAGCGGCCCGGAGAACTCATCCAATGCTAACGGCGTAACGATAATGCCCGGCGAGATGGAGTTAATCCGCACACCGCGTTCGCCCCATTTCACCGCCTCGGCCGGCATACGATAACCCGACTGACTCGAAATCGTAACGCCCGTACCCCACGCGGCGGGAGATCGCCATTCTAATCTGACCCGCGCCGGTCAGCAGCATGACGGCTTTGTTCATGATCTTTTGTGCTTAATCAAGCTCCTGTCCTGCACCGGCCCCCCCCCTCCGGACAAAAATAAAAAAATATCCCGAAAAAAATTATCTTTGCCGTTTGGAAAATGAGTCTCTGATGAAACCTTTTTTTGTCGCTTTCGCTCTGCTCGGTACGGCAGTCGCCGGATGGGCCGGACCCAAAAAATATGCCGCTCCGTATCCCCTTTCGGCGGGGCAGGAGCTGCCGCGTTCGCTCTTCGTCAGTTTCCGGAGCCAGCAGGATGCGTTTCGGAACGATTTCGACAGCTCGCAATACTATATCGGACTGAACGGCGAGTGGCACTGCCGGTTCTTTGCCTCGGAAGCGGAGGTGCCCGATTGGCTGACCGGGGATGTCGGCGAGTGGGAGCGGATGGTCGGCAGCTGGGACCCGGTTGTGCTGCCCGGAGCGTGGGAGCTGGCGGGGCATGGCGGACAGGGAAGCGCGGTGTTCGCCTCCAAGGCTTATGACTTTGCGGAGAGCAGGCGGCAGGTGCGGCCTCCCCACCTGCCGCGGACTTCACCCGTGGCGGTCTATGTCCGGAAGTTTACGATTCCTTTTGACCTGTTCGACAAGGCCCATTTCCTGCACATCGGGGCGGCGAAAGCGGGAGTGCGGGTCTATGTCAACGGACAGGAGGTCGGGTTCAGCTGCCGGGACTCGAAAAACCCGGCGGAATTCGACATAACCAAATATGTCGGCGAGGGGCGGAACTGGGTGGCGGTCGTCGTGCCGCAGTTCACCGAGGCGAGCTACTTGGAGGACTGGCAGGAGTGGCGGTTGTCGGGGATCGGGCGGGATGTGTACGTTTTTGCACAGCCGAAGATCCGGATGCGCGACTACTTGGTGCAGACGACGCTCGACCCGAGCTATACCCACGGACTCTTGGAGACGGCCATGCTGCTGAAGACGCAGCTCCTGAATCCCTTTCCGGTAACGGTCTACTACGACCTCTACGATCCGCAGGGCCGGTTGGTGAACAGCAATTTCCGGGACGTGGAGGTCGGGATGCGGATCGAAGACACGGTCCGGTTCACGGCCTCGATCCCGAACGTGGCGAAGTGGACGGCGGAACAGCCGAATCTCTATACGATCCTCTACCGGATCAAGCGCGAAGGGCGCTTCACGGAGTATGTTGCGTGCCGGGTCGGGTTCCGGACGGTCGAAGTGCAGGGGGAACGGTTCTTGGTGAACGGCGAACCGGTGGTCTTCAAAGGGGTCAACTTGTCGGAACACGACACTCGGACGGGCAACCGCGTCGATCCGGAGCAGATGCGCCGGATGCTCGTCGAGATGAAGTGGGCGGGGGTGAATGCGATCCGGACCGACGGCTACCCGCTGCCGGACAGCTTTTACCGGCTGTGCGACGAACTGGGTTTTTATGTCTGCGACGTGGCGGATATCAATGCGTGGGGGTTGGGGACGAATCTCAACCGCGGAGGGACGCTCTCGAACGATCCGGCTTGGCGGGAGGCCTACTTGGCGCGGATCGACGCGATGTACGAACGGAACAAAAACCACCCCTCGATCGTAATGTGGGGGCTGGGAGACCGGTCGGGCAACGGTTACAACATGTACCAAGGCTATTTGATGCTCAAGGCGAAGGAGCGGACGCGGCCGGTGGTCTACAACGGGGCGGGGACCGAGTGGAACACCGACCTCTACTGTCCGGACTATCCGAAGTCGGCGGTCAATGAATCGGGGCGGCCTTTCGTGCCGTCGCGGGCGGGGATCGATCCGGTGTGGTGGACGACGCCGGGGGCACAGGGGGCCTTTTTGGAGCGGTGGAACGATATGGCCCTGACGGCGGAGGTGCCGGGCGGGAAGTTCATTCTGTCGGATGATTACAAACGGCGGCCGGTGGTCTCGGAAGAGGCTTTCGGCGCAGCGGCATTGGTGCGGAACGAAGCCGTTCGGAGCCTGTTCGCGAATGTCGCAGTTACGCAGGTCGATGCGGCGAAAGGGGTTTACCGTTTCGAGAACCGGTTGCAGTTCACGGATTTGAACCGTTTTACGGTCTCCTACAGCCTGACGGTCGGCAGCAAGACGGTGCGCCGGGGAACGGTGGCAGTATCGGCGGCGCCGGGTGAGTCGGCCGAGGTGCAGATTCCGGGCGTGGGCGGGACGGCCGGCCGGGATCGGAAACTGACCATCGAAGTGGGAAATATCGCACGGGTCGAATTTTAGCAGCGGGCAGGCATGAGGAAGTTTTATTGCATGACCGTGCTGGCGTTGCTCGCCGTCGTCATGTTCGCGATATTCGCAGCGGTGTGGGTGCTGACCGTGCCGTTCGACCGGAACCGGACGGTTTGCCACCGTGTCTCGCGCTTTTGGTCGAAGATGATCTGCCGGATCTGCCCGTGGTGGCGCGTCCGGGTTTCGGGGCTGGAACATGCGGTCGGCGGAGGACCTTTCGTGGTGGTCGCCAACCATCAGGCGATGCTCGATATTCCGCTGCTCTATGTCCTGCCTTTCAATTTCAAGTGGGTGTCGAAACGGGAGGTCTACCGGATCCCGCTCTTCGGGTGGGTCTTGTGGATGCACGGCGACGTGGCGATCGAACGGGGCGGTGCGGCCAGCGCGAAAGCGATGCTGCGCCAGTGCGAAGCCTATTTGCGGCGGGGAGTGAGCATCGTGATGTTTCCGGAGGGGACGCGGACGAAGACCGGCCGGGTGAACGGCTTCAAAGAGGGGGCGATGCTGCTGGCCAAGCAGAGCGGAGCGGCCATTCTGCCGGTGGTGATCGACGGGACGTTCGATGCCTTTGCGGACGGGAGCCGGGCGGAACCGCACACCTTTCGGGTCGAGGTATTGGCGCCGGTGGAGGCGGACGAGGTGGCGCGGACGCCGGTCCGGGAGTTGCGGGACAGGCTGAACGGCTGGATGCGCGAGACGCATGAGAGTCTGGCTCCGCAGCGTTATCGGGAAAAACAACAAGAGAACACGATTCTGAGATGACAGCAGCACAAGCGGCAGCAGCCGACTATTCGGAAGAACATATCCAGACCTTGGACTGGAAAGAGCATATCCGCCGCCGGCCGGGGATGTACATCGGGAAGCTCGGCGACGGATCGCAGCCCGACGACGGGATCTATATCCTGATCAAAGAGGTGTTGGACAACTCGTTGGACGAGTACATGATGGGGTTCGGCCGGCAGATCGAGATCGACGTCGAGGAGAACCGCGTAACGATTCGCGACTACGGGCGCGGGATTCCGCTCGGCAAGTTGGAGGAGGTCTCCTCGAAGATGAACACCGGCGCCAAGTACGACTCCAAGGCATTCAAAAAGTCGGTGGGGCTGAACGGTGTGGGGATCAAGGCGGTGAACGCCCTCTCGTCGAGTTTTGCGATAGCCAGCGTGCGGGACGGCGAGAGGCGGACGATCGAATTCGAGGCAGGTTCCAAGGTGGGGGAGCGCACCGAACCGACCGCCGAGAAGAACGGCACGCGGGTGCAGTTCGTGGCCGATGCGACCGTGTTCGGAGAGTATCGCTACAACTTCGAGTATATCGAAACCATGCTCCGGAACTACACCTACCTGAATGCCGGGTTGGTGATCCGGTTCAACGGAGTGCCGTACGTGTCGAAAAACGGGCTGCTGGACCTGCTGACGGAGAGCGTCGGGGGCGATTTTCTCTATCCGCCGGTTCACCTCCGGGGAGGAGACATCGAGGTGGCCATGACCCACGGCACGGGGTATAACGAGAGCTACTATTCGTTCGTGAACGGCCAGCACACGACACAGGGAGGGACGCACCAGGCCGCTTTTCGGGAGGCGGTGGTGAAGACCGTGCGGGAGTTCTACAAAAAAGACTTCGATGCGGCCGATATCCGGACGTCGATCATCGCCGTGGTCAGCATCAAAGTCGAGGAGCCTGTCTTCGAGTCGCAGACCAAAACCAAGCTGGGGTCGAAAGAGATGGGACCGGAGGGGCCGACCGTGCGGAATTTCGTGGTCGATTTTCTGAAAGAATACCTCGACAATTACCTGCACAAGAATCCGGAAACGGCGGACATTCTGCTGAAAAAGATCCAGGAGGCGGAGAAGGAGCGGAAAGCGATCAGCGGGATTCAGAAAAAGGCGCGGGAGTTCGCCAAGAAGGTGTCGCTGCACAACCGGAAGCTGCGGGACTGCCGGATTCATTTGGGCGACAAGGACGAACGGGCCGAGGAGAGCGCGATTTTCATCACCGAGGGGGACTCGGCCAGCGGGTCGATCACCAAGAGCCGGGATGTCAATACGCAGGCGGTTTTCAGCCTGCGGGGGAAGCCCCTGAACACCTACGGGCTGACCAAAAAGATCGTGTACGAAAACGAGGAGTTCAACCTGCTGCAAGCGGCGCTGAACATCGAGGAGGATATGGACAACCTGCGCTACAACAAAGTGATCATCGCCACCGATGCCGATGTCGACGGGATGCACATCCGGTTGCTGCTGATTACCTTTTTCCTCCAGTTTTTCCCGGACATCATTCGGGGCGGGCACCTCTACATTTTGCAGACCCCGCTGTTCCGGGTGCGGAACAAGAAGGAGACGCGGTACTGCTATACGGAGACCGAGCGGCAGCAGGCGATCGCCAAGTTGGGGGCCAATCCCGAGATTACGCGCTTCAAAGGGTTGGGCGAGATTTCGCCCGACGAGTTCAGAACCTTTATCGGCGAGGGGATCCGGCTCGAAAAGGTGCGGCTGACCAAAGGCGATCCGATTTCGGACCTGCTGGAGTTCTACATGGGGAAGAATACCCAGGAGCGGCAGGATTTCATTATCGACAACCTGAAGATCGAAGAGGATTTGGTCGAAGACATGGAACGGACGCAGGGTCGGGATTTGGATGAAGCTATTTGACAGGTGGAATACGGAAAAAGATTATAGATGAGCGAGACAGAAGAAAACGGAACGATCGAAACGCCGGCCGGAGCGGCGGGCCGGAGCGGAAAGTATGCGCAGCTGACGGAATCGGCGGTGGCCCACCGGTTGACGGGGATGTACAAAGACTGGTTTTTGGACTATGCCTCGTATGTGATTCTGGAGCGGGCCGTGCCCCATCTGGACGACGGGTTGAAACCGGTGCAGCGGCGCATTCTGCACTCCATGAAGCGGATGGACGACGGCCGGTACAACAAGGTAGCCAACATCATCGGCTTCACCATGCAGTTCCACCCGCACGGCGACGCTTCGATCGGCGACGCTTTGGTGCAGTTGGGACAGAAAGACCTCTTGATCGACACGCAGGGGAACTGGGGGAATATCCTCACCGGGGACAGTGCGGCAGCGCCGCGGTATATCGAGGCGAGGCTGTCGAAGTTGGCGTTGGATGTGGTCTTCAATCCGAAAACCACGGAGTGGATGCTCTCGTACGACGGACGGAACCAGGAGCCGGTTACGCTGCCGGTGAAGTTTCCGCTGCTGCTGGCGCAGGGAGTCGAAGGGATCGCCGTGGGGCTGGCCTCCAAGATTCTGCCCCACAACTTCATCGAACTCTTGGAAGCCTCGATCGCTTATCTTAAGGGAGAGCCTTTTACGCTCTATCCGGACTTTCCGACCGGCGGACTGGTCGACTGCTCGAAGTACAACGACGGGATGCGCGGCGGCGTGGTGAAGGTGCGGGCGAGGATCACGAAACAGGATAAAAAGACCTTGGTTATCAGTGAGATTCCCTACGGGAAAAGCACCTCGACGGTTATCGATTCGATTCTCAAGGCGAACGAAAAGGGGAAAATCAAAATCAAACGGGTGGACGACAATACGGCCGCCGATGTCGAGATCGTCGTTCACCTCTCGGGCGATGTGTCGCCCGACAAGACGATCGATGCCCTGTATGCCTTTACGGACTGCGAAGTCTCGATCTCGCCGAACGCCTGTGTGATCGAGGACAAAAAACCGCTGTTCATCGGAGTGAGCGACATGCTGAGGCGGTCGGTCGAGAACACCAAAGGCTTGCTGAAACGGGAGCTTGAAATCCGGCTCGGCGAGTTGAACGAGGAGTGGCACCTCTCGTCGTTGGAACGGATTTTTATCGAAAACCGCATCTACAACTCGATCGAGGAGTGTACCACCTGGGAGTCGGTGCTCGAAACGATCGACCGGGAGCTGACCCCCTTCAAAGCGATGCTGAAGCGGAAGGTTACGCGCGACGACATCATCAAGTTGACCGAGATCCGGATCAAGCGCATCTCGCGTTACGACGCATTCCGGGCCGATGAGCAGATCCGGAATATCGAGTCCGAAATAGCCGAGGTAGAGCGGAACTTGGCGACGCTGAACGACTATGCGATCGCCTATTACGCGAACCTCCTGAAGAAGTACGGCAAGGGGCGGGAGCGGAAGACCGAGCTGCGGAGCTTCGATACGATCGAGGCGGCCAAGGTGGTGGTGGCCAATGCGAAACTCTATGTGAATCGTGCCGAGGGATTCTATGGGATCGGGGCCGGGATGAAGAAAGAGGAGTTCGTGTGCGACTGTTCGGACATCGACGATGTGATTATCTTCAACAAACAGGGGAAATACACGATAACGAAGGTCTCCGAGAAGGCATTCTTCAGTAAGAACATCCTCTATATCGGCGTCTTCAAGCGGAACGACGAACGGACGATCTACAACGTGCTCTACCGGGACGGGGCGAAAGGGGCGATCCTGATGAAACGGTGTGCGATCAAAGGGATTACGCGCGACCGGGAGTACGACATCACGAAAGGGACGGCGGGGAGCGAGGTGCTCTACCTGAGCGTCAACCCGAACGGCGAGGCCGAGACCCTCAAAATCTACTTCAAACCGCGGCCCCGCCTCAAGAAACTGATTACGGAGCTGCATTTCGGCGATTTGGTCATCAAAGGGCGGCAGTCGCAGGGGAATCTCTTCTCGCGGTATGCGATCCACAAAATTGTGATGAAAGAGCGGGGGGCATCGACCTTGGGAGGGCAGAACATCTGGTTCGACCGCGACATCAACCGGCTCAATACGGAGGAGCGGGGCGAACTGCTCGGCGAGTTTTCGGGAGACGACCGGTTGGTGGTCTTTACGAAAGATGCGCAGTACTATACCTCGAATTACGACATAGGACAGCACTTCCCGGAGAACCTCTCTTTCGTCGAAAAATACGACCCCGGCCGGGTTTACACGGTGGTCTATGTCGACCGGGAGCAGGGGTTGCACTACATCAAGCGGTTCTGTGCGGAGTTGTGCGACCAGAAACCGCAGCCCTTTGTGGAGCCGGAGAACGAGTTCGTTACGATGAGCGACGACCGCTATCCGGCGCTTCAGCTGCGGTATGGCGGCAAGTACAACGGCCGTTCGCCGGAGGTGGTGGATGCGGATGAGTTTATCGGCATCAAGAGCCACCGGGCCAAGGGGAAACGGCTCTCGAATTTGACGTTGGAGGAGGTGGTGTGGCTCGAGCCGCTTCGCAAAGAGCCGGAGCCGGCCGCTTCGGAGGCTCCGGAGGGGCATGACGGGCATGTTGCAGAGGGGGCGGCAGCCGCAGGGGATGAGGGTGAACCATCGGTTTTGGTCGGTTCGGAGAATCAGTTGGAACTCTTTTAGTTGAATATTTTTCGATATGTTGATTTTTCTGGTCGGGTTCATGGGGTGCGGCAAGACGACATTGGGGCGTCCGCTGGCCGGGAAGTTGGGCTGCCGGTTCGTCGATCTCGACCGGTGCATCGAAGAAGGCGAGGGGAGGACGATCGGAGAAATTTTTGCGGCACAGGGTGAGGCCCATTTCCGGACGTTGGAACACACCTATTTGCAGCAGGTTATTGCCGGGAACGAAGATGCAGTGGTGGCGACAGGGGGCGGTACCCCTTGTTTTTATGACAATATGGCATTGATGAACGCCAGCGGAATCACGGTCTACCTGAAATTCGCCCCGGGTCGGCTGGCGGAGCGGCTGCGGACGGCACGCACGCAGCGGCCGTTGGTGGCAGGGAAGTCGCCGGAAGAGTTGCTGGCGTATATCGAAGCGACGCTCGCAGAGCGGGAGGCTTATTACGGGCAGGCGAATGTGGTGGTGGCCGACCCGTCGCGCGACGTGCGGAGACTGATCGACATTCTGAATCCCTACTTAGTTCGTTCTTAGAGGGTTGTTATGGCTCGGTTAAAGGATTATTTCGCGTTGGTCAAGTTTGCACACACGGCGTTTGCCCTGCCGTTTGCGCTGATCGGCTATACGCTGGGGGTTTTGAAAACGGGGTTCGACGGGTGGACGTTGGTGGCGGTGGTGGGGTGCATGGTTTTTGCCCGGAATGCGGCGATGGGATTCAACCGGTTGATCGACAGGAATTTCGATGCGAAAAATCCGCGGACGGCCGGTCGCGAAATTCCGGCGGGACGAATCGGACGGCGGGCGGCGGCGGGATTCGTATGGCTCAATGCGGCGGCGTTTGTGGCGGTGGCAGCGACATTCAACCGGTGGACTTTGCTTCTCGCTCCGGTGGTTTTGGCGGTGGTGCTGGGGTACAGCTATACCAAACGTTTTACGGCCTGGTGCCACTTGGTGCTGGGGTTGGGGTTGGCCATGGCGCCGAGTGCGGCCTATATCGCGGTTACGGGGGAGTTGACCGGTGCGACGGTCTCTCTGTCGGGGTTGGTGCTCACGTGGGTGGCGGGCTTCGATATTATCTATGCGTTGCAGGATGTCGCATTCGACCGCTCGCAGCGGCTGCATTCGATCCCGGCGTTTTTCGGGGTGCGGGGGGCATTGACAGTCAGCCGCTTGTTGCATGCGGCGACGGCTGTGGCGGTGGTTGGGACGGGGTGCCTGCTGGGCGGAGGGTGGTTGTATGGGATCGGTGCTGCCGTTTTTTTAGGTTTGCTTGTCTATCAGCATCTTATCGTCCGTCCGGATGATCTGTCGCGGATCGGGGCGATGTTCGGCCTGACGAACGGACTGGCGAGTGTCGCCTATGCTTTGTTCGTGATTCTCGGATTGATTCTCGGTAAATAAAAGCCTTCGGGACACCCGCACCCCGTGAATGAGGCGAAATTTGCGCCCCGGAGCATATCCGCAACGAAAAAGTAGTAACTTAGCGAGGTGGATATCTGGAATGTCATTATATATGCCTTGTTGGCATTCTATTTTTTGGTCGTGATCGCCACGGTGCTGACCGTGGTGCACGAGCGGCGCGACCCGATCCGCGCTTTGTCGTGGATTGTCGTGCTCGTGCTGCTGCCGTTTGCCGGCATGGTGCTGTTCGTCTTTTTCGGCCAGGACTACCGCAAACAGAAGATTTTCAATCGCAAGGAGATCAAAGACCTGAAGCAGTTCGAGAATCTGAGCTACAGGCAGCTGCGCGAAATCGACACCTCCTCGAATCCGGCCGTAGCATCCAATCGCGAGATCATCACCCTACTGCTGAACAACAACAAATCGCTCCTGACGACCGACAACCGGTTGGAGGTGCTGGACGACGGACGGAAGACCTTCTCGTCGCTGCTCGAAGCGCTGCGGGAGGCACGCTCTTTTATCCATTTGGAGTACTATATTTTCGAGAATGACGCGCTGGGCGGCGAGATTGTCGAAATCCTCAAGGAGCGGGCGCGGGCGGGGGTCGAAGTGCGGTTTATTTACGACGATGTGGGGAGTTGGAATCTCAAACGGGGTTTCATCCGATCGCTGCGCGAGGCCGGGATTCAGGTGCATTGCTTCATGCCGGTCGTTTTTCCGTGGCTGACCAGCAAAATCAACTACCGGAACCACCGCAAAATCGTCGTGATCGACGGGCGGGTGGGATATACGGGCGGATTGAACATTGCCGACCGTTACCTGCACGGCACCAAATACGGTCCGTGGCGCGACACCCATCTGAAAATCGAGGGGACGGCGGTGCATATGCTGCAACTCACGTTCCTGACCGACTGGTATTTTGCCACCGGCATCCAGTTGCGGGACAAAGAGAAATATTTGGCTTTGCGGGAGGAGTATGCCGGCGACACCGCCGTACAGATCGTAACCTCCGGACCGGACTCCGACTGGGCGACGATCATGCAGGCCTATTTTGCCGCGATCAGCAAGGCGACGGACCATATCTATATCTCGACCCCCTATTTCATGCCGGGCGAGTCGCTGCTGACGGCCCTGAAAGTGGCGGCATTGAGCGGGATCGACGTGCGGATCCTGCTGCCGTCGCGGTCGGACAGCAAGATCGTCTACTGGGCTTCGCGTTCCTATATCGCCGAACTGTTGGAGGCCCGCATCAAAGTCTACCTCTATTACGAAGGGTTCAACCACAGCAAGATCATGACCGTCGACGGCCGTTTCAGCTCGATCGGGACGGCCAACATGGACAGCCGGAGTTTCGAGGACAATTTCGAGGTAACGGCGATGATCTACGACGAACGGATCACCGGGCAGATCGAGCGGCAGTTCATGGAGGATCTGGAGCATAGCGTGAAGCTGACCCGCAAGCGGTGGGCGGTTCGTTCGCGGCGCGACCTGCTGAAAGAGTCGGTGGCCCGGCTTTTCAGTCCGTTGCTGTAACGCTGAAAAATGGTGTATATTTGCATTGTAGAATGGCAGTAAGAACGAAACATACACTTATTCATGGAGATAGTCGGAATCTTTCGCTTATTTCGGATAAGTCCGTTCATCTTATAATAACTTCGCCTCCGTATTGGCAGTTGAAAGATTATGGCAATGACGGACAGATCGGCTTTCATGACAGCTATGAAAGCTATATAAACAACTTGAATGCTGTTTGGGCGGAATGCTATCGAGTGCTGCACGACGGATGCCGTTTGTGTATCAATATCGGCGACCAGTTTGCCCGTTCGGTGTATTACGGTCGATATAAGGTCATACCTATCCGAACGGAGATAATCCGTTTCTGCGAAACGCTCGGTATGGACTATATGGGAGCGGTCATATGGCAAAAGCAGACTACGATGAATACTACCGGCGGAGGTGCCGTTATGGGGAGTTTCCCCTATCCGCGCAATGG
>JAFLSI010000069.1 GCA_022511025.1 Rikenella sp. | reverse complement strand
CGGCGCGCGGTGCCGCTCGGCACCCGAAACGGGCAGCCTATACCCCTACAAGCCTCTACCCCCAAGAGAAAACCGCCCTCGGGCCGGGCTGGCCCCGCGTGCCCGCGGAGGGCTATGGGCAGCCTCTACCCCAAAAGCAAGTCCGACCCCCCAAAAACTACCGCATCAAAAACGAGAAGCGACCGATATTTTTCAGTGCGATCCCCGTCCCCCGCGCCACCGCCCGCAACGGATCCTCCGACACATGGAACGGGATGCGCGTCTTCTGGAACAGCCGCTTGTCCAACCCCCGCAGCAAAGCCCCCCCGCCGGCCAAGTAGATCCCGTTCTTCACGATATCCGAGTACAACTCCGGCGGAATCTTCTCCAACACCTTCATAATCGCCGCATCCACCTTCATCAGCGACTTGTCCAACGCATGCGCCATCTCCTTGTAGGAGACCGGAATCTCCAACGGCAGCGACGTAATGATGTTCGGTCCCCGGACGATATGATCGTCCGGCGGGTTGTCGAGGTTGTCGATCGCCGCCCCCACCGCAATTTTGATCTCCTCCGCCGTCCGCTCCCCGATTTTGATGTTGTGCTGCTGCCGCATGTAGGTTTGAATGTCCTCCGTGAAGACATCCCCCGCCACGTTGATCGACTCGTTGCAGACGATCCCGCCGAGCGAGATCACCGCCACCTCCGCCGTCCCCCCTCCGATATCCACCACCATATGCCCCTCCGGCGCCTCGACGTCCAACCCCATCCCCAATGCCGCCGCCATCGGTTCGTAGATCATGTAGACCTCCCGCCCCCCGGCATGCTCCGCCGAGTCGCGCACCGCCCGAATTTCGACGTTCGTCGACCCGCTCGGAATACAGATCACCATCCGCAGCGAAGGCGAAAACATCTTCCCCCGCGATTTGATCATCTTGATCATGCCGCGAATCATCAACTCGGCCGCCGTGAAGTCGGCAATCACCCCGTCCCTCAGCGGCCGGATCGTCTGAATGTCCTGGTGCGTCTTCCCGTGCATCTGCCGGGCCTGGTTCCCGATCGCCACCAACCGGTTGGCGTGGCGGTCGACCGCCACGATCGAAGGTTCGTCCACTACGATCTTGTCGTTGTAAATAATGATCGTGTTGGCCGTCCCCAGGTCCATGGCCAGCTCCTGGGTAAGAAATGAAAAGAGTCCCATAGTGCGTATCCCTCCCGTCCGTTGGTGTTAGTGTTTGAAATGGCGCAGGCCGGTGAAGACCATCGCCATGCCGTTGGCGTTGCAGTAGTCGATCGTATCCGAGTCGCGCACCGAGCCGCCCGGCTGGATGATCGTATCGATCCCTTCGCGATGCGCGATCTCGGCACAGTCCGCAAAGGGGAAGAATGCGTCCGACGCCAGCACCGCCCCCCGCAGGTCGAAGCCGAACGACTTGGCTTTGGCAATCGCCTGCCGCAGCGCATCCACCCGCGACGTCTGTCCGATCCCGCTGGCCAGCAGCATTCCGTTTTTCGCCAGCACGATCGCATTCGATTTCGAGTGTTTCACGATTTTATTGGCAAAGATCAAGTCCTTGCGTTCCGCCTCGGTGATGCCCTTCGCCGTTACCTGCCTCATTTCGGAGTCTTTCCCCCCCACTTGCGCATCCCGCTCCTGCACCGCCACCCCGCCGAGCAACGACCGGAACTGCATCGTCCCGCAACCGCAGGCGGCAGAAAGTTTGCTTTTCAAGATGATCCGGTTTTTCTTGGTCCGGAGGATCTCTAACGCTTCATCGTCGTACCCCGGCGCCAAAATCACCTCGAAGAAGATTTCGTTGATTTTCTCAGCCGTCGCGCGATCCACCGTGCGGTTCGTAATCAGCACCCCGCCGAATGCCGAGACCGGATCCCCCGCCAGCGCATCGGTCCACGCCTCGACCGACGTCGGCCGGACCGCCACCCCGCAGGCGTTGTTGTGCTTCATAATGACGAACGCCGCCTGCGACGCATCGTCGGCAAACTCGCCGATCAGATTGATTGCGGCATCCATATCCAACATGTTGTTGTACGAAATTTCCTTGCCGTGCAGCTGTTCGAACTGCGTCGAGAGGTCGCCGTAGAAGGTCGCCCCCTGGTGCGGATTTTCGCCGTACCGCAAGTGGGTCGCCTGCTGCTCCGAAAAGCTCTGTTTGAAAGCCGGAATCCCCTCCGTGCGGTTGAAGTAGTTGAAAATCGCGGTGTCGTAATGCGAACTCACCCGGAAAGCCTCCGCCGCCAAATGCCGCCGCTGTTCGAGGGTGGTACAGCCCCCCTGAGTTCGGAGCAGGTCGAGGATATAGGGGTATTGGGAGACGCTCGGCACGATGGCCACATCCTTGAAATTCTTGGCTGCGGCCCGAATCAGCGAAATTCCGCCGATGTCGATCTTTTCGACGATCTGCTGCTCTGTGGCCCCCGGCGTCGCCACGGTCTGCTCGAACGGGTAGAGGTCGACGATCACGAGGTCGATCTCCGGAATTTCGTACTGCCCGGCCTGCTGCAAATCCTCCGGATGATCCCGCCGGTACAGAATCCCGCCGAACACTTTCGGATGCAGAGTCTTCACCCGGCCTCCGAAAACCGACGGATAACCGGTCAGATCCTCCACCGCGCAGGCCTTCACGCCCAACCCTTCGATAAAGGTCTGCGTCCCGCCGGTCGAATAGATTTTTACGCCGTTTTTGTCCAATTCCTGCACGATCTCAGCCAAGCCGTCCTTATAAAAAACGGAGATCAAGGCCCCTTTGATTTTTTTCACTGCCGTATCAAATTTACACATGTACTTGTATGGAGAAACAAAGGTACGATTTTTTTGCATATCTGTTTCTTGGAGATCGGAGGATATTTTTGCCGGCCGGTTCCGACGAGCCGGATGCGGTGCGCTCTTTCCCGTTCCGTTTTATCGCGCTATCTTTGGAGCGTATTCTTCCGGTTTTCTGTTTTATGGAATTTCGCACCCCTGTCGAACAGCCCGTTTATCCTTTCCGCATCGAGCCGTCGCAAACCGGACTCGCCTTGGGGTCCTGCTTCGCCGACCGGATCGGCGGCTGGCTTCGCGACGGCAAACTGCCGCTCTGCGTCAATCCGTTCGGGACGCTCTACAACCCGGCCAGCATCGCACAGGCATGGGAGCGGCTGGCCGGCGGCCGGCCGTTCGGCCCGGACGAGCTGTTCGAGCACGACGGGCTGTGGCACAGCCCGCTCCACCACGGCGACTTCTCCGGACCGGACCGCGAGGCGGTTTTGGAGAGGATCAACCGGGCGCTGGCCGAGGGGGCCGAGGCGCTGCGAAAAGCCGACTACCTGCTCCTGACGTTGGGAACGGCGCGGGTTTACGAACGGCAGGGTCGGGTGGCGGCCAACTGCCACAAACTCCCGGCGAGGGAGTTCGTCCGGCGGCGGCTTTCGGTGTCGGAGTGCGTGGAACGGTTCTCGAAACCGATCGAACAGGGACCGCAAAAGCAGGTCATCCTGACGGTAAGCCCGGTCCTCCACCGGGGAGACGGGCTGGTGGAAAACCAGCGGAGCAAAGCGACGCTGATCGTGGTGGCACACGAGTTGGCGGAGCGGTTTCCCGGCCGGGTGCACTACTTTCCGGCCTACGAAATCCTGACAGGCGAACTGCGCGACTACCGGTTCTATACGGAAGATATGTGCCATCCGTCGCCGGCAGCGGTAACGGTCGTCCGGGAGCGTTTCGCGGAGTCGCTCCTCGCTCCGGAAGCGCAGCAGCTCCTCGCGGCGGCCGGGGAGCTGCGCCGGGCCATGGAGCACCGCCCGCTCCACGCGGACTCGCCTGCCCACGCCCGGTTTCGGGCCGACATGCTGCGCCGGACCGAAGCGCTCCAACAACGCTTTCCGCAAGCCGACTTTTCGGCGGAGCGGCAATTTTTCCGGTAAGCCCTGTCGACCCGCACTCCGATTTTCGCTATTTTTGCCTCAACCTGACTAACCCAAACCACCTCAATACCATGTCATCGCAACCTTTGCTGTTCCCGCAAAAGCCCCACTACGAAATTCTGGACGGCTTGCGCGGAGTGGCAGCACTCATCGTCGTCGCGTTCCACCTGTTGGAGATTTACGCCACCGAACCCCTCTACACCGTACCCCTCATCAACCACGGCTACTTAGCCGTCGACTTCTTCTTCGTGCTGTCGGGCTTCGTCATCGGCTACGCCTACGACGACCGGTGGGGGCGGATGAGCCTCTGGAACTTCTGCAAGCGGCGCCTCATCCGGCTTCAGCCCTTGGTGGTCGCCGGGTCGGTGATCGGCGGGCTGTGCTTCTACTTCGGAGCCGGGACGATGTTTCCCCGGATCGCCGAAATCCCCCTCTGGCAGCTGCTGACGGTCATGCTGGCCGGGTGCTTCCTGATACCGACGAGCGCGACGATACGGTATCCGTGGCACGAGATGTTTCCGCTGAACGGACCGGCCTGGTCGCTCTTCTACGAATACATCGGCAACTTGCTCTATGCCACCGTCGTGCGGCGGTTCTCGAAAGGGGTGCTGACCGGATTCGTCCTCCTCTGCGGAGCGGCGCTCGCCCGGCTGGCGCTGTGCAGCGAAACCGGCAGCGTGCTCGGCGGACACGAACTGACCGGCGAACACTTCACGATCGGAATGACGCGGATTCTGTACCCGTTTTTCTGCGGCCTGCTGCTGTTCCGGACGGGCCGACGAATCCGGTTGCAGGGCGGATTCTGGATCGCATCGGCCGTGCTGGCAGCGGCCCTGTTCTTCCCCCGGGTCGGCGGCGAAACCCACCTCTGGCAAAACGGACTCTACGAAGCGCTCTGCATCCTCGTCCTCTTTCCGCTGATCGTACTCGCCGGGGCGGGCAGCCCGATCCGGGGCCGGTTTTCGGTCGGAATCTGCCGGTTTCTGGGCCGAATCTCCTTCCCGCTCTATATCATCCACTACCCGTTCGTCTACCTCTTCATGGCCTACGTCTCGGAACGCGGCCTGAGTTATCGGGAGAGCTGGCCGCTGATGATTCCCGTGGGAGCGGGATGCGTGGCGCTGGCCTACGGACTGCTGAAACTCTACGACGAACCGGTGAGACGGTGGCTGCAAGCCCGGTTCCTGCCGCACCGGCCGTAGGTCCGGACCGGGCACACCGATATTTTGCATAACTCGACGAAAAACGAAACGAAGCCTATGACCCTCAAAGAACGGTTTGCCGGCATCATCGGCTGGTTCTCGGAACACATGCCCGAAGCCGACACCGAACTG
This sequence comes from Rikenella sp., assembly GCA_022511025.1. Classification (GTDB taxonomy): domain Bacteria; phylum Bacteroidota; class Bacteroidia; order Bacteroidales; family Rikenellaceae; genus Rikenella. The sequence continues at coordinate 3,344 of JAFLSI010000069.1, read as the reverse complement.
CATTTCCGGACCCCGTACGAACTCTTGGTGGCCGTCATGCTCTCCGCCCAGTGCACCGACAAGCGGGTGAACCTCGTTACGCCCGCCCTGTTCGAACGCTTTCCCGACCCGCAGCGGCTGGCCGAGGCCACGCCGGACGAGGTGTTCGAGTACATCAAATCGGTATCGTACCCGAACGCCAAGGCGGACCATCTTGTGGCGATGGCGCAGCGGTTGGTGGAGGCCTACGGAGGGCGCGTGCCGGACACGGTCGAGGAGCTGACCACCCTTCAGGGGGTCGGACGGAAGACGGCCAACGTGATCGTGTCGATCGTCTACGGCAAGCCGGCTATGGCCGTAGATACCCACGTGTTCCGCGTGGCCGAACGGATCGGGCTGACGACCCGCTCCCGGAATCCGCTGCAAACGGAACGGGCGTTGGTGAAGCACATCCCGGCCGAGCGGTTGGGGCGGGCCCACCACTGGTTGATTCTGCACGGGCGTTATGTCTGCACGGCCCGGTCGCCGCGGTGTGGGGCTTGCGGCATTGCTCCGTGGTGCCGGCAGCGGCAGCGGGAGCTGAAAGCGGCTTTGAAAAAGGAGGCTTGATTCGCTCCCGTATCGTACAAAATGTATTTTCCTGACGGTCCGGCAGTTGCAAAAGGCAACTGCCGGACCGTACTGTTTCTATTCTCCCGAGAATCAGATTTTTAGCTTTAACTTACTGAGTGTCAGAGCTTCAAAAGAAATCGTGCCATACCTTGCCATTTATTCTCGAAAAAGTATTGCATAAATATAAAATGTATTATATTTGCATCGAAAAACAAATAATAAATATGATCAACAACCTATTCAAATTACTTCTGCACATGAAAAAACAACGGAAAACCCGGCTCCGTAGCGCAGCCGGCACCACCAACCCCGAGGCCGAAAGGGAGGCCCTGAAACGGTGTCCGACCCGGCGAATCGTCTGGCATCCTCAACCGATCGACCGATGAGCCGGCTGTTCGAAGAGCACTGCGAACAGCGAAACAAGGCGCTGGCGGTGCTCGACCGGGTCAAAAAGGCCCGGCAAGGGCTGAAGGTCTACTACGAACGGATCGACGATTCGACGTGGATCGAACGCTGCCTAAATCCTGAATCTTCAAAAAACAACAAAATGTCTGAAACTGTCGTAACCCGAATGGAGGCCGAACAGGCGATCGCCATCTACCGGACGGCCAAAAACGAAAAACTGAATGCCGAGGCGCAAATGATGCAGGCGGAACGAATCATCGAGGCTTTCGGCCGGAGCCACCTCGCGGAGTTCGCCGAAGGGAGGTTCGAACTGGACAGCGGGACGCTGGCGGTCAAGGCGGGCACGGCCAAACCGCTCAAAAACGGCCGGCCGCTCTCGACGGCGGCGCGGAGCGAACTGGCTTCGCTGCTCCCGGAACCCTATGTCCGGCGGTCGTGCGATTTCGCGGGCCTGTTCGGTTGCCCGGACAAGATGGTGCGCCAGCTGTTGGCTGCACACGGAATCGAGATCGTCCGCGAAGACCGGTTCGTCGTCCTGTAATCGGCAACTGGGCCAGCGGGACGGGTCCACTCGATTGCGGTGCCGCAGGGCACCGCGCGCCCCGAAGCCACCCGGCGCGGAGGGGCGCAACTCGCCGGCGCTCGTCGCTTTCTCCGCCGGCTTCGGGACACCGCCTGCGACTTGGGGCAGAACCCCGCAAACAACCAACACAGAAACGTATTATTCAAACACCTATCGAAATGGCCTATAACAAAAAAGGGTACTACAAGCGGGCGCGGACTTTGCAGGAGCTGACCGCCCAATATTACGAACCGGAACGCCACGACCGCTGTTACAAGTGGGTTTGGCGCAAGTATGTCTATCCGCAGTTCGGCATCTGTTATCACAGCTATTTGCGTTACCTGCACACCGTCGTTCCGGCCGAGTCGCACTGAAACACCCGGAGGGAACGGCAAAGAAAAGCCCTGCATGCTCACCGGCATGCAGGGCTTGTTCGTTCGCCCGCCTCTCTCCCACACACTCAGACATTGAACAGGAAGTGCATGATGTCGCCGTCCTGCACGACATACTCCTTGCCTTCGATCCCGATCCGTCCCGCCTCGCGGCACGCCTTTTCCGAACCCAACGCCACGTAATCCGCATACTTGATCACCTCGGCCCGGATGAAACCCCGCTCGAAATCGGTGTGGATGATCCCTGCCGCCTGCGGCGCCTTCGTCCCCCGGACATAGGTCCACGCCCGGGTCTCGTCCGGTCCGGTGGTGAAATAGGTTTCGAGGTTCAGCAGCGCATAGGCCGCCCGAATCAAACGCGACACCCCCGACTCCTCCAACCCGATGTCTGCCAGAAAAAGCTGCCGTTCGTCGTAGCTCTCCAACTCCGCAATATCCGCCTCCGTCGCCGCCGCCACGATCAACATCTGCGCCCCCTCGTCGCGGATCGCTGCCGCCACGGCCTGCGTATGTTCGTTCCCCGCCACCGCTGATGCCTCGTCTACGTTGCAGACATAGAGAACCGGTTTGTTGGTCAGCAGACAGAGATCGGCCACTAATTTCTCGTCCTCCCGGTTGTCGAGCACCACGGTCCGGGCCGAAAGCCCCTGCTCCAAGGCCTCTTTGTAGCGCACCAGCAGGTCATACAGCCGTTTGGCCTGCTTGTCGCCGCCGCTCTGCGCCTGTTTCTGCACCTTCCCCAAACGGTTCTCGACCGTTTCGAGGTCTTTCAACTGCAACTCGGTGTCGATGATCCCCTTGTCGCGCACCGGGTCGACCGTTCCGTCCACGTGGGTGATGTTCCCGTTCTCGAAACAGCGCAGCACGTGGATGATCGCATCCGTCTCGCGGATATTGGCCAAAAATTTGTTGCCGAGTCCCTCGCCCCGCGACGCCCCTTTCACCAACCCGGCAATATCCACGATTTCGATCGTGGTCGGCACGACCCGTTTCGGACGGTCGATCTCCACCAAACGGGTCAGCCGGTCGTCCGGAACGGTAATGACGCCGACATTCGGCTCGATGGTGCAGAACGGAAAATTGGCCGCCTGGGCCTTTGCATTCGACAGACAGTTGAAAAGCGTGGACTTGCCGACGTTCGGCAACCCCACGATGCCGCATTGAAGTGCCATATCTCTCTATATACTATTTCGGAGTTCAAAGATAGGGCTATTTTCCGGAATACTCACAACGGGCCGGCGCCAGCGGAGAGGCAGCGACAAACGGACGCATCGCTTTCCCCCAAAATACGGTTCCGGCCGGCACAAAGAACAGTACTGTTTTTTGCATACTCTATTCATTGGGAACAAGAGGGTACCGTTCTTTTTCTGAAGAAAAAGAACCAAAAAGACTTT
>JAFLSI010000068.1 GCA_022511025.1 Rikenella sp. | reverse complement strand
AGGCCGAAGCTGGGGTACAGGCGGCCAGTAAGACACCCAACGGGTGCGGCCTGAATCGGAGTAGAGGCAACCAACAAAACACCCAACGGGTCGCAAGCAATTTGGAGAGCAAGTTTTAAGAGACTGACGACAAAAGCACAGCACATCCAGTTCGAAGCCCCAAGAGACAGACTACCTCCGTCGAGTCAGCCTCCACTCATTACCCCCCTTTCCCGACAGAATCAACGAATCGGCCTCTATTCGCTCGATCGTCAGCGTATCCGCGAACGGAAACCTCACCCCATTGCCTATGCTTTCGCCCGTGAGGACCAGCCTGCCGTCCTCCGTCCGGCTCCACCCCCGGAACAGCAGCGTTTTCATGCCGATCGATTCCGCCGATCCGTCAGCCCTTAGTTCGATCCCCTGAACCGTCGCCCGGTCGATGGGATTCGGTTCCACCCACACCCCCTCGATCCCGCCGCTCGCCCCGCCGCAAGAGATTCCCCCCGCCATCGCCACCGCCGGCAACGCCCATCCGGAAAATATTTTTTTCATGGCTGTAAAATCGGTTTTGTCCGAAAAATCCACCGTGAATGTAACGAAAAAAGAGTATATTTACTACCCGAAAAACGCGAATCGCTTTTCCCGTTCCTATGAAACCAACAGTTTTTTTGGGGCTTTCCGCCCTTTGCGCCGCCGCAGTCGGCTGTCAGACGACCATGACCATCAAGACACAACCCTATCCCGTCGCACGGATGGACACCACCGTGCAAGACGACTACCACGGCACCGTGGTCCGCGACCCGTACCGTTGGCTCGAAGACGACCGTTCGGATGAGACCGCCGCCTGGGTGGCCGCCGAAAACGCCGTTACGCAAGATTATCTGGAGCAGATTCCTTATCGCGAGCAGATTAGGGAGCGCCTCACCCAGCTTTATGACTACCCGAAAGAGAGTACCCCGTTTCGAGTGGGAGAATACTGCTTCTTTTATAAGAACGACGGATTGCAGAACCAGAGCGTCCTTTATTATCGGAAAGGGCTTGACGGCGAAGCCGAAGTTTTTCTCGATCCGAACACCCTGTCCGAAGACGGGACAGTAGCTTTGAACACCGTAACCTTCTCGCAGGACGACCGTTATGCCGCCTATTCCGTCGCCCGGTCGGGATCGGACTGGGTGGAGATTTACGTGATGGAGGTAGCCACGCGGCGGCAGCTGGCCGACAAAATCGAGTGGGTGAAGTTCAGCGGAGCGAGCTGGGGGAGAGAGGGCTTCTACTACAGTGCTTATGATGCGCCGGTACAGGGAGCGAGCGCTTACTCAGCGAAAAACGAACATCAAAAAGTCTATTTCCACCGGTTGGGGACCCCTCAGGCAGAAGATGAGTTGATCTACGAAGACCGGGAACATCCCCTGCGCTACTTCTCCGGATTCGAGAGCGACGACCACCGTTGGCTTTTCATCGTCGGATCGGAAGGGACCAGCGGTACGGAGATACTCTATAAAAAGATCAGCGACAATCGAAGCGGCGGATTCAAGACCCTGTTCAAAGGGTTCGCGAACGATTACGAAGTGGTCGACTGCCGCGACGACCGGGCTTGGGTGCGGACGAACGACGGAGCGCCCAATTTCCGCCTCGTGTCGGTCGACCTCAATGCAGCGGTTCCGGTCCGGACGCTCGAAGATGTGATCCCGCAGAGCGAAAACCTGTTGGAGTGGGCGACCACGGCAGGCAGCGCCATTTTTGCGGGGTATCTGAAAGATGCTTCGAGCCGGGTTTGTCAGTACGAATTGGACGGGACATTCGTGCGCGAGATCGGCTTGCCGGGGATCGGCAGCACGAGCGGCGGTTTCAGCGGCAAGGCCGAAGATACGGAGGTTTTCTACGGCTTCAGCAGCTTCAACGTGCCGCCGACCTCGTACCGCTATTCGATTGCCGATGGGGTTTCGACCCTCTTTCATGCGACCGAGGTGAACTTCGACGTCTCGGCATTCACCGTGGAACAGGTTTTCTATCCGTCGAAAGACGGAACGCAGATTCCGATGTTTTTAGTCTACAAAAAGGGGATGAAGCGCGACGGATCGAATCCGGTCTATCTCTATGCCTACGGAGGGTTCAACATCAGCCTGCCGCCCAGCTTCTCGCCCTCTCGGATGCTGCTGCTCGAACAGGGCGGAATCTTCGCGCTGGCCAACATCCGGGGCGGGGGAGAGTACGGCGAGGCATGGCACCGGGCCGGGATGTTAGAGAACAAACAGAACGTGTTCGACGACTTTATCGCCGCAGCGGAGTACCTCATCGCCGAGCGCTATACGTCGCCCTCGCGGCTGGCCATTGCGGGCGGCTCGAACGGAGGGCTGCTGGTCGGAGCCTGTCTGACGCAGCGGCCGGACCTCTACTGTGCGACCTTCCCGATGGTGGGGGTGTTGGACATGCTGCGCTACCACCGCTTCACGATCGGCTGGGGCTGGGCGGTGGAGTACGGTTCGGCGGACCGGGCGGCCGACTTCCCTTACCTCTATGCCTATTCGCCGCTGCACAACATCAAACCGGGAACCTGCTATCCGCCGACGCTGATCCTGACGGCGGATCACGACGACCGGGTGGTTCCGGCCCATTCGTTCAAGTTCGGCGCCACGCTCCAGGCGGCCCAAGGGTGCGACAACCCGATCCTGCTGCGGGTCGAGTCGGATGCGGGACACGGTGCCGGAAAACCGGTCTCGAAGTCGATTCAGGAGCAGACGGACATCTGGTCGTTCTTCCTGTGGAATGCCGGAGTGCGGGAGCTTTGATAGGGGGGCTTTTCCCCGGAGGGGGAATCTCCTCTCCGGTTTGCGCTCCGGGGACTCAGAACCAAAGAGGAATAAAACAAGTACAGCCATGTATATAGCGATAGCCGGCAATATCGGCAGCGGAAAGAGTTATCTGACCGAACTGCTCAGCCGACAGTTGGGTTGGGATGCCCAGTACGAAGAGTCCGAGAACCCTTATATCGGCGACTTCTACGACGACATGAAACGGTGGGCCTTCAACCTGCAAGTGTACTTTCTCGGCAAACGTCAGCGGCAGATCGACGGCATTTTCGCCCGGTCGGAGGAGGGGAGCCGTCCGTTGCGCCCCGTCGTCGTGGACCGGACGATCTACGAAGATGCCCAAGTCTTCGCCACCCACCTGCACCATGTCGGCCTGCTCTCGTCGCGCGACTATACCACCTATATGCAGCTTTACGACTTCACCGTCGCCAACCTGCCCCGTCCCGTTTTGCTCGTTTACCTGCGCGCATCGGTGCCCACGCTCGTGAGCCAGATCCAGCGCCGCGGCCGCATCTACGAAGCCTCGATCGACGCAGCCTATTTGGAAGGGTTGAACCGGCTGTACGAAGCCTGGATCGACACGTATGACGGTCCGAAATGGATCGTGGATGTAGACCGGGAGGACTTCGTAACCGATCCCGCCGTGCGGGAGACGATCTTGACACGCATTGAAGAGCACCTGCATGGCCTCGTCGAATCCGAATAGCCGTCCGTATGTCCCCCTGCCCGCCGCCTTTGTCGAACGAGTGGCGGCCGGGCTGCCCGGACTGGCCGAGAGCCTCGACACGGAGGCGCCGGTCAGCGTGCGGTTCAACCCCGGCAAGCCTTTCGACAGGCCGGAGCGGTTCGCGGCGGTCGAGCCGGTGCCGTGGGCCGGGCCGGGTGAGGCGGGGTATCTGACGGAACGGCCTGTTTTTACAGCCGATCCGGTGTTTCACGGCGGAGCGTATTACGTGCAGGAGGCCGGTTCGATGTTCGTCGGCTGGCTGTTGCGGCAGGTGCGGGATGCGTTGGGAGAGAGACTGCGCGTGCTCGATCTCTGTGCCGCCCCCGGCGGAAAAACGACCCACCTCGCCTCGGTCGTCGGACCGGGAGGAGTCGTGGTGGCCAACGAAGTGATCCGTTCGCGGGCGAAAGTGCTGGCCGAGAATGTGCAGAAATGGGGATCCGGCAACGTGGCGGTCGTCTCGAACGACCCGGCGGAGTTCGGCAGCCGGCTGCCGGCTCTGTTCGATGCGGTCGTGGTGGACGCCCCCTGTTCCGGCGAGGGGATGTTTCGCAAGGATTACGGCGCACGGGCCGAATGGTCGCCCGAAAACGTCCAGCTTTGCGCAGCGCGCGGACGGCGGATCGTGAGCGATGCGTGGGGGGCTTTGCGGCCGGGCGGGGTGCTCGTTTACAGCACCTGCACCTTCAACGCGGCGGAAAACGAGGAGAATGTGCGCTGGATAGCAGAGGAGTTGGGCGGCGAGGTGCTGACATTCGGGGACTCTTTGCCGGACGAAGGGATCGTGCCGGGCTTTGCGGCCGGCAGGCCGGCGGGGTGGCATTTCTATCCCCACCGGGTGCGGAGCGAGGGATTCTTTGCCGCGGCGATTCGCAAGTCCGGCAGGCTGTCGGACGGGGCTGCGGGGCGGTTCCGGGTATCGAAAGGCCTGACCCCGCTCTCCCGGAACGAGCGGTGCGAGGTTGGGCGGTGGATTTCGGCCGGGTCGGAGATCGAGCATTTCGCCACGGGCGGCGACGGCACGGTGTACGGATTTTCGACCCCGTTGGCGGAGATGGTGGCGGCTTTGCAGAACAGCCGTTTTCATCTGCTCTATTCCGGAGTGCAGTTCGGGGAGATGATCCGGGGCGGGTTGAAACCGGGACCGGCCTTGGCGCTCTATGCCGGTTTGAACCGCACGGCCGTGCCGGTGGCGGACCTCTCGGAGGCCGAGGCGCTGGAGTATCTGCGCAAGGGGACCTCGCCGACCCTGCTGTCGCCGGACAAGTTCTGCGAGGGGCTGAATATCGTGCTTTGCCGCCGGATCGCGTTGGGGTGGAACAAACGGATCGGACGGCGATGCAACAATCTCTATCCGTCGGCGTGGCGGATCCTGCATTACTGATTGCAGGCTTTTTTTCGGGGGTTGGGGGCTGACTCAGGCAGACGGCCAGCAAACAGCCGAAAGATGCGCCGCGCAGCGCCCGGAGGGTCGCAGCCTGCGGGGATCGCAACGGTGAGTTGCGGGCCTTCGCGGGGGGAGGCTGCGGCCCGCCCGACTCTGGCGAGTCGGCAATGTTTGGGGCACAGAGGCTGCCAGCAAAACACCCGAAGGGTGGCCGGTCGGACGTGGAACCAACGAATGACATACCCGCAGCGCCCTGTCCTGCACAAATACGAAACGGAATAAACAGCGAAGAAAGATGAAACGGATTTTGCGAACGATAGCCCTCGTCGGCGGGATGGCAGCCGGTTGGCATTCTCCGGCGGCCGCCCAGCCGATTACAGCTGGACAAGCCGCCCAGTTTCAGAAGATCAACCAAGTGATGTACTTGGTTTCCAAGGCGTATGTCGATACGGTCGATTTGCCCCGGTTGGTTGAGAAAGCCATCGTCGAGATGCTCGGCAACCTCGATCCGCACTCCGTTTACGTCGGAGCCGAAGAGTTGAAAATCGAAAACCAGGAGATCGAAGGGAATTTCGAAGGGATCGGCATCGAGTTCAACGTTTTGCGCGATACGATCGTCGTGGTGAACACCGTCCCCGGCGGGCCGTCGGAACGCGTCGGCCTGTTGTCCGGCGACCGCATCGTCGGCGTGGACGGCCGGCAGAAGACCCCGGTCCGCCTCAACGACGTGCCGAAATTCCTGCGCGGGCCGAAAGGGACACGCGTCGAACTGCGCGTGGTTCGGCCCGGCGTCGCCGATACGCTCGACTTCAGCATCGTCCGCGACAAAATCCCGATGCACAGCCTCGACGCCGCCTACCGCATCGACAAACAGACCGGATACATCAAACTGAACCGCTTTATAGCCACCACCGACGACGAGCTGCGGCGCGCTTTGAACGAAGACCTGCGCGGCATTTCCGCTTTGATCCTCGACCTGCGCGGCAACGGAGGCGGCCTGCTCGACCAGTCGATCCGCGTGGCCGGGAATTTTCTTCAGCCCGGCAGCCTCGTGGTCTATACCGCCGGACAGAACATGCTCCGGCAGGAGGCCCGGACGGCTCCCGAACCCCCGTTGTTCGGCACCGGCCGGCTTGTCGTCTTGGTGGACGAGAGTTCGGCCTCGGCCTCGGAGATCATCGCCGGCGCCATGCAGGACTGGGACCGGGCGACGATCGTCGGCCGCCGTACTTTCGGCAAAGGGCTCGTTCAGCAGCAGATGCCGCTGAACGACGGCTCGGCCGTCCGGCTGACCGTGGCCCACTATTACACCCCGTCGGGCCGCTCGATCCAGCGGCCGTACAAACAGGGCGATGTGAAAGGCTATTACCGCGACCTCAACCGGCGTTACGACTCCGGCGAACTGACCGGAGGCCCGGCGGCGGTCGATTCGTCGCAAACCTACCGGACCTTGGTTCGCGGGCGGGAGGTGTACGGCGGAGGCGGCATCCAGCCGGACATCTTCGTGCCGATCGACACGACCGCCTATTCGGAGTACTGGAGCCGGATGGTGCGCAAAGGGGTGTTGTTGGAGTTCGTTGTTTCGGAACTGGACGGCCACCGGGCCGAGTATCGTAAAAAATATCCCGACTTCGAGACCTTTGCACGCGATTTCTCGCTGACGCCGGAACAGGTCGAACGCCTCGTTTCGTTGGGGAAGGCGCGCGGCGTACCTGCCGATGCGGCGGGGTTGGAGCGTTCGCGCCGCTTGATCGCCACGCAAATCAAAGCGCTGATCGCCCAACGGTTGTGGAATACGACGGCTTACTGTCGGGTGGTCAATGCGGAGATGGATCCGGAGTTTGCGGCGGCGGTCGAGGCGGTGAGAGCGGCGGAGAGCCGGTAGAATCCCTCAAACTGTCCGGAAGAAATTGCCTACATTTGTCCGTCGAAAAAATCGAGCGATGCGACTCAGAAATCTTTTCACTGCCATAGCGATCGTTGGATCTCTCTTTCCTGCTGCGGCCCGCGCCGCCTCCGCCATCACCCGCAACAAACCGCGGTTGGTCGTTCAGATCGTCGTGAGCCAGATGCGGTACGACTACCTGCTCCGCTTTGCCGACAACTTCGGCGAAAAGGGGTTCCATACGTTGGTTCGCGAGGGGGCGCTGTGTACGCGGGCGGCCTACGACTATGCCTTGACCCGCACCGGGTCGGGGTTAGCCACGCTGGCCACCGGCGCCAACCCCTCCATGCACGGTGTCGTGGGCGAACGGTGGTTCAATTATACCACGGGTGAAGCGATCGAGCTGGGGGCGGACAAAAAGGCTTTTACGGTGGGGAGCGACGAATACGACGGTCAGTACTCGCCGCGCGGATTGATTGCCGGGGCGGTGGGCGACCAGCTCAAAGCGACTTGCAAGGATTCCAAAGTCATCAGTGTCGCTCTCGATCCGGTTTCGGCGGTCGTGTCGGGGGGACATTCGGCCGACGCGGTCTACTGGCTCAACGGCAAGAACGGACGGTGGGTTACGAGCAACTATTATCTCTCGGCTCTGCCGGCTTGGGTCGAGAAATTCAACGAGGAAGGCTCGGTGGTGGGCTATTCGGCGCAAAAGTGGGAAATCTCGCGGCCGCTGAAAAGTTACTGCAACGAAGAGTATACGGATATTTCGGTCGATACGGTGCGCGGAATCAGTTTCGATTTTCTGATGCGCAAGAAGTACGACTACGACCGGTTGAGGCGGTCGCCGGCGGGCAATACGTTGGTCAAGGATTTCGCTGTCCAGACGATCATTTACGAGGGGTTGGGGAACGACGATGCGCCGGACATCCTGAACATCGTTTTCGATGCTTCGCGCCATATCGGCGAGCGGTACGGCACGGGGTCGATCGAGCTGGAGGACAGCTATTACCGGCTGGACGAAGATTTGGCGGCGCTGCTCGACTTTTTGGATACGCAGGTGGGTCGCGACCGGCTTTTGGTGGTGCTGACTTCGGACCACGGGGCTTCGGATCCGATCCGGGCGAACAGCCGGGTGCCGGTGGGGTTGTTCGACAACTGGCAGTTTTCGGCGATTATCTCCGGTTTTCTGGGGGCGCAGTTGGGGCCGGGCGACTGGCTGCTGAAGTTCGACAACCGGCAAATCTACCTGAACCGCAGCCTGATCTACCAAAAGGGCCACCGGTTGGAGGAGATTCAGGACCGGGTCGCCAATTTTGCGATTCAGTTCAGCGGGGTGTCGCAGGCGGTAACGGCAACGGCACTGCAGAACGGCCATTTTTCGGGCGGGGTGCAGGGACGGATGCAGAACAGCTATTTCCCGCGGAATTCCGGCGATGTGGTGATCAATCTTATGCCGGGCTGGATCGAGTTTACGGAAGGGCGGGTGTCGGATTCCGGTTCGCCGTACAACTACGATACGCATGTGCCGCTGATTTGGTTCGGCGGTTCGGTGGGGCGGACCGATGTGGAGCGGGATGTGGATATGACGGATGTGGCGCCGACGGTGGCGGATATTTTGGGTATCGCTCCTCCGGCTGCGGCGACGGGCAAGCCGATCTCCGAGATTTTTTTGAAATAGTTTCGGACTCTCTTGAGTTGGTGATGCGCAGCATCGCCCTCCGCATTTGTTTGGGGGTAGAGGCTGCCCATTGCCCTCCGCGGGCACGCGGGGCCTGCCCGGCCTGAGGGCAGTTTTCTCTGGCAGGGTAGAGGCTGCCCGTTTCGGGTGCCGAGCGGCACCGCGCG
>JAFLSI010000067.1 GCA_022511025.1 Rikenella sp. | reverse complement strand
CCGAAAGTCTTTTTGGTTCTTTTTCTTCAGAAAAAGAACGGTTCCATACCCCGGCCCCGAAAACAAACCAGCAAAGAACGAACGGGTTAAGAATGAAAAAGTTGGTTTATGAAGCGTGTTATTTTTTTATATAACCCCGTATCCGGCGAAGCCCAGATCGTCGCACAGATCGACAGCATCGCCAGCCATTATCAGCAAGCCGGTTACACACTGACCCTGTACCGCATCACCCGCGAGAAAGGGCTTGCCGGACTGGGCGTTCTCGTAGGCGAGCTACAGCCCGAGCACCTGTTAGTCGCCGGCGGAGACGGCACCATCAACCGATTGGTCAACTACCTAAAGCACAGAAATATAGAAATTCCGATCGCCATTTTGCCGAAAGGAACAGCCAATGATTTCGCCCATTTGATCGGCATGCCCGACAACGTCGACGAAGCCTGCCGCGCGATTCTCGCCGGCAGCGTGCGGCGGTTGGACATGGGGCGAGTCGGAGAGCGATACTTCGTCAACGTGCTGAGTTGCGGGCTTTTCACCGAAGTGTCGCAGAAAACCCCCACCGTACTGAAAAACACATTCGGCAAATTAGCCTACTATTTCAGCAGCATCGGCGAACTGCCCTCTTTCAGGAAAATGCACATCGAAGTGCAAGCCGACGAAATTTCCTTCAAAGGGAGCTGCCTGCTTCTGCTGGTATTCAACGGCCGTACGGCCGGCAACCTGCGGTTGGCCAAACACTCCAGTGCAGAAGACGGGCTGTTCGACGTACTGATCATCCGGGGCGAGAATATCGTGGAAAGCATCAAAAACGTCTTTTACTTTCTGATGAAGAAGAAAGAGGCGGCTTATCCGAGCGACATCGTCTACTTTCAGACCCGGCGGCTGCACATCGAGAACGACCAGCCCACCTCGGACATCGACGGCGAAAAAGGGCCCGACTTTCCGATGGAGATCGAATGCCTGCCGGGAAGTTTGCCGGTGATCGTCCCGCAAACGCCCTCCAAGTAATACACAGACAGGTTCAGAGAGACATGGCCAAGCAGAGTTTCAAAGAGGTTCAGCAGCAAGCCCGCCGGATCATGACCGATCTGGAGCAAGGGCGGTATGCCCCGATCTACCTGCTGACGGGCGAAGAGGGGTTTTACACGGACAAGATCGCCGGGTACATCGCCTCCCATGCTTTGGGCGAGGCCGAACGCGAGTTCAACCAGACCGTCGTTTACGGAAAGGACACCGACGGAGGAACCGTGGTTTCGCTCTGCCGGCGCTATCCGATGATGAGCGCCCGGCAGGTGGTGATCGTCCGGGAGGCACAGGCGCTGCGCAACTTCGACACATTAGGCTCCTACGCCCGGCAGCCGCTCGCCAGCACCGTGCTGGTCATCTGCTGCAAGGGGAAGAGCCTCGACAAACGCTCGGCCGTTTACAAACAGCTGACAGCGTGTCCGGGAGCGGTCGTCATGGAGAGTTCCACGCCGCGGGAGTACGAGATGGAGGGGTGGATTCGCGAACTGTTCGCCGCGCGAGACTGCCGAATCGAGCCTAAGGCGGTGCAGATGCTGGCCGACCACTTGGGAACGGAGTTGCAGAAGATCGACAACGAGGTCGACAAACTCTTCACCCGGCTGCCCGAAGGAACACGCGAGATCACGGCGGCGCACATCGAAGAGAACATCGGAATCAGCAAGGAGTTCAACAACTTCGAACTGACCCGGGCGCTCTCGGAGCGGAATATGGCGCGGGCGTTGATGATCGCCGACCATTTTGCGGCCGATCCGAAAGGGAATCCGATCGTGGTAACGATTTCGACCCTGTTCGGCCACTTCCAGCGCATCGTTACGCTGGGGATTGCGAAGTGGGAGAACCGGAAACAGGGACGGCCGGAGATGACGGGGCTGTCCGAAGCCGAGGTGGCGAAACTGCTGAAACTGCCTTCGGCATTCTTCGCACGCGAATATATCGCCGCATCGGCCCGTTATTCGAATGCCGCTGTTTTTGCGATCTTAGGGTGGCTTCGGGAGTATGACATGAAGTCGAAAGGGATGAACGCAGGTTCGGCGGAGCATGGCGAACTGCTGCGCGAACTGATCCTGCGGATCGCGACCGCCTGAGCCTTGTTGCGTGCGGCAGGCGGCAAGGCGCCGGGCGGCCCGCAACGGCCCGACGCGGCCCGACGCGGCCCAACCGAAAAAATTATCCCAAATAGGTCTTCAGCTGCTTGCTCCGCGAACTGTGCCGCAACCGCCGGATCGCCTTTTCCTTGATCTGGCGCACCCGTTCGCGCGTCAGACCGAACTGCTCCCCGATCTCTTCGAGCGTCATTTCCGAGGTGCCGATTCCGAAGAAATACTTGACAATGTCCCGTTCCCGCTCCGTGAGGGTCGAGAGAGCCCGTTCGACCTCCGTCGAGAGCGACTCGTTGATCAAACTCCGGTCGGCGTTGGGCGAATCGTTGTTCACCAAGACGTCCAACAGGCTGTTGTCCTCCCCCTCCGCAAACGGAGCATCCACCGACACATGCCGCCCCGACACCCGCAGCGTATCCGCCACCTTCTCCTTCGGCAGGTCCAGCACCTGTGCCAGCTCTTCCGGCGAGGGGGTCCGTTCGTTCTCCTGTTCGAACCGCGCAAAAGCCTTGTTGATCTTATTGAGCGACCCCACCTGATTGAGCGGCAGCCGCACGATCCGCGACTGCTCGGCCAGGGCCTGCAAAATCGACTGGCGGATCCACCACACCGCATACGAGATGAATTTGAACCCCCGTGTCTCGTCGAACTTCTCCGCCGCCTTGATCAGCCCCAAGTTCCCCTCGTTGATCAAGTCCGGCAGCGTCAGCCCTTGGTTCTGGTACTGTTTGGCCACCGACACCACGAACCGCAGATTCGCTTTCGTCAACTTTTCGAGCGCCTCCTGATCCCCCTTTTTGATCCGCTGCGCCAGCTCGACCTCCTCTTCGACCGTGATCAGGTCTTCCCGTCCGATCTCCTGCAAATATTTGTCCAACGAAGCGCTCTCGCGGTTCGTAATCGACTTGGTGATTTTTAACTGCCTCATGGATTCTGTCTGAATAGGTTTACAACCGGTTTCTGTCTATTATACGTTCTTTTTCCGAATTTGTTTCGTTCCGGAGCGATTCTTGCCGGAATCGTCCGGTTTCGTCCTATTTCCTCACCGATTCGCCCATGCGCCGGGCGATGATGCCGACCACGATCAACTGCATGGCGTGGTAGATCATGATCGGCAGCAGCAGAATACCGGTCAGCGTCTGGTCGGCGACCAAAACTTTGGACATGACGGTGCCGTGAACCAGCGATTTCTTGGAGCCGCAGAACAGGGCGGTGATCCGGTCTTCGCGGTTGAAATGCAGCCTCCGGCAGACCACGCTGACGATGCCGTACACGACGAAGAAAAGGGCGGTCATCCCGGCGGCGAGGCCGACCAACTGCGGCCACGACACGGCGGCGAACCTCCGTTCGGCAAAAGATTCGCAGAAGGAGGTATAGACGATGGCGACAATGACGGTCTGGTCGAACCGGCTGAGCCAGCGGCGGTTCCGTTCGGCGAAACCGCCCCACCAGCGGTGGAGCAGCATCCCGGCCCCGACGGGCACGAGCACTTGGAAAACCAAGCCGACCACGACGTCGCGGAGCGAGTTGGCCCCGGCTTCGGCCTTGAGAAAGAGCGACATCCAGAGCGGGGTGAGGAAGATGCCTGCGAGGCTGGAGACCGAGGCGTTGAAGATCGCGGCGGGGACATTGCCGCCGGCCAAGGCGACCATCACGACGGACGAGGAGACGGTGGAGGGGAGTGTGGCGGCAAAAAAGATGCCGAGCCACAGGTAGTAATCGGCCTGCAGATCGACGCAAAGCATCACGCCCAAAACCAAGAGCGGAAAGAGGAGAAAGGTGGTCAGCTGCACCACGGTGTGGAGCCGGATATTTTGCAGTCCGACGCGCAGTTTTTCGCCGTTCAGCCGCAATCCGTAAAAGAAAAAGATCACGCCGACGCCCCAGCCGGCCACCTCCGCAGGCGACCAGCGTTCGTGCTCCGCCCCCCACGAGGGCGCTGCCCAAGCCAGAAAGATCGCGCCGAACAGGGCGAGAATAAAGGGATCCAGTCCGTATCGTTTCCATCGTGCAACCATACAGTCCGGCCTCCGGTTTATTCGATATTGGCCAAGTGCCGCTCGACCTTTTGGACGTAGAGTTCACTGAGCGTGATCAAGATGCCGGTCTCCTCGACATTTCCGAAATCGGGGTTCAGCGCCGTATCGAAGACCTTCATGGTGGGCGAGAGACTCATGTAGGCATTGATCAGCGGGGGGATGGTTTCGTTGATCTCGCGGATTTTGCGCGAGAGGATTTTGTAGTCCTCCGCATAGTCCCGGCCGGCGAACAGGGCCGCCATTTTCGCTTCGTCCATGTCGAGGCGGACCGGATAGCGCGACCGGATCAGGTTCTCGCGGTCCGGAAAGTGCTTTTTCAGGAAGTAAAGGAGCATGTTCCGTGCCTCGCGGTCGTAGTCGCCGTACATGGTAACCTTTCCGAAACAGTACTTCACGTCGGGATTGCGCACCACGATCGCCCCTAATCCGTCCCAGAGGTTGTCGAGCGCAAAAAGGCTTTTGGGATTGTTCCGCGACTGGTAGGCCGGCTGGACGAACGAACGGCCCAGCTCCAGAACATACGGCAGGTATTTTTCGCGAAACGTATCGCTGAACTCGAAATAGTGTTCCGTGGAGAGGTATTTCGGATGCGACGAGCGGGGGATGATGTAGCGGTAGCCTCCCATGATCTCGCGGGCCACCGGGTCCCAGACGATCAACTGCGTATATCCGCCCGGCACCGTGTCGAGTTCGTCGATGTCGAGGCTTTTGCCCGTTCCGCCTCCGCCGTCGCGGAACGAGACCTCGCGCAGCCGCCCGATTTCGCGCATCGTGTTGGGACACTCCGCCGCCGTAAGGGTGTACAGCACATTGCCGCCTTTGTTGGTTTTGCGCCAGATGCGTTCCGGGGTCAGCTCGGCCTCGATCGACTCGCGGGCCACCGGTTCGATGATCGGTTCCATCGCCATATTGTCTCCGTATCTCTTGTAAATCGGAAACAAAAATAGCGATAAATCGTTTCGCTGCGAAATTTTTGCATCCCCGACGGATGCCGGACCGGGGCGGGCCGTCCGGGGAGGAGAAAAAAAGCGGGGCTGCCGCCGTGCAACCCCGCAGAGACTCAGGGGAGTCTGCTTGGACAGAATCCGCCCGTTATTTTTCCGCCGTCGCCGGCACCGCCGTCAGCAGAGCGACCAGATCGCCCTGTGCATCCAGCAGCAACAGCCGGTCGCCCTCGATCTTCAGCCGTTTCACATCGCTCAATTCGCGGACGAAACCGTCCTCGATCCGCGTATTCGGACACAGCATCCGCGTTACCCCCACATTCGTAATCTCGATATTATGCTGCGGATCTTCGAAGAGGCTGTAGCCGCCGAAGAAGTTGTTGCAGGGCGCCTTGCCGTAAACCATCTTCTTTTCCGCATCGAAGGTGAGGACGACCGATTTTTCGGTCGGCACCGCTTCGCCGCGGAACTCGGTCAGGCGCCACTTGTCCGCCTCCAAATTGGCGATTTTCGGACTCCCCTTGCGGCAGGCGCAGCAAGACGAAAGAAAAACCGAAGCCAATGCCACGGCCGTGCAAACGAATGTTCCTTTTTTCATGGTCGAAAGTCGATTTTATGTGAATTTTTGCCTCTGTCTACCGATCGCCGGTACGGAGCTGGCTCGCAGGCCGGAATACCAGGATCGTCGTTCCCGTACTGTCTTTCAGTTGCAGTCGTCTCTCCCGCACGGCATATTCCCGCACCCGGCTCAGTTTGTCGAGGTAGCGCTGCTCCGTGTCGCTGTGCGGACACAGCGCCATCGTGATGCCGTCGATCGTCAGTTCGATCCGGTCCGCCGCGCCGTGGTTCCGCCGGGTCGAATAGCTACCGAAAAAGCTGTTGCACGAGGTGTATCCCGCCAACTGCCCGTCGCTGAGGAACTCCAGCGACGGCAGCGGAGCGGTCGTTCCGGCCCTCTCCGCCGCGGTATCGCAGCCGCCGACCCCCTCCACGGCGACCCAAATGTCGCTCTCTAACACCAACGGCGACCGGCCGACGTTGCGGCAGGCCGTAAACAGCACCCCGGCCGACAGGATTGCGGTTGCGAATTTAATCATATTTCCGTTATTTTGTACGCGAAGGCGAGGCTGTCTTCGCCGAAGGAAGTTCAAGCAAAATTCATGCCGAAACACGAACACCATGAAAAGAATCATCTCTACTGCGGCGGCTCCGGCGGCCGTCGGACCCTACAGCCAAGCTGTGGAAGCGGGCGGAACGCTGTATGTATCGGGCCAGCTGCCGATCGACCCTGCAACGAAAACCATGCCGGAGGGGGTGGCGGCTCAGACGGAGCAATGCCTTAAAAACATCGGGGCGATCCTCGCCGAGGCGGGGTATGCGAAGTCCGATGTGGTCAAGTCGACGGTCCTGCTCCAGCATATCGCCGATTTCGGAGCGATGAACGAAGTGTACGCCCGGTTCTATTCGGAGAATCCTCCGGCGCGGGTGGCGTTCGAGGTAGCGGCGCTGCCGATGGGGGCGCTGGTCGAGATCGAAACGGTCGCGGTGAAGTAGTCCGCGGCGCGCTCTTTTTTCGCCGGGTCTCCCGGCCGGCTGCATACTGTCCGGGAGATCAAAGTTTGTCCAACACCCCGGCCCGAATCGCTGCACAGCATTCCCGCACCTGCGTCTCCGTAATCGTCAGCGGCGGCGAGATGCGGAATGCCGTGTCGCAGAAGAGGAACCAGTCCGACAGATAGCCCGCCTCCTTGAGCAGCTCCATCGCCCGGTACAGCCGCACCGAATCCCCCAGCTCCACCGCGACCAGCAAGCCGCTCCGCCGAATTTCGCGCACCGCCGGATGGTCGCCCAACAGCCGCTCGAACAAAGCCCCTTTGGCCTCGGCCTGCCGGGCGAGGTCATGCCGGCAGATGTATTCCAAGGCCGCCAGCCCCGCTGCGCAGCAGACCGGATGTCCGCCGAACGTCGTGATATGCCCCAGCGGCGGATCGGATCGCAGGCCGGCCATAATCCCGCCCGACGAGACGAACGCTCCGAGCGGCATCCCGCCGCCCAACGCCTTCGCCAAACACAGCATATCGGGCACCACCCCGTATTTGAGCAACGCGAACATCTCCCCCGTGCGTCCGAAACCGGTCTGAATCTCGTCGAAGATCAACAGCGCCCCCACGGCCGAACACCGTTCCCGCAGCGCCGCCAAAAACCCGGCCTCCGGCAGCCGCACCCCGCTCTCGCCCTGAACCGGTTCGACCAGCACGCAGGCCGTCCGCTCGGTGATTTGCTCCAGATCCTCGAACGCGTTGTAGCGCAGTTTCCGCGTATCCGGCAGCAGCGGCCGATAGGCCCCTACGAACTCTTCCCCGCCCATGACGCTCATCGCCCCGTGGGTCGAACCGTGGTAGGCGTTGCAGAACGAGACGATCTCGGTCCGGTGCGTGTGCCGCTTGGCCAACTTCAGCGCCCCTTCGACCGCTTCGGCCCCCGAATTGACGAAATAGACGCTCTCCAACGGCTCGGGCAGCAGGCCGGCGATCGCCTCCGCATACCTCACCTGCGGCCGTTCGACCAGCTCGCCGTACACCATCACGTGCATATAGTCCCTCGCCTGGGCGCACACCGCCTCGACCACCTCCCGGTTCCCGTGGCCGACGTTGCTCACCGAGACGCCCGAAATCAGGTCGACATACCGCTTCCCGTCCGGGGTGTAGAAGTAGATCCCCTCGGCCCGCGCCACTTCGATCATCAACGGCGCATCCGAGGTCTGTCCCACATGCTGCAAAAATTGCCTGCGCAGTATCTCCATTTTTCCGATTGTTAACAGGTTTCCGGCCGCCGCTCCGTTCGGCGGCCCCAATCCCTCCGCACGCCGGTGTTTCACGGTTCCAACCCGCTGCGCACCAAAATCTGTCGCCAGTCGCGCACCGAGTGGCAGAGCCACCGGCAGAGCAGCCGGTCCCGATCCTCTGCCGGGAGCCGCCAGTCGATCCCGCCGGCCGGCTCCCTCACCCGTTCGGTGAGCCGCTGCGCCACGATCGCCGCCGAGACCGAAATATTGAGGCTCTCGGCAAAGCCTGCCATCGGGATCGAAACGACCGCATCGGCCTCAGCCAGCAGCCAATCCGAGACACCCGATTTCTCCGTCCCCATGAAGATCGCGAACGGCCCGGCCGCCACATCGAAATCCGACGGCGTAAAGTTTCCCTCCCCGTCTCCTCCGTCCGGCCTCCCCGCCCGCGGCGGAGCGGTCGCCACGATCCGGTAGCCCCGCTCCCGCAGGTGGCCCGCCAACGACGGCGTATCCCTCCACTTCCGGATGTCGAGCCACTGATCCGTCCCCCGGACGATATGCTTGTTCGGCGCGAACCGCACGGTATGCTCCACCGCATGCAGCTCCTGAATGCCGAACGCCTCCGCGCTGCGCACCACGGCGCTGGCGTTGTGCGGATAGTAGATGTCTTCGAGACACAGCACCATATACCGCATCCGGAGGTCGAGCCGCTGCGTCAGACTCTCGTAGCGCTCCGGCAGGATGAACTCCCGGAGGCATTCGATCTTCCGCCGCACGGTGTCGATCGGCTCCGGCGGTACCGGCGCCGAAGCCGGGTCCGCCGGAGGGGGGCCGCCCCGAGGCAGCGCGGCGTTCAG
>JAFLSI010000066.1 GCA_022511025.1 Rikenella sp. | reverse complement strand
CAGTCCCCGCCGGCTCCGGCCCGCGAATGGGGTAGAGGCTGCCAGCAAAACACCCGAAGGGTGTGCCCCTATTTCACCTCGTGCATCAACTGCGCAGCCTCCACCTTCGTGTACCGATCCGATCCCGGTACCCGGATGTAGAACGTAACTTCGTTCCAATCGTTCGGCCAACCGTGTTTGATCCGGTTGTTGAACACGAATTTGAACCGGTGTTTGCCCGCCGCCAAGGCACGGGTCGTCTTGTGCCGCAGGAACCGGCTCGCACACTCCGGCCCGTTCACGATCAGCCGTTCGCCGTCGATCCACAACTCGTCCATATCCGTTGCGAAGCCGTACACCCCCGTCTCCGGCAGCTCCACAAGCCCCTCGTACACCGTCAGCGAATCTGCGCTGACCCCCGTGTCCGGTATCCGACCCCCCAGAAAATAACGCACGACCGTATCCCGGCCGAACCTCGCCCCCGCGATCTGTTCGTCCGTTACGAACAGCCCCGGCGTCGTCCGCATCACGATCCCGGGCGCCACCGCAACGGAACTGTCCACCGCCGGTCTCGGCGTCTGCCTTTCGACCCGGATGTTCCGTACCGGACTGAGTTTTCCCTGCGGCAGCCGCGTGGCGATGCGAATGGTCGTCGGCTCGCCGATCCGCAGCGTATCGACATAAACCGTCGACTGTGCGGTCGGTTCCGAACCGTCCAGTGTATAGACCATCGGCAGGTTCCGCGTGTTGCAGAACGGCACCGAAACCGAATCGCCCGTAAACGCCACGAGATCCACCAACGTCCCCTCCGGCATCGGAATGTGGTAGTTGATTCCGTGGTAGTCTAACCGCACCAGCGCATTCACGATCCGTTTCTGGAAATCGTCCCAGTCCTTGCGGTCGTTCGGCGACCAGTCGAGTTCGGCCAGCGCCAGCACGCGCGGATAGTACATGTATTCGCGGTGGTCGTCCGAGAGGATGTACTCCGACCACAGGTTCCCCTGCACGCCGAGGATATACCGACCCCAATCTTCAGCCGCCGAGTCCGGCACCGGGTTGTAACGGTAGACCTTTTCCAAGGTCGAATACCCCCCGATCGAAGCCGGTTCGACCTCCGCCGCCCCTTGCAGGTGGTCGAAATAGAACCCGGCGCTGTTCGGGGTCATAATCACGTTGTGCTGCTGGCGGGCCGCTGCAATACCACCCGCTTCGCCGCGCCAGCTCATCACGGTCGCCGACGGGGCAAGCCCCCCCTCCAAAATTTCGTCCCACCCGATGATTTTCCGGCCGTGTGCATTGGCGAACCGTTCCACCCGGGCGATCGTGTAGCTCTGCAACACCTCTTCAGCCGTGTGCCGCTTGCCGTCCGCCCCGACCCTCCGGGCTGTCGCATCCAACCCCTCGGTCCGGATCCGGGCCTGACAGTCCGGACACGACTCCCACCGCACTTTCGGACTCTCGTCGCCCCCGATGTGGATATATTCGGAGGGGAACAGCTCGAATATCTCGGTCAGCACATCTTCTATGAATGCGAATGTCGCCTCTTTCCCCGGACAGAAGATGTCCGGCTCCACCCCCCACACGATCCGGGGCTGGTCGAACGGGCCGCCGGTGCACGACAGTTCGGGATGCGAAACGAGCACGGCTTTGGCATGTCCCGGCAGCTCGATCTCCGGAATCACGTCGATGTGGCGCTCCTGTGCGTAGGCGACGATCTCCCGGATCTCGTCCTGCGTATAGAATCCGCCGTACCGCGAGCCGTCCCCTTCGGTCCTCACGGCGCCTTTTTCGGTCAGTTCCGGGTATTTCTTGATCTCGATCCGCCACCCCTGGTCGTCGGTCAGGTGCCAGTGCAACCGGTTGATCTTGAACAGGGCCAGTACGTCGAGCTGTTTCTTGACGAACTCCGCGCCGGCAAAATGGCGCACCGGATCGAGGTGTACGCCGCGATACCCGAACCGGGGTTGGTCTTCGATCGCTGCGACGGGCAATGACCATTCGATGTTCCGCACCCGGACCGGACTCTCGATCTCGGCGGGCAGCAGCTGCAACAGGGTCTGCATCCCGTAGAATGCGCCTGCGGCTCCCGAAGCGGCGACGGTTACCCCCTCCGGGGTCGAAACCAAGGTATAACCCTCCGGATGGGGGACTGTGCTGTCGCGCTCGAAAACGATGCAGTTGCTTGCCGCTGCCTGTGCCGTGATGGGCAGGTCGTATCCGGCGGCGGTTTTTATCTTGGCGGCCAAGTAGGCGGCGGTCGGCGAAAATTCCGGATCGAGGCAGGCGATGACGGTCGACCGGTTCAGCGTGAAGCTCCCTTCGCCGCAGCTCATCTCGGCCGGTACGGGTATCACGTGTATCCCTTCGTTCCAACTGCGTGCGGCGGGAGACGAACAGGAGGTCTGCATCCACAAGCCGATGGCTGCGCCGACGGATAAAACACCTGACAGCCAGTTATGTCGCTTCTTCATACTTATTTATATCTTTATCGGGTTTACAGGGGTTGGCCGGGCCGTTGCTCTTACCATAGAACGGTTAGAGTTGAACGACTGTCGCCCCTCCCTTGGCATTCGCATTCTTTTCGATCTTCAGCAGCACCGGATAGGGCGCATCGAGCGAAAAGGCGCTTTTGTTCAGCGGCTGTTCCAGCGCCGATGCCGTGCGGCGGAACCGCTTTTTGGCGATCGTTTCGCCCTGAAATTCTACCCGAACCGGTTTGTCCAAGTCGAGCAGTTCGTCGTTCAGCCCCACTAAAACCACCGGCGAGTCGCTCTCCTCGATGCGGAGCGTCTGTCCGTCGATCTCTGCCACGATCTTCGCCTCTGCCCGCCGATGGGCTTCCGGAACTCCGATCCAGTAGAAATTGTCGCGCAGCACATCGTCCTGCACCCAGATCACCCGTTTGGGATAGAGGTTCCGCGTGAACTGCGCCATCCACGGCAGGGCGATCGTGTCGCGGCGCAGCATCCAGTGGCCGCAGTCTTCGTAGATGTGGGTGTCGTGGATGTAGCTCCCTTCGCCCTCGGCCAAGGCCAGCCGGTCGAGCGTCGTGCTGTACTGCCGGGCCAGCGAGTTGCGGTCGTAGGCGGCATCCTGACCGCCCATAAAGATGGCGAACGGCAGGTTGCGCAGCGATTCGGGATGGGCATCGCCCGGATGGCCCGCCATCATCGAAGCGGCGGCCCAGTGGTCTGCCATGCGCGGCGCCAGCTGGTACAGCCCGTCGCCGCCGGCCGAATAACCCAGAATGTAGACCTTGTCCGGATTCACCCCTTCAAAAACGACGGCTGCTGCAATCGTCTTGCGCAGGAAGTCGTCCATGTACTCCTGGTGCCACATGTTCCAGGTGTCGGTCGGCGAGCGGGGAACGAAATACAACCCTTCGGCCGGCCGGTACAGCACTTTCTGATTGGCCCACTGGCCGTCGTTCACCCGCGGCGGAGCGCCGCCCCCTCCGTGCAGGGAGATGTACAGACTCCGGCCCCCCTCCGGAACCTCTTTCGGGCCGTAGACGGTGTCCCAGAATTTCATCCGGTATTCGCCGTTCGTCCATTCATGCTTGTCCCACTCCTCGGTCAGCGCTTCGCGCAGCCGGGCTTTCCGTTCTTCGACAATCTGCCGGGTCTGAGCCTGCGCGGCGGATTTGCTGAGTCGCTTTCCCGCGGCCGAGGCGTTCGGGACGATGCTGACTATCGTCAGGCTGAAGATCAAAAGAGGGAGTGTGTGTCTGATTTTCATAACGTGGTATTGGTTTTGTGTAGTGTCGTTTCGGTTGTGCGGGGATTTTTTGAGTGGTTTTGAGGTCTCTGCCCCGCTTTATGGATTGCGCTTCGCAGAAGCGCGCGGGCCGCAACCTCCCCCCCGCGGAGGCCCGCAACTCCCCGTTGCGTTCCCCGCAGGCTGCGGCCCGGGTAGGGTGTCCAAAGACCCCGAAAAATATCATTCGAACTCGACTTCGCCGAAATATTCCGGCACGTGGAAATTCGGCCGCTCCGTCCCGATCGGCTGCCACGACAGGAAATGGGGTTTCGACAGACCGTCCCCGCACTTGTAGACGTTGGCCCGCGCCCGCAGCCCGTCCAACGAGTCGAACCGGTGGGCGAAGAAGGCTCCGACCGGTATCGCTACGCACAACTCCCACCGGTTGTCTCCGTGCCGTTCGGCAAAACAGGCCGTCCCGAGCGACGACTGCCGCACGATACTTTCCATAACCTCCCTCCCGGCATGGACGGCGTCCGGTTTGCTTTTCCGGAATCCCAACAGGGCCTTGCCGATGCAGCTGAATTCGAAGTTGTAGTATCCCGTCTCGTCGAATGCGATGAAAAACTCTACCGCCGAGTCGGTCCACACCGCTCCGTTGTCCTCCGCGATCTCCGCTTTCGTACACTCCTCCCGAACCTGAAAACGGAGATAGAGATGCCGCCCGTCGTGCCCCGCGGCAAACGTTACCTCCGGGGCATACGGATAGGAGGCGGCCCAATTGTTGCAAGCTACGGCCTGTGCCGCTGCCGACGCCAAAGCGTCCGGCGCCGGAATCTTCGGTATTCTAAGCATAGCGTTCCAGTTCTTCTTTTACGATCCGCTGCATCTCGCCGTACTGCGCCTCCATGCTCTGCAGCAGCCGGTACTGCGCCCGCGTCCGCACGAGGTTGTGATCCGGCGACTTGATTTTGTAGTACCGGTCGCCGTCGATGTAGTCCATCAGGAAACGCAGCACCTGTTCGTAGGTAATGTACCGGGCGGAGAATGCGAGGTGCTCCGCCTCGGCCGGGGTCAGAAAGGTGTGGGCCTCGGACAGATACCCTTCGGTGTATGCCTTGAAGATGCGGATGTCCATCGAGACTTTTTCCAAGTTCGGATCGTCTTCCTGTCCGGTGTTGGTGTACGACCGCATGGCATCGCCGTAGTCGTTGAGGCAGGTGGCGCTCAGCACGGTGTCGAGGTCGATCACGCAGAGCACGTTCCCGGCCCGGTCGAACAGAATGTTGTTGATTTTCGTGTCGTTGTGGGTAACGCGGGTCGGAATGACACCGGTTTCGACCAAACTCCAGAAGCGGAGCATCTCGTCGCGCCGCGCTTCGATCCAGCCGATCTCCTCGGCCACCTCTTTCGCGCGTCCTGCCGGATCTTTGGCCAAGGTTTCGTCCCACTGCCGGAACCGGTACCGCATGTTGTGGAAGCCGGGCAAAATGTCGGCCAGCGGCTCCCGAAAGTCGGCCAGCATCGCCTGAAACCGGCCGATTCCTTTCCCGCCCTGAAAGGCGAGTTCCGGGGTGTCAGCCTGCTGGTAGGCGATCGTGTCGGGGATAAACTCGCACACGGCCCAGTACTCCCCCTCCTCGTCCCGGTGGCAGAGCTGCCCGTCTGCGGTCGGCACGACGGTCAAGGCTTCGCGCCGGGGATCGCCCCCGCGGGCGGCGATCTTCTCCTTGAGGTGGGCGGTTACGCGGGCGATGTTGTCCATCATCGCGGGAATGTCGGTGAAGATATGGCGGTTTTTCCGCTGGAGAATGTAATTCGGGGTGTCGGCCGCTGCGGTCTCGATCACGAAGGTGTCGTTGATGAAACCTTCGCCCAACGGACGGACGGCGGATACCTCGCCGGCTAACTGAAAGCGGGCGGCAACGGTGTGCAGGACTCGGTTCGTCATGGAGTTTCGGGTCGTGTTTGGTTTCGGTTTGGGTTGGGTTCCGGCCGGGGTTCCGGTTTTTCGGCCGGCCGCATAAAGGTAGCAGTTTTTTGCGAATTTCCTAATTCCGGAATGCTCGCCTCCGGTCCGGCTGCGGAGGAATGGGGCGGGAAAGAAAACAGGGTGTCCCGGATAAATGCTTGGAGGCAACGCACCTGAAAGCCGTTCGCGCGGTTGTTGCTGTTCTGCGGGGTAACCCTCGCGTTGTTGAAGTCCAAGTAGTAGGCGTTGGTGCCTGTGGTCGACGACGACCAGCTGAACCCGTTCTGGCCGACGTTGTACAACGTGCCGTAGTAGGGGTGGCGAAGGCCTTGTCGCCGATCGCTCCCGGCCCTCGACAACGAGCGGCCCTGTGTTTCCTGCGCTGTGCCGGGCGCTGACGGACGGCGGCAGCGGGGAGGGTATAACTAATGCGCCGCCGGTTTCGTCCCTTTTGCTCGGAGGCGGGCGGCGGATCAGCAGGCCGCTGAATTTATCCGTTCACTCTGCCGTTCGTCCTGTGCGGGGCGGATCGGCACGCCGGATGCGGACACCTGTTTTCTTTTGTCTGTTTTCCGGTTCGGTCGTAATCGAATGCAGCGAGAGGCCGAAGCGGGGTGGAGCAAACGCCCGGTTCGGGCGGCCGGTCCGCCACCCTCCTGCCGCCCCGGCTACAGGTCGAACAGCGTCGGTTCGATGTAGCGCGGTTTCGCCTCCTCCCCCTCCCCGGAGCCGGGCGCGGCCTCCGCAACGCTCCCGGAATATGCCTCCGCATCGAGCGCCTCCTCGACCGTTGCGCCTCCCTCCGGAATGGCTGCATTCACCGCTTCGGCCAGCGCCTCCGTCCGCACGACGATCTCCGTATCCGAACTCTCGCTCCCCAACTCCGACTTGATCTCCAACAACGCGGCCCGAATCCGTCCCAAATGTTCCAGAATCTGCACATCCCGACGCAGGGCGTGTTTGTTGTCTTTCAGGTATTTGTCGGCCCCGGCCAGCGTCATCCCTTTCTCCTTGACCAAATGGTAGATGAGTTTCAGGTTCTCGACATCTTCCGGCGTGAAGAGCCGGTTGCCTTTGGCGTTCTTCCGGGGCCGGAGCGCGTCGAACCGCTTCTCCCAAAAACGGATCAGGGAGGGGTTCACGTCGAACATCTCGGACACTTCGCCCATACTGAAAAACATCTTGCGCGAGGGCTTCTTTTCGTCTGCCATGCCGTTGCCGGTTTTTTTAAGGGTTTCGGTCTGCCAAGATAGCGATTTTTATCGTAAGTCCGTTCCGGCAGCCGATAAACGGGCGTACCGGAAATTGTCGTATCTTTGGCCCCGGATGCAAAAGACCATGACCATACGGGGCACTGTGCAGCCGGGGCGGCAGTTGGGGCGGCGGTTGGGATTTCCGACAGCCAACCTCCCGCTGACGGACCGGGACGGAGTGGACGGTTGTCGGGCGGCGGGGGTGTGGGTCGCGCGGATCACGATCGAAAAGAGGGGGGAGCGGTACTGGGGCTTGGTAAATGTGGGTCGGCGGCCGACGGTCGAGCCGGATGCGGAAAACGGAGGGGGGCTGTGCACGGCGGAGGCGTGGCTCTTCGATTTCGACGGGGATCTGTACGGATGCGAACTCCGGATCGAGCTGCTGCACTTTTTGCGGCCCGAACGGAAATTCTCTTCGGTCGAGGCGCTGCGCGAGGCAATGGAACAGGACAAAATTCAGGCAGTCGACATTATAAAAAACGATGATGAATATACCTTATAAAGTGGCCGATATGTCGCTGGCCGACTGGGGCCGAAAAGAGATCGAGGTTTCGGAACACGAAATGCCGGGGCTGATGGCGCTGCGCGAGAAGTACGGAGCGGCCAAACCGCTGCGGGGGGCGAGAATTATGGGGTCGCTGCACATGACGATCCAGACGGCGGTGCTGATCGAGACGCTCGTAGAGCTGGGGGCGGAGGTGCGGTGGTGTTCGTGCAACATCTTCTCGACGCAGGACCATGCGGCGGCAGCCGTGGCGGCGGCGGGGGTGCCGGTTTTTGCGTGGAAGGGGGAGTCGCTGGAGGAGTACTGGTGGTGTACGCGCGAGGCGCTGACTTTTCCGGGCGGTAAAGGACCGCATCTCATTGTGGACGACGGCGGAGATGCTACGCTGCTGATTCACCGGGGGGTGGCGGCGGAGAACGATCCGTCGCTGCTGGACCGGCCGGCGGCTCATGCGGAGGAGGCGGTTATCCTGGCGCTGCTGAAGAAGACGCTGGCCGAGGAGTCGGGAAAGTGGCATGCGATGCTTTCGGAGTTGAGGGGGGTGTCGGAGGAGACGACGACGGGGGTACACCGGCTCTATCGGATGCTGGAACGGGGGGAGCTGCTTTTCCCGGCGATCAATGTGAACGATTCGGTTACGAAGTCGAAGTTCGACAACTTGTACGGCTGCCGGGAATCGCTGGCGGACGGGATCAAACGGGCGACGGATGTGATGATTGCGGGCAAGGTGGTGGTGGTCTGCGGGTACGGCGATGTGGGCAAGGGGTGTGCGGCGAGCATGCGCCACTACGGGGCGCGGGTGATCGTTACGGAAATCGACCCGATCTGTGCGCTACAGGCGGCGATGGAGGGGTTCGAGGTCAAGACGGTGGAGGAGGCGCTGCCGGTCGGGAACATCTATGTTACGACGACGGGAAACCGGGATATTATCACGCTGGAACATATGCGTGCGATGCGGGACCAGGCGATCGTCTGCAATATCGGCCATTTCGACAACGAGATTCAGATGGATCGGCTGAATGCGTTCGACGGGGCGACGCGTACGGAGATCAAACCGCAGGTGGACAAATATACGTTCGGGGAGGACGGGCACTCGATTTTTGTGCTGGCCGAGGGGCGGTTGGTGAATTTAGGGTGTGCGACGGGCCATCCGTCGTTCGTGATGAGCAATTCGTTCACGAACCAGACGCTGGCGCAGATGGAGTTGTGGCAGAGGGATTATGAGGTGGGGGTCTACCGGCTGCCGAAGCATTTGGACGAGGAGGTGGCGCGGCTGCACTTGGAGCGGATCGGGGTGCACTTGACGCGGTTGACGCCGGAGCAGGCGGATTACATCGGGGTGCCGGTCGAGGGGCCGTACAAGGCGGATTTTTACCGGTATTAGGTTGTTTGTTGGGGGTTTGCTCTATCTGAGTTGGCCACCTGCTTGGGGGGTATAGGCGGCCCATAGCCCGCCGCGGGCACGCGGGGCCTGCCCGGCCCGAG
>JAFLSI010000065.1 GCA_022511025.1 Rikenella sp. | reverse complement strand
CGGTGCCGCTGGGCACTCCAACCGGGAGTTTGCTATGCCTTAGAGGGGTGGGCGCAAGGCCGAATGGAGGGGCAGAGGCTGCCAATAAGACACCCAACGGGTGCGTCCACTTCGCAGAAGTGGGCAGGCCGAAGCCCCCGGCAGCGGAGGCCTGCAAGCAGTCCCCGCTGGCTTCGACCAGCATTCTCGGCCATAGAGAGTAGAGGCTGCCAACAAGACACCCAACGGGTGCGCCACCACCCCACGCGGCGGTGAGCCACTTCGTCGGAGTTCGAGGCTCTCACCGCAGGCTCCGGCGCGGTCAGATTTGCGACAGGAAGAGCTGTTGGGCCGGATCGTCCGGATCGTACTCGAAACCGTCCGCCTGACGCGCCTCCCAGACCCGCATGTAGTCCGGTTTGACCTCGAACGGCGGGACATTGACGAATGTCAGCGAACGGGTCGGTTCCCCGAAAATTTCGGCACACACCGTCCGGATCGGTTCGATGATCTCCTGCTGTTCGACCCGGATCAGCGTGTTGAGAGCGATGTTGTACTCGTGGCGGACCCGGTCGGCCGAGAAACCGCTGGCATACTCCATGCCGCTGAGAGTTCGGAACCAGCTGTGCGCCACGATGATGTCCGAGACCGCCTGGTCGTGCAGCGATTTCCAGTCTCCGTCGCTCGTCGTTTCGATCGGCACGAACTTCGTCGTATCGTTGTCGATCCCGTTTTTGACCAAAAACATCACCTGTCCCGGTTTGCCGGCAAAGCGTTCCTCGGCCAGCCGGGCGATTTCGGCCGCCTCCTGTTCGGAGTCGGTGTCGCCGTCGAGCACCATCACGCCCGAAGGCTGGAAGGCGTTGTCGAGCCGCGAGAGGTTCCACCGGTCGGTTTTCCAGACAATGGCCGACGCTCCCAGTCCGGCGATGTATTTCGGGACACCGTAATGCTCGAACATCGGCTCGTAGTCCTTGTAGTGGATCACCGTTCGCAGCGTACCGTCCTCCTGCGGCTCGAAGAGCGGATAGAGCGGCAGGGCCGTCGATTCGGAGGGGCGGTACTGTCTCCAGTCGTGGTGCAGGATCACGTGGATGTTGTCGCGCGAGAGCCGGCAGCGGGTCGCATCCTGATGATAAAAGGAGAGGAAGCTCCGCGACGGGTCGGTAACGACCTCCAAAAAGGCGTTCCCTAACAGGCAGCGGTCGAGGGCTATGCGCTGGATGAGGGTTCGCAGGCTTTGCCCGTCGCCGTTGGCCTCTTTCACGAGTGCAAGGGTACGGGGGCTGCGTTCGTCGACGGTCAGGCCGCTGCCGCTGATGTAGTCCGCTTTGTCGTTGATGATGCGGCGGTGAATGGTGGAGCTGCGCGAGAGGGCGGCGAGGGCTTCGGGCAGCCGGTTGTCGGCACCCCAGCGCCACACGTCGCGCTGGGCGGCGGCGACCACGGGCGGGGTCCCCGGCGGAACGGCCTGGCCGACAACGAAAAGATGTTGACGGGGATTTTTTCTTTTTTTCATACCTAATTCGTTATATAAACATATCGGTTGCTGCCATGGATTTTGGGGTCGGCCTTTTGCCTGCATTTCAGGTCGGAGCCGGTCGGGGACGGCGGACCTCGATTATTTTTTCCCGCCGGAGGAGAGTCCGGTACACGATTTGCAAGCACCTCCGACCGAACCGCTCATTTTTTCGACCGCCATGCTTGCCAGCCTCTCGAAATTCGTTCCGCCCCGCGCGAAAAATATGCCGACTTTTGCATCAAGCCGCGATTATTTCGTATCTTCGCGTCATACAAACCGGTTCCCCTGTCGTTTCGTGCAGCAAATATATCCGGCGAAAACACAACGCGGAAACGGAGATAAAACCTATTACACTATAATTTTAGCGAGTCCTCGGCCGTCTCGCATCCGGTTCTCCGTCCGCCGGCGGACCGGGTCGCGGCGGAAGCGGTTCGGATACCTATTTTTCGTAGCTTATGATTCCATCGAACGCCTCATCGCAATTTTTGAAGTGCGGGTCGGCCTAATTCGTCCGTTTCCGGATTTTCCGCACACTCCGTTTTTCCTGCCGGTCGGTTTCTCCGTTTTCCGTTCCGGTTCGCTATGTATTCCTATTCGTTTATTTTTATAAAATTACACCTTTATGGACACTACTGCATCTACCGTTATTTTTCGCCATCAGAGCGACATTCACGTCGGCATCCAGACCGTCGATTACGACCGTCCCGCCATCGGCTACATCGAACAAGGCACCAAACTGATCCATCTGGCCGACCGTTACGTTACCGTTCGGGCCGGCGAACTGTTTCACCTCGACCGCGGCACCCATTACGTCGAGAACACCCCGGCCGATCCGGCCCATCCCTTTCGCCAGACCCTCTTCTTTTACACCCCTTCCGATCTGCGGAATGACTTCACCCCGCCGCAAACCGTCGCCTCGGCCAACCGGCTGTGCGCCCAGTGCCGCAACCGGACCGACATCTACACCTATCCCGCCTGGCCCGTTATCGAAGAGTTTTTTCACTCCGTCCACCGTTTCGTTTCGGCCCGCCTCCACCTCTCCCACCCGGAGCTGAGCCACCTGAAACTGTGCGAACTGCTGCAACTGCTGCTCACCCAGCCCGGCTGCTGCGTGTGCCGTCCCGTGTGCCAGGCCGTCTCGAACGGCCCGCGCACGATCGACGAAGTGGTGCGCGACAACGTCCTGACCGACATCGCCCTCTCGGAGCTGGCTTCGCTGTGCGGCATGAGTCTGAGTTCGTTCAAGAACGCCTTCTATCGGCGCTTCCACACCTCGCCCCACAAATGGCTGATCGAACAGCGGTTGGTCCGCGCCCGGCTGCAACTGATCTCCACCTCGAAGTCGGTCTCCGAGATCGCCCATGCCTGCCGGTTCAACAACGTTTCGCATTTTATCCGCCTGTTCCGGGAGCGGTTCGGCACCACCCCGGCCGCCTACCGGCTCCATTATTCCGACGGCAGGGCCGATGTTTAGGCCGGGACTTCTCGTGTCTGCGCTGAAAAATGGGCTGTGCCGCGTTTCCGGATCGGGGAAAAAAGGCCTTGTTTTTGGCTGCTGCCGCTTATCTTTGCGGATGAAAAACAAGAGGGACCGATGGCACTTTTACCCGATATTTACGACCGGGCGGTCGCCGGCGAGCCGATCGCCTTTTCCGAAGCGATGGCTTTGTGGAGCGAGGCTCCGTTGACCGACCTGATGGCGGCCGCGGATGCGGTGCGCCGGCGGTGGCATCCGGACGGCGTCGTAACGTGGCAGATCGACCGCAACGTGAACATAACGAACGTCTGCATCAGCGGGTGCAAGTTTTGCAGTTTCCACTGCCGGTTGGCCGACCGGGAGCGGGCCTATATCACCACGATGGAGGAGTACCGGCAGAAGATTCGGGAGATGCAGGCGTTGGGCGGCGAGCAACTGCTCCTGCAGGGGGGATTGCACCCCCGGCTCGATCTGGCTTGGTACGAATCGCTGTTTTCAGATCTGAAGAGCGAGTTTCCCAACCTCAAACTGCACGCTTTGGGTCCGCCGGAGGTCGCCCATATCGCCCGGGTGTCGGGACTGCCGGATGATGCGGCCGGCTACCGGACGGTGTTGGAGCGGTTGATGCGGGCCGGACTGGATTCGCTGCCGGGGGCCGGGGCGGAGATTCTGGACAATGCTGTCCGGCGGCGCATCTCGCCGGGCAAATGTTCGGCGGATGTGTGGCTGACGGTGATGCGCGAAGCGCACCGGCTGGGGCTTTACACCTCGGCCACGATGATGTACGGCCATGTCGAGCAGCCGGAACATCGGGTGCTGCATCTGTTGAAGCTGAGGGACTTGCAGGCGCTCCGGCCGGAGGGGGTGCCAGGGTTCGCGGCCTTCATCGCATGGCCGTATCAGGGGCGGGGGACGGTGTTGGAGCGGGAGGAGGGGTTGTCGGGCGGCGCGGATCCGGCCGAGTATCTGCGGGTGGTGGCCGTGAGCCGGCTCGTGCTCAACAACATCCCGAATATTCAGGCGTCGTGGCTGACGACCGGGCTGCCGACGGGACAGATGACGCTCCACGGGGGGGCGAACGACATGGGGTCGATCATGATCGAGGAGAATGTGGTCAGTGCGACCGGTTTCGAGGGGCGGACGACGATCGATGCCGCCCGGATGCAGGAGGCGATCCGGGCGGCAGGTTTCACGCCGGCTTTGCGCAACCAGCGCTACGAACGGCTTTGACCCTTCCGCACCCGACGCCGGAGAATCAGACGTGTTGTGTTTTCCCGTTCGCCTGATTTGTAATTCACCCTGCGACCGGAGGTCGCGCGCCCGACGCCGGCGGAGGCGACACGAGCTGTGCGAGGAGCGCCCTCCGCTGGGGGGCGGCGTCGGGCGCCCGGCTCTGGCGAGCCGGCAGTGTTTGAGACCGGTGCTGGCCGCGCGACCCGGCGGTTGAGGCAGAATCCCGCGAAAATGTGTATCTTTGTCCGAACAACCTTTTCACACAAACCCATACGGATATGATCTTATTGCAGGCAGCACAGGCCGCAGCGAAGCCTGAAACCGTCGGGCTCGGTTCGCTTATTTTGTCCGGCGGATGGTTGATGATTCCGCTGGCCCTGCTTTCGGCCATTACGATTTTCATTTTTTTCGAGAGGTTTTGGATTATCCGTCAGGCCTCGGGGAAGATGGACGCCAGTTTTATGGCCAAGATTCGGGATTTGGTTTACGAAGGCAAGATCGAGCAGGCGGTTCAGTACTGTCGGTCCCGGCGGAGTCCGGTGGCCCGGATGATCGAAAAGGGCGTGATGAACATCGGCCGGCCGAAAGCCGATATACGCGCCGCGATCGAGAATGTCGCCAACCTCGAAGTATCGCGGTTGGAGAGCGGCCTGCCCTTTTTGGCGACCACAGCCGGCGGCGCGCCGATGATCGGGTTTTTGGGGACCGTTTTGGGGATGGTTCAAGCCTTTATGGACATGGCCGCCGCCGGCGGGTCGGTCGACCTGTCGATCTTGGCCAGCGGGATGTACACCGCCATGATTACCACCGTAGGCGGGTTGGTGGTCGGGATTCCGGCCTATTTCGGCTACAACTTTTTAGTGGCCCGGATCGAGAAACTCGTCTTTCAGATGGAGGCCAACACCATCGCCTTCATGGATATCGTAACGGCCAAAGAGCAGCAGCTCACGGTCGGCAGCGGGCAGCATTTCGGCGGCGGTCGCTGACGGGGTGGGCCGGCAGGGGAGGGGGCAGTCTCTCTCTTTGGCAGGTATGAAATAGTTTAGACAGAGATGGCTATAAAACGAAGTTCCAAACTCGACATGGGAGGCAGCAGTTCGTCGCAGACCGACTTGATCTTCCTCCTGTTGCTGTTTTTGATGATCTCCACGACGCTCATCAACCCGAATGCCCTGAAACTTCTGTTGCCCAAGAGCAGCAATGCCAATAAGGAGAAGCCGTTCACGACCGTCTCCATTACGGCCGATTTGCAGTATTTCGTCGAAACCGAACAGGTCCCCTTCGGCGAACTGGCCGGCCGGCTTCGGGCGAAACTGGAGGGTGTCGAGGAGCCGACCGTGTCGCTGCACTGCGACCGGACGGTGCCGGTCGACGAAGTGGTCAAAGTGATGAACATTGCCCGGGACAACAAGTACAAATTAGTGCTGGCCACGGCCCCGGAGTAGAGTGGGGCAGGGAGGGCCCGGAGGGGCCGTTTTGTCAGGAAATGCAGAACAGAATTACGACGCGATAAAGAGATATGATCGAAGCAGAAAATACGGTAAAAGATTGCTGCGGCCGGGCGGTGGCGGCTTTGTACGGCGGGAATGCAGCCTCGGACGCGGTATGGCCGGAGTTGCAGATTGCCAAGACCCGCAAAGAGTTTGCCGGGGATTACACATTGGTAACCTTTCCCCTTCTGAAACTCAGCCGGAAGTCGCCGGAGGCCACCGCTGCCGAGATCGGAGCGTGGCTCCGGGAGCACTGTGGCGAGACGATCGGGGATTTCAATGTCATCAAAGGTTTTTTGAACCTCTCGCTCACCCCCGCTTTCTGGTCGGGCGTGTTAGGGGATTTGATGCGGACGCCGAACTACGGTTTCGTGTGCGAAGCCGGGAAGACCGTGATGGTGGAGTACAGCTCGCCCAATACCAACAAGCCGTTGCATCTGGGGCATGTGCGGAACAACTTGCTGGGGTATTCCGTGGCGAAGATTTTAGAGGCGAACGGATATAACGTAGTGAAAGCCAACTTGGTCAACGATCGGGGGATACATATCTGCAAATCGATGCTCGCCTGGCTCAAGTTCGGCGGCGGGGAGACCCCGGAGTCGAGCGGCATGAAAGGGGACCATTTGGTAGGGAAATACTATGTGGCATTCGATCAGGCCTACAAAGCCGAAGTCCGCCGGCTGACAGAGGAGCGCGGGTTGGACGAGGAGACGGCCAAAAAGGAGGCTCCGATCCTGAAAGAGGCCCAGGAGATGCTGCGGCGGTGGGAGGCGAAAGATCCGGAGGTGTACGGGCTGTGGGAGCGGATGAACGGCTGGGTCTACGCCGGGTTCGACGAGACCTACCGGGCGATGGGCGTCTCGTTCGACAAAGTCTATTACGAATCGGAGACCTACCTGCTCGGCAAAGAGTTGGTGCAGCGGGGGTTGGAGATGGGGGTTCTTTTTCGCAAGGAGGACGGTTCGGTGTGGGCCGATCTGACGGGCGACGGATTGGACCAGAAGCTCCTTTTGCGGGGCGACGGGACGAGCGTCTACATGACCCAGGATTTGGGGACCGCCGTCCAGCGCCACGGGGAGTACGGATTGGACGAGATGATCTATGTGGTGGGGAACGAACAGAACTACCACTTTCAGGTATTGAAACTCATCCTCAAGAAGTTGGGGTACGGGTGGTCGGACGGGATTTTCCACCTTTCGTACGGGATGGTGGAGCTGCCCGAGGGCAAGATGAAATCGCGCGAGGGGACGGTGGTGGATGCCGACGACTTGATCGCGGAGATGGTGGAGACGGCGCGGGCCGTGGCAGTCGAAGCGGGGAAGTTGGACGGCCTGTCGGAGGCGGAGGTGGCCGAGATTTCGCGCATGGTCGGTTTGGGCGCGCTGAAATACTTCATCCTCAAGGTGGATCCGAAGAAGACGATGCTGTTCGACCCGCGGGAGTCGATCGACTTCAACGGCAATACAGGGCCGTTCATTCAGTACACCTATGCCCGGATCAAGTCGCTGGAGCGCCGGGCGGAGGCTTCGGACCCCGCCGCCGTATCGGACTCGGCTCCGGCAGGGGGCGACGCAGGCCGGATGCTGGAGGCGAAAGAGATCGAACTCATCAAACAGTTGGCGGATTTTGCGGGGACGGTGCGGTTGGCCGGGGCGGAATTTTCGCCGGCCGTGGTGGCGGCCTATGCTTATGATCTGGCGAAGGAGTTCAACCAGTACTATCACGATTATCCGATCTTGCGGTCGGATGTGCCGGAGTCCGACCGGCGGTTCCGTCTGTCGTTGGCCTCGTTCGTGGCGTGTGTGCTGGAGCGGGCGATGGGGCTGCTGGGGATCGAAATGCCGCAGCGGATGTAGCGGTGGGATTTTTACGGGCCTCCTTTTTCCGTGTGCCCTCCGATGATCTGAAAAAAGATAGAGTCTATGTTCGAAAATTTGAGTGATCGGATCGAGCGGTCGATCAAACTGCTGAGAGGCCAGGGGCGGATCAGCGAGATCAATATCGCCGAATCGTTGAAAGAGATTCGGCGCGCCTTGATCGAAGCCGACGTGAACTACAAAGTGGCCAAGAGTTTCACCGACGAAGTGAAACAGAAAGCGATCGGCCAGGAGGTGATCAAGTCCGTGAATCCGAGCCAGATGATCGTCAAGATCGTGCATGACGAACTGGCCGCATTGATGGGAGGGAGTGCGACCCCGATCAACCTGAAGGATTCGCCGGCTGTGATTCTTGTGGCCGGTTTGCAGGGGTCCGGGAAGACCACCTTCTGCGGGAAGCTCGCCCTGCACCTGAAAAAGAGAGGGCGGGGCGTGTTGTTGGTCGGAGGCGATATTTACCGTCCGGCCGCGGTCGACCAGCTCCGGGTGCTGGGGGACCAGATCGAGGTGGAGGTCTATGCCGAGCCGGAGAACCGGACCGATGCCGTGGGACTGGTGCAGAACGGGATCCGGTATGCTAAATCGAAGGGGGGGACGTTCAATACGGTCATCGTCGACACGGCGGGCCGGCTGGCGATCGACGAGCAGATGATGGGCGAGATCGCGGCGATCAAGGCGGCGGTGAAGCCGTCCGAGACGCTTTTCGTGGTGGACTCCATGACGGGTCAGGATGCGGTCAATACGGCCCGGGAGTTCAACGAACGGTTGGACTTCGACGGGGTGGTGCTGACCAAGTTGGACGGCGACACGCGCGGCGGGGCGGCGATTTCGATCCGGTCGGTGGTGAACAAGCCGCTGAAGTTCGTGAGCATGGGCGAGAAGCTGGAGACGCTGGATGTGTTCCACCCGGAGCGGATGGCGGATCGGATTCTGGGGATGGGCGACATCGTGTCGTTGGTCGAACGGGCACAGGAGCAGTTCGACGAGGAGGAGGCGCGGAAATTACAGAAAAAACTGGCGCGCGACCAGTTCACGATGCAGGATTTCCTGAACCAAATCCAGCAGATCAAGAAGATGGGGAATATCAAGGATTTGGCTTCTATGATTCCGGGGGTGGGCAAGGCGCTGAAGGATGTGGAGATGGATAACAGTGTTTTCAAGCAGACGGAGGCGATTATCTGTTCGATGACGCCGGCGGAACGCGAGAATCCGGCTATCCTGAACGGGGTTCGCAAGGCGAGGATCGCACGGGGAAGCGGTACGGATGTGGCGGCGATCAACCGCTTGCTCAAACAGTTCGACCAAACGCGCAAAATGATGAAGATGGTGGCGGGTGGCGGCGGGGCGATGGCGCGTATGGCCAATGCGGCAGCTATGATGCGCCGTAAACGCTAATCACTCGTTTTTTGTTGTTTTGTTCTTTGGCGACGGGAGGGTACTGTTCTCTTTGTGA
>JAFLSI010000064.1 GCA_022511025.1 Rikenella sp. | reverse complement strand
CTAAAGTTTTTCTGGTTCTCTTTGTTCACAAAGAGAACAGTACCCTCCCGACACCCAAGAACAAAGCAGCAAAAAAACGAACGAAATAGAATAGGCAAAAATAGGAGAAAAGGCGATGATACGCAAAGTGTGGGTATTTTATCGCGACGGTTTTCGAGCGATGAGTCCTTTAGGTCGGAGATTGTGGGTTTTGATAGCCGTGAAGCTCGCCGTGATGTTTTTGGTATTGCGGTGGTTGTTTTTCCCGGCCGTTTTGGGCGGTTTGGACGGGCAGGAAAGTGCAGATCGAGTGAGTCAGGAATTGATCAACCGAAGATAAATAAATCGAAACCCTATGCAGTTACTCGACATTAATTTAGGCGCCGTGGTAGACTGGTCTCGCGCCCAGTTCGCCTTGACCGCCATTTACCACTGGTTATTCGTGCCATTGACCTTAGGTTTGGGCGTTTTGGTCGCATGGATGGAGACCCGTTACGTGCGGAGCGGCGACGAATTTTGGAAACGTACCGCCCGGTTCTGGATGCGTCTGTTCGGGATCAACTTCGCCATCGGCGTCGCCACCGGATTGATCCTCGAGTTTGAGTTCGGCACCAACTGGAGCAACTACTCCTATTTCGTCGGCGACATTTTCGGCGCCCCGTTGGCCATCGAAGGGATCATGGCCTTCTTTATGGAATCCACCTTTATCGCCGTGATGTTTTTCGGATGGGACCGCGTTTCGAAGAAGTTCCATTTGGCCGCCACCTGGTTGACCGCCATAGGAGCCAATCTGTCGGCACTGTGGATT
Organism: Rikenella sp.; assembly: GCA_022511025.1. Classification (GTDB taxonomy): domain Bacteria; phylum Bacteroidota; class Bacteroidia; order Bacteroidales; family Rikenellaceae; genus Rikenella. The sequence continues at coordinate 8,366 of JAFLSI010000064.1, read as the reverse complement.
TTGGTAGCCAACGCCTGGATGCAGTATCCGGCCGGGATGCGGTTCAACCCCGAGACCGCCCGCAACGAGATGGTCGATTTTTGGGCCGTTCTTTTTTCGCCCGTAGCGATGAACAAGTTTTTTCACACCGTAACCTCCGCATTCGTCCTGTCCGCCGTATTCGTGGTGGGAGTCAGCGCGTGGTACCTGCTCCGGAACCGGGAGCATCGGTTGGCCCGGAAAAGCATCAAGATGGCCTCGGTGTTCGGGTTGGTCAGCTCCGTGTTCGTGATGTGGACAGGCGACGGCTCGGCCGTTCAGGTGGCCCGGTATCAGCCGATGAAGCTCGCCGCGATGGAAGATTTGCAGCAGGGTCAGAGCAGAGCGCCGTTGACCCTCGTGCCGGGGATCCAAGTGCCCGGAATGCTCTCCGTGCTGGCGCATCATGCCCCCGAGGCTTATGTAGTCGGGATCGACGACCTGACCCAAGGGAATCCGGAGCGCGGTCTGCTGTCGGGTGAAGAGAAGATCGCCCGGGGCAGGCAGGCGATCGAGACCTTTGCCGCTTTCCGGGCCGCTCAAAAGGCCGGCGACCGTACAGCGGCAGACTCCATCGCCCGGCTGTTCGATCCCACGACCGAGCAGGGACGGGCGTTTCATGACGACTGCTTCCGCTATTTCGGCTATGGCTACTTGGAGACCCCGGAACAGACCGTGCCGCCGGTGCCGTTGGTCTTTTGGTCGTTCCGGGTGATGGTCGGGTTAGGCATCTGGTTCGTCGTGCTGTTCGTCTGGATGCTGGTGCTCGAACGGCGGGAGCGGACAGAACACCGGCGCTGGCTGCTGCATCTGGCTCTGTGGTCCATTCTGCTCGCCTACATCGCTTCACAGGCCGGGTGGATCGTGGCGGAACTCGGCCGGCAGCCGTGGACGATTCAGGATCTGCTGCCCACGGTAGCAGCCGTCTCGCGCATCGATGCAGCCTCGGTTCAGGTAACATTCTGGCTCTTTGCCGCACTGTTTACGGCACTCCTCATCGCCGAGATCGGCATCATGACCCGGCAAATCCGCAAAGGCCCCGAAGATTAGAGCGAACAGGTAAAATACATACAACAGAATATGGCGACAATGGAAATTTTGCAACACTACTGGTGGTTTTTGGTCTCCTTGCTGGGCAGTCTTCTGGTCTTTCTGATGTTCGTGCAAGGCGGTCAGGGCCAGCTGTGCGCATTCGGGAAGGTGCCCGGCGGCCGGCAAGCCCTTATCGATACCTTCGGCCGGAAATGGGAGTTGACATTCACCACCTTGGTAACATTCGGCGGAGCCTTTTTCGCCTCGTTCCCCCTGTTTTATTCCACCAGTTTCGGAGGAGCCTTCTATGTCTGGATCGCGATTCTGCTGGTTTTCGTCGTGCAGGCCGTATCGTACGAGTTCCGCGCCAAAGCCGGCAACCTGCTGGGGATGAAGACCTACGACGCCTTTTTAGTCGTGAACGGCTGTTTGGGTCCGCTGTTGATCGGCGTGGCCGTGGGGACCTTCTTTACCGGAGCGAACTTCGTGGTCGATACAGCCCGTATCGGTCAGGTCCAGGCCTCGGCTGCGACCATCTCGCACTGGACGACTCCGTGGCGCGGGTTGGAAGCCCTCGCCGACTACCGGAACCTCAGTCTGGGGCTGGCTCTCCTGTTTCTGGCCCGGTCGCTCGGCTTGCTCTACCTGCTCAACCAACTCGACCAGCCTGCGCTGCGCGAACGTGCCCGGCACCTGTTGCGGATCGACGGAGGCGTGTTCGTGCTGTTTTTCCTCGTTTTCCTCGTCAGTATTTTGTTCGCAGAGGGCTGGGGCGTCGATTCGCAGACCGGCGCGGTGGCGCTCGAACCTTACAAATACGCGCATAACTTGATCGAAATGCCGGCCGTGCTCGTTTTGTTGGCGCTGGGCGTCGTTTCGGTTCTGACCGGATTGGTTCTGGGGATAGGACGGGCCAGCCGCCGGGGGATCTGGTTCGCCGGAGCCGGAACCGTGGCGGCCGTGCTGGCGCTGCTGCTGACCGCCGGCTGGAACGGAACGGCCTACTATCCGTCGCTGGCCGATCCGCAAAGCTCCCTGACGATCGCGAACAGCAGCTCGTCGCTCTTTACGTTGCAAGTGATGAGCGGCGTATCGCTTTTGATTCCGTTCGTGGCAGCCTATATCGGGTATGCCTGGCGGTCGCTCGACCGGAAACCGGCAGCGCCGGCCGAACGGGACTGACGGTCTGCCGGCCGGGGAGGGCGAAAAATCGCCGGTCGAGGGATGTTCGGCGGTATTATTTTGTATCTTTGTAAAAATGAGGCGCAAGGAACAGGAGGCGAATGCAGTTACAAACCGAACGGTTAAGAAGGGTTTTCATTATGGCAGGAACGGAAAAAACACGCTATTCGGACGCGGAGCTGGCCGAGTTCAAGCAAATCATATTGGAAAAGCTCGAAAAGGCGCGGGCGGACTACGACCTGCTGCGGGCGACGATCACCCACACCTCGAGCAACGGAACGGACGACACCTCGCCGACGTTCAAGATATTGGAAGAGGGGGCGGCGACCCTCTCGAAAGAGGAGTCGGGGCGTTTGGCGGCACGGCAGTACAAGTTCATTCAGAATTTGGAGGCCGCTTTGGTGCGGATCGAGAACAAGACATACGGGATTTGCCGCGAGACGGGCAAACTGATTCCCAAAGAGCGGCTGCGGGTGGTCCCGCATGCGACGCTGAGCATCGAGGCGAAAGTGGGAGGGGCGAAGTGAGCCTGACAGGCTTCGGAGAGAGGAGCTGTCGGAGCTGTCGTCTTTCGGGGCGGCAGCTTCTGCGTTTTGCGGGTCCGGCTCTTTCGGGCCGGCCGGTCCGCACCCGCCGGCAGCGTTCGGAGAGCGGAACGTCTCAAAATATGTTATCTTTGTCCAAACAAATAAACCTCACGCCACTATGTTAGGATTCAGCGGATTGGGCCGCAAACCCCGCCAGTTCGAATACAAACCCCTTTATTGGGATCCCGACGCCGAGGAGCGCGAAGCCCGCCGGCGGATGATCCTCGGCGAGGACTATGCCGAGGGAGAGTACCAACCCGGCATGTATATTCGCGAGCGCCGCCTGCTGCGGATGCAGGAGCACGACCGCGACCGCGCGGAGCGGAGCAAGCGCGTGGCGATACGCACCGTCCTGTTTCTCGGCGGAGTCGTCGTCGTGCTTTACCTGATGTTCAATTACCTCGGCCGCGCATTTTAGTCCCGGCAGTATCGTAAACGAAGCAAACCGTGTCCGACAGCCTGATCCGCATATTGCCCGACAACGTCGCCAACCAGATCGCCGCCGGCGAAGTGGTGCAGCGTCCGGCGTCGATGGTCAAGGAGTTGATGGAGAATGCCGTCGATGCCGGTGCATCGGCCGTGAGCGTCGTGGTGCGGGACGGCGGCAAGAGTCTTGTGCAGGTGATCGACGACGGGTGCGGCATGTCGGCGGAAGATGCCGTAGTCTGTTTTGCCCGGCACGCGACCTCGAAGATCCGGCAGTCCGACGATTTGTTTGCGCTTCGGACCTTCGGGTTTCGGGGCGAAGCGTTAGCCTCGATCGCCTCGGTGGCCGAAGTCGAGCTTCGGACCCGGCGGGTGGGGGACGAAGTGGGGACCCTCGTGGCGATTGCCGGCGGGACGGAAACCGATGCACGGACAGAGCGGGTGAGCTGTCCGAAAGGGACCCAGATCACCGTTCGGAACCTCTTTTTCAATACCCCCGCCCGCCGGAAATTCCTCAAGGCGGATGCCACGGAGACGAAACAGGTGATGACGGAATTTCAGCGCGTGGCCCTCTGCCACCCCGAAGTTTCGTTCGCGTTGGTGGCGGATGACAAGACCCTGTTCAGCCTCCCGGCAGAGGGGTTGAAACAGCGGATTGCCGCGATTGCGGGGCGGAAGACCGGAGACAAACTGTTAGAGATCGAAGTCGACACCCCGATCGTCAAGATCGGCGGGTATATCGGGCTGCCTGCGACGGCCAAAAAGAGTGGTTCCGAACAATTTTTCTTCGTCAACGGACGGTATTTCCGGAGTCCGTACCTCCAGAAAGCGGTGGTCAGCGGGTACAACAACCTGCTGCCGTACGGCTATACGCCGTCGTATTTTATTTATATTCAGGTAGAGCCGGACCGGATCGATGTCAATATCCATCCCCAGAAGACCGAAATCAAGTTCGAGGACGAACAGGCGATGTGGCAGATGCTCGCTTCGGCCGTGGGGCGGAGCTTGGGGAAATACAACGTAGTGCCGGTTCTCGATTTCGAGAACCCCGTGCCGGGGTTGAAGATTCCGGTCTACCGGGGGGGCGGTTCGGGGAGGAGGGCCGTGCCGCCGGTTTCGGTGCGGGACGATTACAACCCCTTTCGGAGCTACGACCGGAAAGAGTGGGATTCGCCGGCGGGGGGTGTGCGGCCGGATCCGGAGCAGGCGCCTTTCACGGAGCGGATTCCGCCCCACCTGACGATACCGGAACCGGCCGCCGCCGGGAGGGAAGAGGAGAAGTACAGCGATTACGAGTCGGTTTGGGAGGGAGAGGCCCGGCAGGGGACGCTGCCGATCGAGCCGGCAGGGGAGGAACGTACGGAGGAGACCCCGCCGGAGGTCCGGTCGGGGGGAGGCGGACGGAGTTTGGTCTTTGCGGGCGGCAAGTACATCGCCACGACGACGGCGGACGGCGTGGTGATCATCGACCGGGCGCGGGCGAAGCTGCGGGTGGAGTACGAGGAGTTCTTGCGGCGGATGGAGAACGACTTTTCGACGGCCGGTCAGCGCGACCTGTTTCCGCAGACGGTGGAGCTTTCGGCGTCGGACCATTTCCTGCTGATGGAGCATGCAACGGAGCTGGCTTCGATGGGGTTCGACCTGCGGGATATGGGAGGGGCGACGGTGGTGGTGTACGGGCTGCCGGTGGAGATGGGCGAGCAGATGACGCCGGAGCAGGCGGTCGAGGAGCTGCTGGCGCAGATCAAGGAGGAGGGGGCCTCGCTGCGGGACAACCGCCGGGAACGGCTGGCGGCGGCGATGGCTCGCAGCTGTTGCGCTGCCCTGTTTGCGGGAGGGGGTGCAGGGACGGTGTCGCCGGTCGAGGCGGATGCGCTGGTGCGGCAGCTGTTCGCTTGCGAGGAGCCGAACTATACGCCGGACGGTCGGCCGGTGATGACGGTGATCTCGGCGATGGAGACGGAAAAACGGTTGAAAAAATGAGTTTGCCGGGCCGGTCGCTCCTCTTTCTCGGCCGGCAAAAACATGTAAAAGCACGAAACCTCGACAGGTTAACATAACGATTTTGCAGCAATCGGATCATGGATAGAAATCCTGTTTTCGGACCGCGCAGCAGCCGCACTTGGAGCGAGAGCGTGGTGATGAACCTGATTATTCTGAACGTTGTCGTCTTTCTGGCCCAGCGGCTGCTGCCGCAAGGGATCGGCGGAGAGCGGATGGTCGACCTGTTCGGCCTCCACTTTTGGAAAGGGCAGGAGTTCCGGATTTGGCAGCCCCTGACCTACATGTTTCTGCATGGCGGGTTCGACCACCTGTTTTTCAACATGTTCGCCCTCTGGATGTTCGGCCGCGTGTTGGAATACGATTTGGGGTCGAAGCGCTTTTTGACCTATTATTTGATTTGCGGCGTCGGGGCGGGATTGTGCAATCTGGGCGTCAACTGGATCGAATTTCAGAACTACCTGACCCGCTATCCGGAACAGGTCGTGCTTCGGGAGTGGGCCGACCATGTCGTTACGATCGGAGCCTCGGGGGCGGTTTTCGGGGTGCTGCTCGCCTTCGGGATGTTCCACCCGAACGACCGGATTATGCTGCTTATCCCGCCGATCCCGATGCGGGCCAAATGGTTCGTGGTGGCTTACGGCCTGCTCGAACTCTTCCTCGGCGTAACGCAAACAGGCTCCCATATCGCCCACTTCGCCCATGTCGGAGGGATGTTGTTCGGCTTCCTGTTGCTGGTCGGCTGGAAACGAACCGGCAAGATTTATTATTGATCGGATCGGTTGCCCGGTTTGTCCGCGCTTGGCAAACCGGCCGGAACCGCTCTTTTCTGAACCGAGGTCCGTCCGTTTGCCCGTCGGGATGGATCATAGAATGAAAGTTAGGTTATGCGCATGAGGCGGAAACGTTCAAGCAGCGAATACTATTATATCGATCAGAGCCAGCCCGTACGGCTCGGCCGGGTTTTGTTCGATCTGCTGCTCGTGGTCATCACCCTGAGTTTGAGCGGCGGTCTGGTCATGGCCTATCTCTCCACCGGGATCAGTCCGGAACGGAACTGGATATTCGCCTTTTTCGGCCTCGGCGCCCCGTTTTTGTATATCGGGAACATCCTTATGCTCTTGGTATGGGTGATCCGGTGGCGTCTGTGGGCAGTCATACCCGCCGTTACCCTGCTCTGCGGGATCGGCTATTTGGGCAGCCTCGTGCAGTTTACGGTCGGGAAAACATACGATTCGCCGGCCGACGAAGATCCTCAGGCGATCGCCGCGCGACAGAAAGACCCCTCCCGGCTGTCCGTACTGACCTACAATGTCCACGGGTTTACTTTCGGACAGGAGCAGCGCAGCGGTTATCGGCACACGATGGACAGCGTGGCCGCCTACGTGCGCCGGTTGCAGCCCGATGTGATTTGCCTTCAGGAGTACGAGACCATGCAGTCCGGCGACGTGAAGCGGATCGACAGCCTCTACCGCGACTGGCCGTACCGGGCCTATAACTTCGTTTACGGCGGTGCGAACGACATCGGTTACGGGACCGCCCTCTTCAGCCGGTTTCCGATTCATGAGTCCCGCCGCATCATTTTCGATCATTCGGCCAACTCGATGCTGTGCGCCGACCTGCTGCTGCCCGGCGGCGACACCGTGCGGCTTTTCAACAACCATTTGCAGTCCACCCAAGTCGACGAACGGAGCCAGAGCCGCGTCGAACGGTTGGAAGTTCGGGGCGAGGAGGGGCCGAAACAGTTCATGCGCCACCTCGGTTCGCACCTCAAGACCAACTACCGCCGTCGCGCCGTTCAGGTCGATACCGTCTCGCGGATGATCGCCGCCTCGCCCTATCCGGCGATCGTCGTCGGCGACTTCAACGACACCCCGGTCTCCTACACCTACCGCAAGATGCGGGGAGACCTGGAAGACACCTTCGTCAATGCCGGCAGCGGCTATGCCTATACCTACAACCGGCTCTTCTCGATGCTTCGGATCGACTACATTTTCCATTCGCCGCATTTCGAGACACTCACCTACCGCTCCGACGACCGGCCGTGGTCGGACCACAATCCGGTGTTCGTCCAGATGAAATACATCGGAGCGGAGGCAGCCGGAGCGAAGTAGGGCGGATTTTTTGAGGCAGCACAATCAAAATCACAGGATCCTATGGAAATAACAACACTGAAAGCGACGATCGAAGCGGTCTGGGAGGATCGCTCCCTGCTCGACCGGGCCGAGACGCAGGAGGCGGTCCGGCAGGTCGTCGAACATTTGGACAAAGGCCGGCTGCGGACCGCCGAGCCGGCAGGCGACGGGACATGGCGGGTGAACGAGTGGGTGAAAAAGGCGGTGATTCTCTACTTTCCGATTCAGAAGATGCGGAAGATGGGCGGCGGCGACATCGAGTTTTTCGACAAGATCGAAACCAAACGGGATTTCGAGGCGCTGGGGGTTCGCGTCGTGCCGGCCGGAGTGGCCCGTTACGGCTCCTACTTGGCGCCGGGGGTGATTTTGATGCCCTCGTATGTGAACATCGGTGCCTATGTCGATTCGGGGACGATGGTCGATACCTGGGCGACGGTCGGCTCGTGTGCGCAGATCGGCAAGGGGGTCCACTTGTCGGGAGGCGTCGGCATAGGCGGCGTGCTGGAGCCGGTTCAGGCGGCGCCGGTCATTGTGGAGGACCACTGTTTCATCGGTTCGCGGTGCATCGTGGTCGAAGGGGCGCACATCGGGGTAGAGGCGGTCTTGGGGGCCAATGTGGTGATTACGGGGTCGACCAAGATCATCGACGTTACGGGGGCTGAACCGGTGCAGTACAAGGGATATGTTCCGCCGCGGTCGGTGGTGATCCCCGGTTCGTACCCGAAGCGTTTCCCGGCGGGGGAATACCAGGTTCCCTGTGCGTTGATCATCGGGCAGCGCAAGGAGTCGACCGATCGCAAAACGACGCTGAACGACGCTTTGCGGGATTTCGAGGTTTCGGTCTGAGGCCGCGAACCGGCCGGAGCCGGAAATAGCCCGCGGAGTTTTGGAAAATGGCGCGGAATGATTACCTTTGCCTCCGCATCGGGGGCGAAAGTTCCGATGCGCAACGGCACCGTAGCTTAATTGAATAGAGCATCTGACT
>JAFLSI010000063.1 GCA_022511025.1 Rikenella sp. | reverse complement strand
CGAGTGTCGGAGCCAGCCGGTGGGCGGCGGCTGGCCCGAGCGACCGGAGGTCGCACAGAGCAGCACGAGGCTGAGTTAAGGTAGAGGCCGCAAAAAAAGAGACAACGCCTCCTCGCCGGCCCGGAAACACGGAAACAAAACAGTCAAACGGAAAGAAACAGCGAATATGTCAGTCATCTTTGTAACCCTTGCAGCCGCCGTCGTTGCCGTAGGTTTGTTCGTGCTCGGACTGTCGATCACCCGGTTGCGGAAAGGACACGATCTGGAGAGCGACGTGGGAAATAACCGCCACATGCAGCGCCTCGGTATCGAATGCGCCTCGGCCCAGATCCGGCGCGAGGAGGCCGCCCGGAAGCGGCAGGGAGCAGCGGTTTCGGACCGTTGCGACCCCTCGTGCAGCCGGTGTGGGATGGCGGAACACTGCGGCGGATCCGAGTGAAAAAGAGAGGGGGGCCGCGGAGAATTAAAACCTTGATTTTGTTTGCACTTTAAGAAAAACGGTCTATCTTTGTCCGTGTGATTACCTGTCGGAGAAGGCGGAGACCGCAGGTTAAAATGCAAATCATGAGCAGCGAAAAACACTGTTTTCGGATCGTAGCGCTGGTCGGGATTGTGGTGGTGGTTTTGGGGTGTTCACGCCGCCTCGATACCTCTTTCGGAGTGTCGGGGAGTGCAGAGGTGGCCTTGAGTCTCGCCGTGGATTCCGCGGGGAGTCAGATTACCGTCGGAACCACCAAAGCGGCGGCGGAAGAGGCGGTGGGAATCGATCCGCATGAAGATTTGGCGATTTACGTCATCAATACCAAGAACGATACCTTGGCCCGGTGGAAAAACTACAACGCGCTGCCGTCGTCCAAGATCAAATTTACCCCCGGAGCATACAAAATCGTGGCCGAATATCGGCCGGAGGGGGGTGTGCGGTATCCGTCGTTCGACCGGTATATTTACCGGGCCGAAGAGAAATTCGTGTTGGAGGCGGGGGACCACCACGAGTGCAATCTGGTGGCCGGATTGGCCTGCGGGAAGATTACCGTACAGTTCGACGAAGGATTTTCCTATTACTATCCCAATTACTCGGTGGACATCCGCACCGTCGGCACCGAGTTTCTCAACTTCAAGAAAAACGACACCCAGCGCAGCGGTTATTTCGAGCCGGGGACGGTTCGGCTGCGGTTCCATCTTATTACGCAGGACTTCGAACTGTTGACCTTTTCGCCGACCCCGCTGCCGGCGATCCGGGCGGGCGAGCATTACCGGCTGACGGTAGCGGTGGGGGCGGACCACGGGAATACCCAAGTGATCATTCTGCGCACCGAGACCGAGACCAATCCGGTGCAGGAGGTCGAATTCGAAGTGCCGCGGTATTTCTTGCCCAAAGATGCACCGACCTATACGACGACCGGTTTTACCCACGGTGTTGCGCAGACCGTGTTCGAAGGGGAACAGGCCGAATGGAGTCTTCGGGCGGAAGTGCCGGGGGGGATTGCTTCGTTCGTGCTGCGGATCGGCGAGGCCGACAACGTGTTGCGCGAACGGATCGGACTGGCTGCCGGGCAGAACGAAATCGATCTGGCGGGGCTGCCGGCCGGCGATCCGATGCGGCAGCGGCTGCAGAAGGCAGGGTTCCGGTGGGGCGAAGCACTGAACAGTCCGGAAGATGCAGCCATTTCGACCTTGGTGTGGGTGGACTTTACGGAGGCGATGCGGGCGCGGGCGGATCATTCGCGGGCGGAATACGACTTCGGCTTCGTGCTGACGGACAATTACGACCAGCAACTCGAACCCGGCGGAGCGCCGGTGGCGGTGCGGGCGAGCATCGACTATCCGGAAGTGCAGCTGCTCCAGCCGAAAGAGACGGATATTTGGTCGTCAACCGCCTATTTTACGGTCCAGGCCAACTACGACATTTACAACGGGCAGCATCCGACGCTGCAATACCGGCGGAAGACGGCCGACGGCAGCGCGGCGTGGAACGACGCGGTCGAAGGGGACGATTTGACCGTCAGTCCGCTGTCGATGGCGGGGGGGGATTATCGGGTGCAGTATGAACTCACGGGGCTGAATCCGGGGGCGGAGGTTACGGAGGGGCGGGAGTACGAGTTCCGCGTCCTCGTGAACGAAGACCGGATCAGCGAAGTCTATGCCTTGACCACGGAGGCGCGCCAGCCTCTGCCCAACCGGGATTTCACGGCCTCGACCGAATCGGCTTTGTTCGGCGTGCGGTATGTTTTCGACGGCGGCTGGGCCACGCGTAACCCGGCTTCGGCGGGGCAGTTGAGTGCGGGGAACGTGGGGGCTACGGAACGGACCTGCCTCAATACCACCTATCCCGAACAGACGGTCGGCAGCGGGGAGTCGTGGGTGGTGATGAAAACCTCTTACTGGGGGAGGTCGGATTACAAGAGCGGCCTGATAGCTTCATGGACCTTCAGCGACTCGAAACAGAACATTACGGCCGGGATCCTCTATTTGGGGAGCTATCAGCATACTTTGTCGTCGAAATCTTCGGGCAGTGCGTTTAGTTCCCAGAATCAATGGGAAGAGCTGACCGCCGAGACGCTCGGCCGGGGGATCGGTTGGCCGTCGAGACCGACCTCGCTGTCGCTCGACTACATTTTCCTGCCGAAAGAGGACGACGACAACCGGGACCGGGGATATATCTGCGTGGCGGTGTACGGGATTCCGGACAGCGGCGGCGGAGAGATCGAGATTGCGAAAGGGGAGGTCTATCTGGATCCGTACGGAGGGAAACGGGAGACGGCTGCGCCGCTGGCAGTCGGATTAGACTACAGCCGGACGGATGTCAAGGCGACCAAGATCGATGTCTTCTTCAGCTCCAGCGAACGCTACGGGATGGGAGCCGGTCCGGCTTGCAAGGGGAATGTGGAACCGGATCCTTATACGGGGAATGTGCTGAAGATCAAGGATGTGCGCTTGAACTACGAAAAATGATTACGACCGGTGAACCGGTGAAAGACAATACACAGAGATTTTTTCAATTCGGAAAACCATGAAAAAGTACATCGATAGAAACAATCGGCTTCGGACGGCGGCGGGGATCGTTTCTCTTTGGATGGGAGGGGTGCTTTTGCTCGCTTCGTGCGTCAGCCGGCAGGAGGCCGATCCGAATGCGAAGGGGACGGGACGGTTTACCGTCGCATCGCTGAGCGGAGACGGGGAGTACGTTACGTTCGAGACCAAAGCGGGCGAATCGGTCGATGTGTCGGGATTCCACGTGGCCGTGCTCGACCAGGACGGCGAATCGCTGCCGGGGGGATTCGAGTGGGACTCCTTTGCCGAGATCGACGGGCAGACCATTACCATTCCCTCGGGGAAATACCGGTTTACGGCGCATAACCGGCCGAAAGTGCCCACCCCGGCGGCTTGGGAATATCCGGTTTACGAAGGGACGACCGACTTTTCGGTCAAAATCGGTGCGCTGACCGAAGTGAAATTGGTTTGCAAGCTGACCAATATCAAAGTAACGCTCGACTTTACGGAAAATTTCCGGCGGATGGTCGATCAGGCGACGGTGGAGGTCTATACCGACTACACCGACCCGGACAAAGCCGAAAAGAAGAAAGCCAACCTGATCTGGACCCCGGAAGAGACCCGGGCCGGCTATTTCGACGTGCCGGAAGACGGTCAGATTTACGTGTGCGTCAAAGGGATCCGGAAAGAGGACGGCAAACCCCTCGGGAACGGCGAAGGGCAGACCTTCAAGATCGTCAAACGCGAGGGGGGGGCATTGCAGGCACAGGACTGGGCGAAGATTCTGATCGGGTATGAACAGAGCGGGACGGGCGGCCTGTCGGTGTCGGTCGACCCGGAGCTGCACGAAGAGGATCATACGGTGATCGTGCCCGACGGCGACGATGTGATCAACGGCGGAGAGGACAATGAAAACTGGGAGGGGGACGACGATCCGAACGGCGGGAGTTCGGGCGGAGAGGACAGTGCTTCGGCGGCGGCCAATGCCGTGGCGGGGACCTACACCGGAGTGTTGGATGTGGAGTTGGGGGGAGATGTCGTGGGCGAAATGTCGGGCGAACCGGCCAAACTGACCATGACGCCGACCGGACGGACGATTACGCTGGAACTGATCGAGTCGGCTCTGCCGGAAGACTTGTTCACCACGACGATCCGGGCCGAAAGGGTAACGGTCGTGATGGCATCCGACGGGAGCTATACCTTGTCGGGAGCGGGACAGGTCGGTGTGGCCGGAGAGATGGTGGACTTTACCTTGCATGCGTCGGGAACCCCGCAGCGGATGACCTTTACCATCGAAGTGCCGCTCGTTACGGTGGTGGCGACGATCGAGAACGCCGTCCGGGTGGAATGATGCGGATAATATCGAGTCGACAATGAAACGACTGACGAAATACCTCTATTTGACGACAGGGATCGCGGTGCTGCTGGCCGGGACGGGGGGGTGCCGGCGCAACGGTTTGGGAGGAGGCGGGACGGGAACCTTGTCGTTCGTGGTCGAACGCAACGACGAACTGACCCCGAAAAGTACGGCGGCGACTGCAACTGCGGCTGCGGAGAGCGACGACATCCCGTACCGGATCGACGTGGTCGACGAGGCGGGGGATACGGTGGCCCATTACGACGACCACCGCGAAATATCCACGATCAAGCTGGCGCAGGGGGTGTACGACGTCTATGCGACGGACAACCTCCCCGACGATCCGGACAACCGCTTCGGGCGGCCGCGCTATCGGGCCCACCAGTCGGTTACGGTTCAGTCGGGACGGGTCTCGCAGGTGATTTTGATTTGTCGGCTGCAGAATGTCAAAGTGCAGGTCGATTTCGACCGGACGGTGCAGGAGCGGCTGCTGAACTACAAACTCTGCATCCAGCCCGACGAGGGAGCTTCCGAGGCCGAGATACTGGTTTTCGACCAGGCGGCGGTCGATGCCGGACAGAATACGGGGTGGGTGCAGCAGACCGAAAACGGACGCTTTCTGCTGCGGTTTTTCGCCTCCAACGAACAGGAACCGGATCGGCTTTTGGAGTACCGGCGGGTTATTGCCGATGCCGAGCCGGGGGACTTTTACCGGTTTAACGTCCGGATCGACGAAAACGGAAGTGCGTCGAGCGGCGGAACGATTTTCCGGCTGAAAGTGCGGACCGATCTGGCGGAGTACGACTTTCCGCTGGCCGTGATGGAGCCGACGCGGGCTTTGCCGGTGGTCGTTCGGGACGACGAGGGGAGCATCGGCGACCCGGTCTCGACCAACGAAGACAACCGGGACGGAAACGGCAAGTTGCGGATCGTGGCCGAGGCCGGGTTCGAACGGATCCGGATTCGGCACGAAGATCCGGACGTACTGCTGAAATACGGATTGCCGGGGATGGTTACCTTGGGCGGAGACAACAGTGCGAGCGAAGACGAACAGCAGCGGGAGCGGTTGGCGGGCGTGATTGCGTGGGGGGCGGGGAGCGACGACCGGGCTTGCGTGGTGGGAGAGACGGAGGCGTGGATCGACTTTTCGGATTTGTTGAACGTGCGGGAGGTCGACGGGGAGAAACTGCCGGGGACGCCGGGACGGTATGAAGTCGACATCGAGATTTACGATGCCGACCGGCAGATGCGGACCCAGCGGATCGTGCTGGCGGTGGTGCGCGACTTTGCGACCGGAACGGCTTTGGCGACCTCGTTGGTGAACGGCGTGCCGGGGGTGGGGGCGACCTATGCTTACGTGTCGGCTTCGTGGATGAATGTTCGGCCGGAAGGACTGGCGTTCGAATACCGAAAGGTGCAACTTGCGGGTGGAGACGAGGCGTGGCAGAAAGTGATGGTGGATGAGGCTTTCGTCAACCGGCGGACCAAGACCTTCATCGGTCTGCTGAACGGACTGGAACCGGAGACGGCCTACGAATTCCGGCCGGTCGGCGACGGAGTCGATCCGGGGAGTGTCGAGACGTTCGTTACGGAACCGTACGTCGAAGTGCCGAACTTGGACTTCGAGGGAGGCTCGTACGGGACTTTCGACGGAGCGTCGGGCGTCTACGATCCGAATATTCCGGGTCAGGAGAGGTTCTGGGCGACGGGGAATCCGGGCGGGATGTTTACCATGCTGGGGCAAGGGTTGAAAAAGAACGTTACCCTGCCGGTTACGGACGAGAAAGCGCACACCGGAACGGCGTTGTGGCTGACATCGTACTATATCAGCCAGTTGGGGGTGAGCAGTTTGGCATCGGGGAGTCTCTTTAGCGGGACTTTCGGGCCGATCAGCAGCGCACCGACGAATACCAACGCCCAACGGGCTTTGGTGCACTACGGACAGCCCTACACGGCCCGGCCGTTAGCGCTGAAAGGATGGTACAAATACCTGCCGGAGCTGATCAACCGGGATATCGACAACAAATTCCCGGAATTGAAAGGGCAGGAAGACCAGTGCAAAATTTATGTCAGCTTGGAGGTGTGGGGGACGGGTGTAACCTCGCGACCGGGGAGTCCGACGGTGGTGGGGGCCGGCGAGTTGCGGTCGGGGGCCACGCCGACCGACACTCCGGAGGCGCTGGCGAACAACGGATATGTCTCGTTCGAGATCCGGATCGAATATGCGGAGGAGCTGCTCGGCATGAGGCCGGACCATATCGTCATGGGGGCGACGTGCAGCTACTTGAGCGACGACTTTTGCGGCGGAGAGGGGAGCACTCTCTATATCGACGACTTTGAATTAGTGTGGGATCCGACGCAGCTGGCGGAGCGGCAGTAGCAGCGGTAGCAGCGGGGAACGTGTGCCGACCTGTGTCTGCACGGCCTGTTGCCGCTGTCCGGCCGAATGAGGCGGCGTCTTTCCGTACAACCATATGACAACGAACCGAATGAAAAGAATCTTGTACCGGCTTTTGGTTGCAGTGCTCTTTGTCGGAGGAACCGTTCGCGCTGTCTGTGCGCGGGAAAAGAGCGAAAAACATCCGAAATTCGACCGCGGGATCACGCTCCAGACTTTTATGCCCAAAGGCGTCTGGTTCTTCGGCGGAAACATCTCTTATACCCAGCACACCAACGACGACTACAAGATGCTGGGACTGCTCCAGGACTTCTCCAGCCGGGGCTACACGTTCGCCGTGCGGCCGATGGCGGGCTATTCGTTTTCCGACAACATGGCCGCCGGGCTGTCGTTTACCTACGAACGCACCATGCTGCAAATCGACAACGTCGATCTGGCACTCGGCGATCTGAGCTTCGGACTCTCGGATTACTACAACATCGAACACGTCTATACCGGAACGATCTTTCTGCGGAACTACATCAACTTGGGAAACAGCCGCCGGTTCGCACTCATCAACGACCTGAAATTCCAGCTCGGCGGCGGACAGGGAAAGATGCTCAACGGGACGGGCGACGATCTGACCGGAACCTACACCAAGATTTACAAAGTGGGGCTGGTTTGCTCGCCGGGCGTGGCGGTGTTCGTCAATAACTTTGCAGCGGTGGAGGCGACGATCGGCGTGCTGGGCTACCAGTACAAGCGGATCGAGCAGACCACCAACCAGATTCACCACGGATCGCGTACCACCAGCGGCGCGAATTTCAAAATCGACATCCTCTCGATTGCGCTGGGAATGACATTCTACCTGTAGAGACGAGAAACCATGAAGCGAACGATAAAACTGCTAAACGGCGTGTTGTGTCTCGGCTGCCTGTCGTTGGCGACAGGGTGCATCGAGAACGATATTCCGTACGAAATCGTACCGGGAAACATCACCTCGATGGAGATTCGGGGCGCCGAGTCGCTGACCTTGGACAGGATCGAACGGGTCATCGAGTTGAGCTTGGCAGATACGGTAGACTTGCGGCGCGTATTCCTGCGCGATTTCCGCATCACGCCGGACTCGCGCATCATCGACAACGTTACGGGGCAGGAGTTGGATACGCTCGACTCCTACTACCTCGACCTGACGCAGGGGGCGGAAACCTACGGGATCCCGGCGGACAAGGCATACGACTTCACGGTGATTACCTACCAGAACTACATCTGGACGCTTCGGGCCGATCAGCCGATCGACCGGACGTTCGTTCTGGGCGAGGGGCAGCAGATCGGCGAGGCGAAGTTCAGCGCAGTGGGACATAGCGTTACGGCTTATGTGCCGGAGAGCGTGCCGCTGGACAAGATCGAAGTACAGGAGCTGAAGTTGGGGCCTTCCAACTCGACATTGGCTTGGAAAGCTCCGGACGGAACGGTGGTCGAAAATGTCGATGTACGGACGATTCACGACTGGAACCTGCCGCAGCACTTCTTCGTGCAGTTTTTCGACGTTACGCAGGAGTGGATCGTAACGGTCGAACAGTCGATGCAGTACATTACGGACTTGTCGGTCAATCCGTGGGCGCGGTTCGCCTACCTGTCGGCACAGGGGTTGACTTCGGCGGGAGAGTGCGGTTTTCAGGTGCGGCTGGCGGGAGCGGGGGACGATGCGTGGCGGAATGTGGCGGAGGTCGAGGTCAACGGAGGTACGTTCACGGGGGTGATCAAGGGGCTGCAGGCGGCTACGAGCTATGAGGTGCGGGGGGTGATCGGGGAGAACTACGGCGATGTGGTGGCCTTTACCACCGAAACGGAAGCGACGGTGCCGAACCTGAACTTCGATACGTGGACGCTGAAGGGAAAAACTTGGTTCCCGAACGGCGAGGCGGCCAATTCGTTCTGGGCGACGGGGAACGAGGGGGTTACGATCTACAAGGATCCGAACAGCATCCCGGTCGAGGGGGCTGGAAATGCGGTGGAGGGTCGGGCGGCGCGGCTCGAAACGCTGGGGAATATCTTAGTGGTGGACATTGCGGCGGGGAACCTGTTCACGGGAACCTATTCGACCAATATGGGGAATCCGGCTTCCAGTGCGGTGATGGGGCGCCCTTACACGGGGCGGCCGACGCACATGACGGGGTGGTACAAGTACACGCCGCAGGTGGTTACGACGGAGGGGAATAACAAAAGCCCGCAGAAACATCCGGATGCGGTGGGCAAGATGGACTTCTGTACGATCTACATCCGGCTGGAGAACTGGGGGACGGCGACGGTGAGGCCGGCGAATCCCAAAATCATCGCTTCGGCAACGTTAGAGGATGATTCGGTGGTGCCGGAATACAAACAGTTCGACCTGCAATTGGCTTATAACGATATTGAAACGAAACCGACGCATATCGTCATTGTCGCTTCGTCGAGCCGCTACGGGGAGGATTTCTGCGGGGGGCCGGGGAGTGTTTTGTATGTGGACCAGTTTGCGCTGGGTTTCGATTTCGACTGATCGGGGCTTGGGGCTTGTTGCGGCTCAAGGAGGGGGTGGCGTCTTATTTTTCCCAACGGGATCGATTCCCGTTGGGATTTTGTTTGTCGTGGCCCCGTGGGGCTTTTGCTGGCTTTTGGGTATAGGCTGTCCATAGCCCGCCGCGGGCACGCGGGGCCTGCCCGGCCCGAGGGCAGTT
>JAFLSI010000062.1 GCA_022511025.1 Rikenella sp. | reverse complement strand
GAGAACAGTACCCTCCCGTCGCCAAAGAACAAAACAACAAAAAAACGAACGGTTAATAAGCCTGTTGGAGGAGTTCCATGAGTCGGTCCATATCCGGAGTGAGGATAATTTCCGTCCGTCGGTTTTGCGCTCTTGCCGTTTCCGAGTTACCCGTTGCGACCGGTGCATGGCGGCTTCGTCCCGCCGCCGTGATCCGTTTGGGTTCGATTCCGTTTTCCCGCAGCAGGATGCGAACCACCGCCGTAGCCCGGTGGACACTTAGGTCCCAGTTGTCCACGATCTGATCTCCCTCTTTGGCCCGGTACGGCAGGTTGTCCGTATGTCCCTCCACCATGATCCGGATATTCGGATTCCGGGCCAGCACCCCCGCCACCTGCAACACCGCCCGTTCGCCCTCCGGCGAGACCTCCGACTTGCCCGACTCGAAAAGCAGTTTTTCGTCCATCGACACATAAATCATCCCCCCCCGTTCCGAGACCGTCAGCCCCTCGCTGTCGAAGCCCCGCAGCGCCTCGCCTAACAGGCGGCGCACCTCCGCCAGTGCCCGGGTTCGTTCCGCCAGCAACGCCCGCAGCTCCGCCGCCGAACTTTGCGTCGAGTCCAGCAAATCGTACTGCGCCTCCAATGCAGCCCGCTGTTCGTGCAGCTGCTCGATCTCTAACCGCAGCGCTTCCGTCTGCCGTTCCGCCCGGAGCGCCCGCGTCTGCGTCTGCCGGTAGGTCTTCATCGACACGCACGACACCGTTCCCATCGCCACGGCCCCTGCCACACCGATCCAGCGTCCTATTTTCCACCTTTTCATAAGGCGAAGATACAAAATTTCTATCTTTGTACGGATACCGATGAACGAATGACAGCGAAAGCGACCCGATACCTCGACCGGATCGACTCTCCGGCCGACCTGAGGAGCTTGTCCGTAGACGAGCTTCCGGCCTATTGTGCGGAGTTGCGGGAGTTCATCATCCGCGAAGTTTCGACCAATCCGGGCCACCTCGGGGCCAGTCTCGGAGCCGTGGAACTGGCCGTGGCGATCCACTACGTGTACGATACCCCGACCGACCGGCTCGTTTGGGACGTGGGGCATCAGGCCTATGCACACAAAATCATTACCGGTCGGCGCGACCGCTTCCATACCAACCGCAAGTTGGGCGGAATCAGCGGTTTCCCGAAGATGAGCGAGAGCGAGTACGACGCTTTCGGAGCGGGACACTCGTCGACGTCGATTTCGGCCGCCCTCGGACTGGCACGAGCCTTGCAGACCCCGGCGGGCGAAGGGCCCAAATGCGTGGCGGTGATCGGCGACGGAGCCATGACCGGCGGACTGGCATTCGAAGGGTTGAACAATGCCGGAGCCGATCCGGGGAACGATATTTTAGTGGTGCTGAACGACAACCGCATCTCGATCGATCCGAATGTCGGGGCGCTCAAGGAGGCCTTGTTGGAGATCAGCACGTCGAGACACTACAACCGGTTCAAAAACAGAACCTGGCAGGCGCTGAACCGGATGCCTCGCCTGAGGCGGATGATCCAGAAAGCGATCGGCGGGGCCAAATCGTTTTTCCTGCACCAGAGCAACCTGTTCGAGTCGCTCAACTTTCGTTATTTCGGTCCCGTGGACGGGAACGATGTGGCCGGGTTGGTGCGGGCGCTGCGCGATTTGCGCACGCTGCCGGGGCCGAAAATCCTGCATGCGCTGACGGTCAAAGGCAAAGGGTATGCGCCGGCGGAATTGGACCAGACGGAGTGGCATGCGCCGGGTCGGTTCGACCCGGAGACGGGGGAGCGGTTCTCGGCGAGCGCCGTTTCGGCAGCCGGAGGGACGGTGTTGAAATTTCAGGAGGTCTTCGGCCATACGCTGGTCCAGCTGGCGGAGCGGGACCCGCGGATCGTGGGGATCACCCCGGCGATGCCGTCGGGGTGTTCGATGAACCTGTTGATGGAGCGGATGCCGGAGCGGGTTTACGATGTCGGGATTGCCGAGGGGCACGCCGTTACCTTCGCTGCGGGGTTGGCGGCGGGGGGCAAGGTGCCGTTCTGCAATATCTATTCGTCGTTCATGCAGCGGGCGGTGGACAATATCATTCACGACGGGGCGATTCAGAACCTGCCGGTGGTACTGTGTCTCGACCGGGCGGGCTTGGTGGGCGAGGACGGGGCGACTCACCACGGGGCGTTCGACCTCGCTTTGCTCCGGGGGGTGCCGAACCTGACGATTGCGGCGCCGATGGATGCCGTGGAGCTGCGCAACCTGATGTACACGGCCTCCCGGCGGGCAGAGGAGGAGAGTGGGGGCATGTGGGTGATTCGTTATCCGCGGGGGGGAGCTTTTCCGGCGGAGGGGGTGCTCGATGTGCCGTTCTCGCAGCTCGAGGTGGGCCGGGGGCGTACGCTGAACGAACCGGACGGTGCCGGTTGCGGAGTGGCGGTCGTTTCGGTGGGGGCGATCGGGGCGGAGGCGGCCCGGGCGGCGGCGCAGTTGGCGGAGGAGGGGCTGGCGGTCGGCCACTACGATCTGCGGTTTGTGAAGCCGTTGGATACGGAGCTGCTGGACCGGATCGTTTGTCGGGGCTACCGGTATGTGGTTACGGTCGAAGACGGGGCGGCTGCCGGAGGGGCGGGAAGTGCGGTGCTGGAATACCTGTCGGACACGGGAAAGCTCGGCGAGGGGTTGCGTGTGGTGCGTCTGGGGCTGCCGGACCGGTTCGTGGAGCATGGCCCGGTCGACCGATTGCGGGCGCAGTGCGGATTGGATGCGGATTCGATCGCGGGGTGTGTCCGGGGATTGGTGCGGTAGAGTGCCGAGCGGCCCCCCTCTCTTTTCTTTAAGTTGTCAGTCCAGCACCTCATGCGCCC
The DNA here is from genome assembly GCA_022511025.1 of Rikenella sp. Classification (GTDB taxonomy): domain Bacteria; phylum Bacteroidota; class Bacteroidia; order Bacteroidales; family Rikenellaceae; genus Rikenella. The sequence goes on along the minus strand of JAFLSI010000062.1, from coordinate 6,814 downwards.
GTTCGACCCGGCGCAAAAACTCTTCGCGTCCGATCAACTCCATGATCTCGAACAGGTTCGCCCCCGTGCTCGACCCCACCAAAGCGATCCGCAGCGTGTTCATCACCTTGCCCATCGGCACGCCCTGCGCCTCGATCCACGCATGCGCTTCGGCCTCTATATTCCGGGCCGTGAAATCCTCGACCTTTTCCAACTGCCGCCGCAGGTTTTGCAGGTGTTCCGGATTGTCATCCCGCCAGAACTTGGCCACCGCTTTCGGATCGTACGTTTGCGGCGCCTCGAAGAAGTATGCCGCCAGCGGCCACAAATCCCCGATGAACGTCGCCCGCTCCTTGACCAGACCCATAATCCGTTCCACTTTCGCCACCGGCACCTCTCCGAACCCCTTTTCCGCCAGCACCGGCAGGAAAAGCGCCGCCAATTCGGCATCGGACTTGCGGTGCAGGTACTGCGCATTGAACCACCGCGCCTTTTCCGGGTCGAACCGCGCCCCCGACTTGCTCACCTTTTCGAGCGAGAAGAGTTCGGTCATCTCCTGCATCGACAGGAGTTCCGAATGGTCGTTTCCCGGATTCCAGCCCAAGAGGGCCAGCAGGTTGACGAAGGCTTCCGGGAAATAGCCGTCCTCGCGGTAACCTCTCGCCCCCTCGCCTCCCTCCGGCGGCGTCCATTGCAGCGGAAAGACCGGGAATCCCAACTTGTCTCCGTCCCGTTTGCTCAGCTTGCCTCCCCCCGTCGGTTTCAGCAGCAGCGGCAGGTGGGCGAACCGCGGCATCCGATCCTCCCAGCCGAATGCCCGGTAGAGCATCACGTGCAGCGGCAGCGACGGCAGCCACTCCTCGCCCCGGATCACATGCGTGATCTCCATCAGGGAGTCGTCCACGATGTTGGCCAAATGGTAAGTCGGCAGTCCGTCCGCCGATTTGTAGAGCACTTTGTCGTCCAAGGTCGAACTGTTCACCGAGACATGACCCCGGATCATGTCGTCCATTTCGATCCGTTCGTCTTCCGGCATCCGGAACCGGATCGTCCACTGGTCGCCCCGCGCGATGCGCGCTTTCACCTCCTCCGCCGGCAGGGCGAGCGAAGTGGCTAACCGGGTCCGCACGGCATAGTTGTAGGCAAAGGTCTCGCCCCGTGCTTCGCAGCTCTTTCGGATCGCCTCCAACTCCTCCGGCGTGTCGAACGCATAGTAGGCCCACCCGTTTTCCACGAGCCGTTCGGCATATTCGAGGTAGATTTCGCGCCGTTCACTCTGCCGGTAGGGAGCGTGCGGCCCTCCGACGTCCACCCCTTCGTCGATCTCGATGCCGCACCACCGGAGCGATTCGATGATATAGGCCTCGGCTCCCGGTACGAACCGGTGCGAATCGGTGTCTTCGATGCGGAGCAGGAAGGTTCCGCCGTGCTGCCGGGCGAAAAGGTAGTTGTACAACGCCGTGCGTACGCCGCCCATGTGGAGCGGCCCCGTGGGGCTGGGGGCGAAACGGACTCTGACCGGTCTGTTGTCGTTCATGGTGTGTGGATCCTCTGGTTTTGGTTCCGCGAAAGTACGAACTTTATTCCAAATCTCTCTCGGTCGGGGTGGTGGATTGTATGGCGACCGATTTTCGACCGCCGCATGATTCGGATCGAAATTTTACTTCTTGATTCCCCGGCTGAAACCGTACCGGTAGACCGCGACCCCCGCACCCCAACCGATCAGGATGCAGATTCCGGCTTTCAGCCATTCGTACTCACGACTCGCGTCGTAATTCAAGCTTGCGATGACAACTGCCAAAACCAGCAGATACATCTCGAAAATGCCGAAAGGTCGAATTGTTCTTTTCATTGCAGTCTCTGTTTTATGGTTTTGCGTTTCCGGATGCGGTATCCGAAGAGGTTCCGAGAGGCAGATCGAACCGCATCAGGCGGTATTCGCCTTCGGGCGAGAGGGCTATGGCGAAAATGGCATGCGTCGTCTCGTCGTAAGCCGTTCTCATGAAGCGCACCCCGGTTCGATAAACCGCCTCCGAGGCTCCGTTCCAGCTGAAGACGGCCAAATAATCCATTTTTTGGAAATTTTTCGTCCCGTTGTATGCGGCATAGACCTGTTTGTTCGAAGCGCAGAGGGGGCCGAAACCGAATGTAATCACCTCGTAATCCGTCGGATTGCCCCATTGGTCATACGGAAATTCCGGTTCGACGAAATATTCGATATGCCGTTGCCGGATCGTCTCCTCCTCCACGTCGAAAAACTCCAGAATCGCTCCGAAACGGATCCCCGCAGCCAGACGTTTGCCATCGGGCGAGAGGGTGGCCGAACTGCTCCGCCAGGCCGATTTCATCCGAATCGTATCCGTTGCCTCCGGAAAGCGGTCGTACCTGTATTTCACCTCGCCCTCTCGGGTCAGCAGTGCGAAACGGTCGGCATGCCGGGTCGGTATGATGGAGGCTCTTAAAAGACCAGCCATTCCGTTGGCCGCAGCAAAAATCTCGTCGGCAAAGAACGGAACGTCGAGCACCCGTTCTTCCATCGGTGTCCGGTTCCCGGCCAGCAGGGAATCGAGGTGCCACCGGATCATCTTTTTGACCTGGGCATCATAGATCCAAAAGGTCGTCGTGTCCCGATCGGGTACGACAACGCTCGCCGCAATCGCGTCGCCGGGTCCTTTGCCGATAGGACAGAAATCGACGAGCCGTTCGCCGTTTTTCGTGTACAGATGACCTTGATTTGTGCAGGTGTCGAGGTAGATTGCAACAAGGTAATCTCCAATGACTTGCAGATTCGCAGCGAACGAGGTGAACAGCGAGTCTTCCAGTACGACTCCCTCTAACGGAACCGCTCGATCCACAGCCAGCGGACGAACTATCGTCCGCTGACCGCAACCGCAGCACGCACACAGCGTGAATAGAAAGAGTAACAGTTTCTTCATTTTCTGCTTTCTTGAACGGATGACGTAAAATTAAAATAGGGGGAGTGTAGAAACAATGGCTGCGAGCGCCTCCTGTAATTTTACCTGCTCCGGTTGCGACGTTACGGTCATAAAATAAGCGAATAAAAGTCGGATTTCCAAATTTTCGGGGGATTTTTTGCGTAAAAAGATTCTCTGTGCCAGCAGTTTGAACGGGTTCAAACCGGAACAGCCGGAAAAATCGTATATTTGTCCAAGACTAAAAACTTCCGGATCGGAGTATGAACGGTGAACGGTTGCGGCGCATTGTCGTCCAGAAAATACCCAAACTTTTGCTGCTGATCGTGGTGCTCTATGCGCTGCACCAGAACAAGCGGCTGCTGTTCGATGCCGGAGAGGAGAGTGCGGCGGGCGGGACAGCGGGGCCGGTGGCGGTGGATACGGCCTTGACGAACGCCTTTTTCGGCCGGGAGACGATCCTCACGACACAGGATTCGGTGAAGTACGAAGTGCGGTTCGTCGGCGGAGAGACGGAGTCCCGGCGCCGGGGGGCGGCGGGTGAGCCGAACGGCTATGTGCTGGTCGGCGGGTGGGAGACCAACAGCCGGCGGGGGATGGCCGGACCGGTTCCCGTGGCGATTCTGCTCGACGAGTGGGAGATTATTCGCGGGGTGCGTCTGCTGCCGAACCGCGAGACACCCCATTTCTTGGCCTTGATCGAGGAGGACCGGTTGCTCGAACGGTGGAACGGGCGTTACCTGCAGGATCCGCTGCGGGCGGTGGATGCGACGGCCGGAGCCACCCAGACGGCGCAGGCAGTGGTCGACAATGTCAACGGCACCTTGGCGGCCTTCTTGGGAAAGGTGCCGGTGGAGGAGGGGCGGCACCAGACGAGGCCCATGACCGACTACATCGGAGAGTTCGCCATTCTGTCGGTTTTGGTCATGGTGCTGGCCTGTTTCATCTCGCCGGAAAATACGCGGCGGATGCGGATTCCGGCATTGGTGCTGTCGGTGGCGGTTCTGGGGATTTGGCAGGGGGCTTTTTTGTCGGTCGCACTGTTTTACCAGTGGCTGATCTTCGGCGCGTCGGGGACGGTGCGGATCGGAGTCGCCGTCATGGCGGTTTTGAGCGTGGGGCTGCCGCTCGTTACCTCGCGGCGCTTCTACTGCTCGTACCTCTGTCCGTTCGGCGCGGCCCAAGAGCTGCTCGGACGGGTCGGACTCGACCGGCCGATTGCCCGACGGGTGCGGCAGGCGGCACGGTGGATCAAACGGGGGTTCCTGTCCGCGATCGTGGTGCTGCTGCTGACTTTGCCCTACTTCGATTTGAAAGATGTGGAGCCTTTTTCGGTCTTTCTGCTTCGGTCGGCTTCGGTCGGGACATTGCTTCTGGCGGGGGGGAGTCTGGCGGCGTCGCTGTTCGTACAGCGACCGTGGTGTCGGCTGTTCTGTCCGACGGGCGAACTGCTGGCGATCCTCCGGCGGCCGCTGCGCTACCCGAAGGGGGACAGGCGGGAGGTTCGGGACGGGGGACGGTGAATTTGTGGGATATTTAACAAATCGCTTGCCGGTGTGCCGGATCCTGTTAACTTTGTAACCACTCTCTGTGCGGAATTATTAACCAAAAACGATAGAAACGACATGTTAAAAGGACAACCCAAAGGCCTGTTCGTGCTGGCGCTGGCCAACATGGGAGAGCGGTTCGGCTACTACACCATGCTGGCTATTTTTGTGCTCTACCTACAGGCGAAGTTCGGCTTCACGAAGGATCAGGCCAGTACCACGTATGGCATTTTCATGAGTATGATCTACTTTTTGCCGTTGTTCGGGGGATTGTTGGCAGACAAAGTACTCGGATATAGCAAAACGATTATTTTAGGAATTGTTATTATGTTCATCGGCTATTTCTGTCTCTCCATTCCGACCGGGGTCGGGATGGAGGCGCAGATGGCCATGTTCGGCGCGCTGGCGCTGATTGCCCTCGGAACGGGATGCTTCAAGGGAAACCTGCAGGCTTTGATTGGAAACCTCTATGACGATCCGAAGTACAGCGCAAAACGGGACATCGCGTTCAGCATCTTCTACATGTGCATCAATATCGGGGCCTTCTTCGCGCCGTCGGCGGCTGACGGAGTCTCGAATTATTTTATGGCGCAGGATGGTTATAAATACGATCCCAATCTGCCCGCCTTGGTTAATCAATTCAAACAGCACACGATCACTCCGGAAGGTTATGTGAATTTGGCGATTCAAACCAATAGACAACATGAATTCCAAAAAGATTCCGCCATCAGGAACGATGAACGGGTGATCGCCAGTGGTAATCTTGAACGAACTGTAGTGATTGATCCGCAGGCATGGGCTGCACTAAACAGTTCGGTTTTGCCGGCGGACAGTATTGCGCAACAGATGCCGGTTCCGTCGGCTGCGATGGTGTTCGGAACTTTGCTTGGCGGCGAAGAATTGGTGCAACTCGACCGGTATGCCGATTCGGTTATTCTCGGTATGTTGGCTGCAGTGCAGGATTCCGCACTGGTTAATGCTGCTGCTGTACGGCAGCATATTTATGCTTCTTTGACTCCGGTGAATGATACGGCGGCTTGTGTGGTGCAATACAATACCATTGTTCGGAGATTTGCCGAACAGATCGGGACGATTGATCCGGAAGTGAAACTCCCAATACTGAATCGGCGCAAAGATTCGACTGCTTTGCTCATGGCCGAAGCGATCGTGGGGGTACAGTTGCAGGCTGAAATTGGTCAAACGATCGATCCGCAGAAACTACAGGTTTTCGGAGCTTCGTATCTTCCGTCGCTGAGTCGGTCGTATAACTATAGTTTTGGAGTGGCTTGCTTGTCGCTGATCGTCTCAATGTTGATCTTTGTCGGTTTCCGAAAATACTATAAGGCGGTCGACAAGACCGAAAAACAAAAGATTGTTGAGCATACGGGTGATACTGTCGAACTCACCCCGCAACAGGTCAAAGATCGGTTGGTGGCACTGGGATTGGTGTTCATTGTGGTAATTTTCTTCTGGATGTCGTTCCACCAGAACGGTCTGACGATGACTTTCTTCGCGCGCGACTACACGCAGACGGCGGTCAGCGGATTCGACCGGTTCGGATTCTCGCTCCTGACTTTGCTGCCGTTCGCGGTCTGCTTCTACGGGGTGCTCTCGATCTTCCAGGGGACAACGGCCCGGGCCAAAGGGAGTGGAGCGGCATTAGCGGTGATCGGTGGCGGATTGGCTTGCTGGGCTTACCGCTCGTTCCCGGCCGAAATGTCGATCACGCCGCAGATTTTCCAACAGTTCAACGCCTATTTCATCGTGCTTTTCACGCCGATTACGGTGGCTTTCTTCTCATGGCTCAACAAAAAGGGAAAAGAACCGAGTGCTCCGCGCAAGATCGGCATCGGGATGGTGATTGCGGCTTTGGGGTTCGTCCTGCTGGCTGTGGCGTCGGTAGGACTGCCTACGCCGAATACATTAAAGGAGATCGGCGGGTTGACCGAGGCGGGGCGTGTGTCGCCTAACTGGTTGATCGGGACCTATTTCGTGCTGACGATTGCGGAACTGTTCCTCAGTCCGATGGGGATCTCGTTCGTCTCGAAGGTGGCGCCGCCGAAGTACAAGGGGCTGGCTCAGGGGGGCTGGTTGGCAGCAACGGCGGTGGGGAACTACCTCTTGGCGATCATCGGCTACCTGTGGGGCGGAATGCCGCTCTGGATCTTGTGGGGTATTCTGGTAGCTTGCTGCGCGGTGTCGGCGATCTTCCTCTTCAGTGTGATGAAAAAACTGGAACGGACAACCCAAGGAGCTTAAACCATCCTTGTTGTTATAGTATCGTTCTTTGTGCCGGGGTCTGGAACCGTTCTTTTTAACTGCGCTGCGCTTGTTTTCCTCCTCGCCGCTCGGCAA
>JAFLSI010000061.1 GCA_022511025.1 Rikenella sp. | reverse complement strand
TTTCTATTGGAGCGGAAGACGAGGTTCGAACTCGCGACCCTCAGCTTGGGAAGCTATTGATTAAAATTCATATATCGCTATTTGTCAGCATATTAAACCCAAAATCTTCTCGATATCGTGAAACATTTGTGAAACATACGTACGGGGAAAGCCGATACTGATGAACAAATATAGACTTTTTATTCTATGTCGATGCGAAGATCGAGGGTCAAGTCAAGGATGGAACAGAGACGAAGCAAAATGTGGACTGTAAAATTGTGTCCCCGCTCTAACTGAGAAAGAGACCCCAACGCCACTCCACTCTCATCCGACAAATCACGCAACGATAAATCTAACGCCTCCCGTCGGTCCCGGATAATCCTCCCGATCCGCTCCCGCTCCAATTTGGTGTCCAATCGGTTTTTCATCGCAAACGGTGTATGAAACGGTTGTAAAACTCAACGTCGAAATGGGTAATCGCCAAATAAACCCCGACAGTTGCGGAAAGGATGACCCGATGGTAACGGAACGAAGAGGGAGTGCGGCGGATATGCCGCAAGTTGCGCTCCGAGTGCAACGGATGCCAATGGACAGCATCGTCGGAACCCTCCACGGACAAAACGAAAGAGGTCGATTCGTCCCGGTGAAGCCGGGCAGCTAATGTCTCCAAACGGGTGTATTCCAAAGAACCGAATTTCAACGGGCGGGTGATCAGCCGGCTCTCCGGAAGAGGACGGGAGGAATCCTCCTCGGACAGAGTGGCAATGCCGGACGATGTCGCCAATTCGTTGAAATAAGGCTCCACAAAACCATCCCAAGTTCGACGTGTCCAATACGGACCCGACAACGAATAAATATAGGCATAACAATAGGCCGGGTTGTAGACGATCAATTCCGACTCCTTGCGGTTGAACATCAACCGGGCGCTGCCAATATACTCGTCGAAGTCGGGAAGTGTCTCATCCCACGGATGCAGAGCGGCATACCGTTTCATCGGTGCGGAGATCGTGGCGATCTGCCCTCGGACAATGGCGGTGATTCCGGAGGTCGAGACGAAAAAGATGGTCCCGTCTCCCTCGACGGCATTCGTCCCCTCGAGCAGGGTCCGCGAGAGAATCGGAATGGTCCGGGCATAAAGCATCTCCCCTTCGCCGCTCTCCAATGCATAAACGGCCCGGTCGGTGAAGACCAGAAGGGGCTGGTAGCCGTAAGCGGCTTCGGTCATCCGTTCGACGGTGGCAATCAGATCGAGAATCCGCTCGCCATAGCTGCCGACCCGGTAAATCTGAGTCGGATTGAATTCGAATGGGTTGGAGGCGGCACTCACCCAAATCCGGTTCTGCTGGACGATCGTGCCGCCGGACTCGACCGGATGATAGCCGGTGTCGGGACAGGAGGAGAGATCGGATGAAGGCAGAGTGGCGGCATAGGAGGCTGTTTCGTCCGGAAGGGTCGACAGTACACGATCGGCGGCTGCCTGTACGGCAGTACGTACCGAGGCCGAATACTGTTCCCGCTCTTCGGCGGTCAGGGTGTGCCGTCGAATCTGCACCCGCTGTATGAACTGGAGGTGAACGAGGATTTCATGGGACGGCCGATCTTCCGGGAGGCTCTCCGGGGACAGACGATTCCCGAGAGCCAATTGGGACGACGCAATACGTTGATCGCGTTCAAGGCGGTCTGCGAGTGGCTGAACGAACTGGGAGGAGGCAGTGCGACGGTGCCGGCGGGGATGAACGACAGGGGAGAGGTCAACCGGTGGCTGAACTGGCTCGACATCAATCCGTCGAAGATGGAACACCTGTTCCTCGGATATACGGGTGGGGTGGGACGACTCCTTGTCCGTACCTGGCGGTGCATAGCGGAACCGGGGGACGAACTGCGAGCAAATGATATTCCGTTTATCAATGCTTTCGTGTCGGAGGTGGAAAGGGGGGAAAATCCTTCGGTGCGTTACTATGACTTGAAGGAGAAGTTGGAGATGCTGGATGATGTCTACCGCCGTTCGGAACGCGAGGGCGGATTCCCGGCTTACTACCCCTCCCAAGAGGAGGCGCAACGAGCACGAACACGGGATCGAAAGTGGCTGCTGGAACTCCGAAAAACGGATCGGCAGGTGGAAAAACTGCTCAAACTAAGAGACGAAACCAAAACGGGATCGCCGGAGTACAAAACAATCACGAAGGAAATGAACGCCTTGCGCAAAGAGTTCCTGGACCGCTACGACCGGGGAACACCGGGCGATTGATCATCGGGCCACATCTTCCGGTTGTGCCGGACGATTCCCCACCTTTGGGGAGTGATTCTCCCTGATGCCCGAAAGCCCGGCCCCGGATGCCGAAATGACAAATAAAATTAAACCATGACCATGATGGAACCGCTACTCCGCCTCGTAGCCCTCGTAATAGTACGACTGCTCGATCCCTTTGAAAATCACCTCCCGGTCGTCTACCCGGTCGGTCAGGGCTTCGCCGAGCAAGGTCCGCAACTCCAGGTCGTTGATCGGGCTGCGCTCCATGGCCTGCAGATACAAATCCCGGTCTACCCGTCGCCAATCCACCACCTGCCGAAGCTGCTTTTTCAGGAGCATGTCGAGCCAAATCCGGGTCGCCCGACCGTTCCCCTCCATGAAAGGATGGGCGATGTTCATCTCCACGTACTTTGCGACAATCTCTTCGAATGTCCTCTCTGGCATCTGTTCGATCATGGGCAGGATTGCCGGCAAAAAGAGCGCGTTGGCGAACCGGAAACTGCCCTTGGCGATATTCAGCGTCCGAACCCGACCGGCAAAGTCGTACAGCCCGTCGAACAGATAGCGATGGATGGCACACAAACCGGCCACCGTCCCTGTTTCGATCCGGTCTATCTCGCCCGTCTCAAACAAAGCGCGCGCCTTGGCCAAACTCTGTGCGTCGATCCAAGCTGTTTTGCCTCCCATAATCGATTCTTTCTTTGGTTCGTCGTAACAAAGGTAATGGTTCTCGTCGGATGTTCCGCCTTCCGAACCGAAAGAGACTTATTTCGTAAACTTTAACACTCGATAGCCATGCTGCTGAAAACTGACATAAAAACGATGCGGGCGCAGGCGCGGTTCGCGCCGGTAAAATCGGTCCGGTCGACGATCGCCGAACAACGACGCTCGTTCGACCGGACGGGCGAGGATTTCGACTTGCTGATGCGCTGCCAAAACGACTGGAACCGCTTGGCGGAATTCCGACGAGAGAGGGCCCGAAACATCCGATACAAAAACGGAGACCAGTGGGGAGACCCGATCGTCGACCCCGAATCCGGAACCACAATCCGAGAAGACCAACTCCTCTCTTCCAAAGGACGTGTGCCGCTCAAACACAACTTTATTCAGCAGTTCATACGCAATATCGAGGGGCAGCTGCTCTCCAATCCGTCGAAGAGCATTGTCTATGCCCGTGCCAAAGATGATGCCTCGCTGGGCGACATGCTGACCAATACGCTGCAGGCGTGCCACCAGCTGAACAAAACCGACCGGATAGACATCGCGGTGTTGGAAGAGCTGCTGCTGGCGGGATTGGCGTGTACCAAAACGCGCTATACGTTCTGGTCGACAAAAAACCGGGCGGACGGACGGGTCGACTTGGTCGGGGCCAACCGACTCTTCTTTAATACGGACATAGAGGATCCACGGCTGTTCGACTTGAGGCGAATCGGCGAAATCCATGACTATACGATGGATGAGTTGATCGGCCATTTCGCCTCCTCGCCTCAGGATGTAGAAACTTTACGCGAAATCTATGCCGACTGCTACGATCGCATGGAGATTTATGCGGGACGGGATATAACAAAAGAACGGGGGGTGGCGGCGTTCCTCCGGCCGGACAATCCGTCGAAGTGCCGGGTTTTCGAGGTGTGGCAGCGGCTGGGCCGGTGGGTAACGTATGTCCACGATTATGCGGATGGTACGGAGCAGATTACGGAATTGTCTCTGTCGCAAATCGAGACAATCAATGCGGAGCGGCTGGAGCAGGGTTTGAAGTTGGGCATGGAACGGGAACGTGTGGCGCTGCTGTATGCGGAACGAAAATATGAGTCGTACTGGCAGGTGCAGTTCCTGACGCCGAACGGGGTGTGCATCCGCTCGTCGGAAACACCTTATACGCACGAGGAACATCCCTACTCGTTTGCAACTTTACCGATGACGGATGGGGCGATACGTGGCGCAATGAACGATTTGATCGATATCCAACGGTATATCAACCGTTTGATCGTAATGATCGATTTCATCATGGGGACAAGCGCAAAGGGGGTGTTGATGGTGCCGGAGGATAGTGTCCCGGAGGGGATGACGGTGCAGGATTTCGCGGCGGAATGGGTGAAGTCGAATGGGGTGATTCTGTACAAACCGACGCGCTCGGGGGCGGTGCCGCAACAGGTGGCGTCCAATTCGACGAATATCGGGGCGTGGGATATGCTGAAGCTGGAAATGAACCTCCTGCAACAAATCTCGGGGGTGTCGGGGGCAATCCAAGGGCAAGCTCCTCAATATGCGGGCACGCCGTCTTCACTCTATGCACAACAGGCACAAAACAGTACGCTGAACTATCGGATCGTATTTCGAGGCGTTCCGTATGTTCAAACAGGATCGGGATGAAAAACTGCTGAAGGTGCTGATGCAATACTATACGGATCGCCGGCATGTGGATATTTCTGGGGATGCTTATTCGGAAACGGCGCGTTTCTATGACCCGCTGATGGCGCAGAAGATCGTGGATTTCAACTTGACGGTTTCGCAGTCGGCGGATACGCCGGTGTTCCGGGCGGCGATGGATGATATGCTGTTCCAACTGTTCCAGACGGGGGCAATCCCGTTGGAAATGCTCTTGGACAATACGTCGATGCCGTTTGCGGAGAAACTCAAAAATGACCTCAAACAACTCAAAGCGCAGGCGGAAACGGGGCAAATGGATCCGGCTCTGGCTGCCCAAGTGGCCGGACAGGTTGCAGCACAAGATGGTGGTCCGGCTCTGGCTGCGGACGTTGCTCCGGGTGTTGTTCAGGATCTTGCTCCGGGTGTTGTTCAGGATCTTGCTCCGGGTGTTGTTTCGGGTGTTGCTCCGGGGGCGGACGATACCCGGAACCTGCAAGCCCAAGCCCTCGCACAACAGTTTCTGGGGTAAAACATTTAGTTGTATTTAGAACTATTTGTTAACTTTGCATATATTTGGCGTAGAATAGCTCTAAATAAATGGGAACAACGATTACGATCAGTCATATCGGACCGATTACAACTGAAGTGCGGTTGGATTTAAAAAAATTCAACCTCATTATCGGACCACAGAGCAGCGGAAAAAGCACGATTATGAAAATCGTCTGCTTCTGTCGTTACGTGGAGAAATATTGCATCGTGCACAATAATACGAAATATTATACGACCTATAAACATTTCATCAAAGAGCTGCAACGCTTTCATAAACTCCCGGATAGTTTTTTCGATAACAACAGTCGTATTAAATATGAAGGTGAGTGGGTACGGATTGAATACAATCATGAGAAAGATATATGCAATGCCCAGATTAAGCCCCAAAAAGGAAAAAGACTGGGAGATGCGGACAATGTAAAACTATGTTTTTTGCCTTCGGAACGCAATATGGTGGCGGTATTCAGAAACATTGAGTCCGAATATAGAACAAAAACCATTGATAATCTTTTCAACTTTATTAATGAGTGGGACGAGATTAAACGCTACTATAATCGAGATCGTTCGTTATCCATGCCTTTTTTGGGGGGAATGGAGTTTTATTACGACAGCAAAAACGGCAAAGAAGTACTGAAAATAGCTGAAAACAAAACGATTTCTCCTTTTTATGCTTCCAGTGGTGTACAATCGTCTATGCCGATGTATGTGATGATTGATTACCTAACAAACATAGTTTTCAGACGTCGAGTTAGCGTAAGTCGTAAATATCTAAATGATTTAATGGTGGAAGCAATGAAAGATGGGACGATCTCCACCATGAAAGAGATTACCGAAGAAATTGTAACGGCGGTTAATTTGCGACTAAAAAAACGGTTGGAATATCACGGTTCGCATATCTTCATCGAAGAACCAGAGCAGAATCTCTTTCCGAAAGCTCAACAGGAATTGATTTTCGACATCGCTCAGAAAATCAACACAGCCTGCTCGGACAACAAAGAAAGTACGTTGTTCCTCACTACGCACAGTCCGTATATTATCACGGCTTTCAATCTGTTGATCAATGCGGATAAAGCACATGCCAAATCCACGAAAAAAAGCGAAAAAATTGTGCCGATGAACCGTGTTATTCCGTTGGATCAAATTAGTGCGTATTATATCAATGGAGAAACCGGGATGTTCAAATCAATCGTCGATCTGGAAATTGGGATGTTAGGAGGAAATGAGTTGGATAGTGCGTCCGACTACATCGAAGAGATGACGGCAAAACTATACGACATTATCTACGATTAAAAGGACCTGCCATGCCACTCTATTTTGACGATCTTTGTAGAGAATTAAATGCTGTAACCTCGCCTCACGCACAACACCCAGCTTGTCCTAAAAGTGGCATTACTACACCGGTGGAAAACGGTGTCAAATACCACTTCTGTTCCAATACATGCCAAAGAATACACGTCTACAACATAGACAAAGGACTTTTGAAAAATCGGATTATCGGACGCAATGCTTGCGATTGGCTGTTATTGATCGAAAAAGCGGGGACGGGTTCTCCTCACGGGTGTTTTGTCGAACTGAAAAAAGGAGACGCTGAAAGGGCGATTTCTCAACTGCAAGATACACTAAAACAATTCAGGGACAAAGGTTGGCTACAAAAATTGACAGGAAAATACTATGCTCGTATTGTAGCTAACTCGATACCGGCCAATAGCGGGAACAGTGCGATTGAGAAAGCAAAGCAGGTTTTCAGAAAATATTATCACTGCGAGCTAAAACCAGTAAAAGCAGGACAAAAAGATACGATCAATTTTTAGACTCTACACATTGGATTCGGTCAGCACCGGGCTGCTCCGGCGGGGACGGACCGGATCGCTTGTCTGGTATGCCGGAGGATCCATCGTTTGAGAGGCTTTCAGGCCGATCGCACGACTCATATAAATGTCGTCGTGCTCGCCATCCACCGCCCCGTAACTGCCGTCCGGCTTGATCTCGTAACAGTCTGCCTCGTCCAATGCCCGTCCGTCCCGCTCGATGTGGCCTCCCTCCCGGAACCGCTTGTTCATCTGGTTCACCAAGTCGGTCTTCGTCGCGGCATTCGTGTGGAAGCCGTAACGGGCAGGCAATCCCTCCCGAATCTTCTGCGGGTCGGTCCGACAGTAAAGATGCGGATAGAAATCCTTGATCTCGTCCAAAATCGTCAGCGAATGATCCCCCTCGTCCCCCTTCACATCCAACGAATTGGACTCCACCACCAACAGCGCTGAGTTGAAATACCGGGCGATCTGTACCGCTTTCCAGATCACCAAGTCCTGATCCAAATGGCCCCGCCAGGTGCCGATGCACTCCTCGACATACTTGTACGCCTGCCACAACTTTTTGAGAGCCGTCCTCCCCATCTTATCCTCGAAAACATCGTCGAAGATCCGATGCAGGAAATCGGCAAAGCCAGTCTGCTCCTCATCGTCCGCCCCGACCGAGCGGAAAAACTCCTCGATTTCGACCTTTGACTTCGCTTGGTTTTCCTCGATGCGTTTGCGCCGTTCGGTCATTTCTCCCTGCCGGGTTTTGTACTCCTCCCTCGATCGGTTGAAATCCTCGTAGTCAGGTTCCCCCGCCTGCGGCCGCACCGCATCGAAGTCGATCACACGAGCCAGCGCCACCCGAAGCGGCATGCCGTCCCGGATCGAAGCAAACAGCTCCGCAAACTCCGGATTCTCCTGCAGCGTTTCGAGAATCCGGAGTTTGCGGTAAGAGCCGAAATAGATAGGAGAACTATCGCATAGGCGGTAAAGAAAGACAAGAGAAATATTTGAATTTCATATCTGAAAAGATTTTACACGGCCACACCTACTTCTTCGATTTCAGTACTTTTGGACATTGGTGTCGTTTTTCTGATCTCAGGAAAATGATCCATAAGTTTTCTGTCGGCTTGTAGGCGCGATTTTTTAGCTTTGTCAATGACTTTGGTAAAATTTTCCCATTTTGAGTAGCCTAACAAAAATTGCAACTCTCGCGTACTCCAATATTTCACACTTTTTAAATTCTCAAGCCGCAGATTCAAATTGGTCAAATTAAGTCTTTAATTTCACTCTCTTTCATTGGAGTTGCACTTTTCTATGTGAGATAGAACAGGATTAGTTACGTTACCGATTTATAATTTCAGTCTCAAGTAATTCCAGAGCATGACATAGTTCAAAAGCAGCAATACGGCAATTCCGGCCACCCACAGTTTCATCCACAGATTGACTCTGCGGTCTGGAAAAGCTCGTTTAAGGTTCTTGGAACATCCCAAGTAAGTCAGCCACGCTCCCCCGACCAAAGCTGCACCGATGGCTTTCGACTCTGTACCGATCGCAAGGGCATTCAAAACGTGGTCGGCGATAAATAGGCTGACATAACTCTGTGCTAAAAAAATCGTACCTCGTTTACGCTCGCTCAACTTTGAAAAGAATCCTATTCCGATACTGATTACTCCCAGCATCGCCATGCAAAAACATAGTGTAACCATTCCCGAGAATACACTGTAGGCAAATGCCAGATAAGCGAACAATTCCCACAATGTTCCTACAATCCCCAATCCAATGCAGATTTGGAGCCACGTCATCCAGCCGGACAATTTGACCCGTTCTTCCTGTTTTACTTCAGACTCGTCCATCTCTCTTTGCCCGAGGACAAGTATCTCTGTTTCGTTTCTCAGCACGTCTGGAGCTGTTTTGGGGTCCACGCCGATCGATTCTTCGAATGCACTTAGCTCCGATTTATTCGCTGTCTGCGTAGGTACAACGGTGGCGACGATTTCCTGTTGAGTCCAACCGGATTCAGATATGGCATGACCGAGTTGAGTAGAGATTTGCTTCAAACGTTCAACATAGCTCAAAATCTGCTTCCGTTGTTGGGCAATTTCGACGGATTGTTGTAATGGTATTTCTGCTTGCTGGAGTTCGTCTGCCAGTTGCTGGGCACGCGATTCGTTGGTTGTGATCTCTTTGCCGACGATCTGTACGGCATCGTCATGTTCGACATTTTCCACCAAGTACCGATACAACTCTTCGGCATTCATCTGATCTAAATCCCGAGAAAGAGGTTTTGTAAAGAGTCTCATTTTATGACTTTTTTTTAAACGTAAATATTTCTGTCTTTTCCATCGCCCGATCCACCATCCGCAACCGATCAACACCATTCCGACAACCAATCCCCATCCAACTATTCCTTTCCAATAGCCCGTCTCTCCGATTTGAATTTCCGGTTCTATCCATCCTGGTATCGTCTGGGCCGGCAGAATATCTCCGGCATCAGTCTGCACCATCGGCGTATCCTCCGGCACCTTTCCGGAAAAATCGACAATCTTCCAGTTCTTGTCCGGGATTAACGGGGCAGCCTTTTTCGCCTCTTGGGCTTTCATTCGAGCAATAAACTCGGCATGCAGTCTTCTGTTGTCTGATTCTACCATAATTTTCTATTCGACAACAGTTAATCCCGCATCTTCTCCGAAAGGCTACCTTTTGACCATATTTCTGTGAAACATTCCACTGCAAACATACCCAAATTTGCGGACTTTGCACAAAAAAAAGAGATTCAGTAACCTGACCTCTTTTCTCTACAGCCCTTTATTTACAGGGATTTTCGTGCATTTTCTATTGGAGCGGAAGACGAGGTTCGAACTCGCGACCCTCAGCTTGGGAAGC
>JAFLSI010000060.1 GCA_022511025.1 Rikenella sp. | reverse complement strand
AGAAGTGGGCAGGCCGAAGCCCCCGGCAGCGGAGGCCTGCAAGCAGTCCCCGCTGACTCCGACCTGCACTCTCGACCATCGACTATCGAGGGCAGAGGCTGCCAGCAAGACACCCGAAGGGTGTGCCATCCGCCCAACCTTGGAAGAGTCGACACATTGCCCTTTCGAGCGCTTTGTTCTATCTTTGCAAGATGAAATTTTTGGTTCAAGCCTTTTGGCTGTTGTTCTTCTATCTGCTCGGCATCGGCGTGAGCGCATTGATCGGCGGCATTATTCCCGGAAGCGTCTTAGGCATGGTCCTGCTTTTCGTCGCTTTGGTATTCGGCTGGCTTTCTCCGGAGCGCGTGAGCCGTCTTTCCGAATTGCTGCTCGAGAACCTCGTCCTCTTCTTTTTGCCCGCCGCCGTCGGATTGGTAACCGCCACAGCATGGATTTCGGCCCACTGGGTCGCCATCCTCGCAGCGACCGGAGTGAGCACCCTGTTGATCGTAGCCGTTGTGGCCGGGATGCAGCAGCAGATGGAAATATGGAAACGGAGACGCAATATTCGGGAGCGAAATCATGGAACACGGTAGTACAGGAGAGTTATTCGGTCGGTTGATCGAGTCGCCCGTTTTTCTGTTGACCCTGACGATCGGCGTATATGTGCTGGCACTGTGGTTGTACCGGCGCACACGGATCGCTCTGCTGCACCCCTTGCTGACCTCAGCCGCCGTATTGATCCTGTTCCTGCTCGCCACCGGGATTCCTTACGACCGTTATCGCAGCGCGACCGCCTTGATCGACTTTATGCTGGGGCCGTCGGTCGTGGCACTCGGCTATGCACTCTACCGGCAAGTCGGCCACCTCAGAGCCAATGCCGTGTCGATCGTAACCTCGGTCGTCGTGGGGAGCGCTGTCGGCATCGTGAGTGTGATTCTGATCCTGAGGCTGTTCGGCGCCGGCCAAGTCATCGAAGCCTCGTTAGTCCCCAAATCCGTTACCACCCCCATTGCCCTGTCGATTGCCGAACGGTCCGGCGGGATCGGTTCGCTGACCGCCATCGTCGTAGTCTTCACCGGGATTTTCGGAAGCATCGCAGGACCTTTCGTGTTGCGGAAGCTGAAGATCACCAGCCGGATCGCCAAAGGGTTGGCCATGGGGTCCGCCGCCCACGGCGTGGGAACCGCGAAGGCCATGGAGATGGGTGCAGTCGAAGGGGCCGTGAGCGGTCTGGCGATCGGATTGATGGGGTTGATCACCGCCCTGCTGGTACCCGTAGTCGAACGGTTTGTGTGATAATTGTCGGGCCAACCGAAAAAATGTCTATATTTGCTTCAATCCTCCGCCGCAGGAGGAGAAATTCGATCCCCATGATGAGAACGCCGATGTTTATTCTTTTCGCCGGGCTGTTGGGTTGGACGGTCCCCGTTGCAGTTGCACAGGATGCTGTTGCAGAGCCGGTTGCGGTGGAGGCTGCGGACGAAGCAGAGCTGCCGGTGCGCGTCGTCGGAGGTTTCGGTGCCGAGAGCGGGGAGGGCTGGACGGCGGAGCGTGTCGGGCGACGCGTGCCCAAACGCTGGAAATGGCACGGCGGCCACTGGATGGGAATAGGGGTCTATTATAACGGTTTGGTGCAGAGTCTCAGCCGGCTTCGGCTGCCCGAGGGGGCCGGTTATCTGCGTCAGACACCGGCATCGATCGGCGTGAACATCAACTTCGTCGACCTGAGTCTCGTTTCCGACCGCCATTTCGGATTGATCACCGGTTTGGGGCTGGCCGTGAACAACTTTCGGTTCGAAGACAACATGACCTTGACCCGGAACGAGGCGGGATATATCGTGCCCGATTACCGGTTCGACGCAGCCGGGATCGAGTTGGAGAAGTCGAAACTGACCACCGTATATCTTCAGGTTCCGCTGCTGGCCGAGTTTCAGTTCGGGCGCAGCGGGACGACAAGCCGGAGTCCCGGTTTCGTCAACTTCGGGCTGGTCGGAGGCGTTCGGCTGCAAGGGCATACCAAAGTGAAGTACCGGGAGCAGGGAGAGAACGGGGGGCGATATACGTTGAAACAGTACTCCGGGCTGAACCTGCGCAATTTTCGTTACGGAGTCGAATGCAACGTAGGGTATCGGTGGGTGGCCCTGTCGGCGCGCTACTACCCCCAGAGCCTTTTTGTGAAAGATCGGGGTCCGGAGGTGCAGCAGGTCGATATCGGACTCTCGCTGCTGTTCTGACGTTTTATGGACGAGAGAGGAGGAGGGGGGCGTGCAATCGAAAGAGTTATAGTTTGGATAACGCATAAAAACATAGATGAGACCTTATACCATTACCGGGAAGAAAGATACCCGTTCCGGCTTCGGCGATGCCATGACCGAGCTGGGACGCAGTCGGGAGGATGTCGTGGCGCTGTGCGCCGATCTGACCGGGTCGCTCAAACTCGACACGTTTATCCGGGAGCACCCCGACCGCTTCTTTCAGGCAGGGATTGCAGAGGCCAATATGATCAGTGTCGGCACGGGGCTGGCCGTAGGGGGTAAAGTTCCGTTCGTCAGCACCTTCGCCGCTTTTGCCACCGGGCGCGTTTACGACCAGATCCGGCAGAGCGTCGCTTATACCGATGCCAACGTGAAGATCGCCGCATCGCATGCCGGTTTGACCTTGGGGGAAGACGGTGCCACCCACCAGATTATGGAAGACATCGGGTTGATGAAGATGCTGCCCAATATGGTAGTGATCAACCCGTGCGACTACAACCAGACCAAAGCGGCGACGCTGGCGGCAGCGGATTATCGGGGGCCGGTCTATCTGCGCTTCGGTCGTCCGGTGGAGCCGGTCTATACGCCGGAGGACGAGCCGTTCGAGATCGGAAAAGCCGTGCAGTGGAGCGAGGGGGGCGACGTTACGATCTTGGCGACGGGGCACCTGATGTGGCGGGCGATCCAGGCCGCCGAGCAGCTCGAACGGGAGGGAGTCGGCGTGGACCTGTTCAACATCCACACCATCAAGCCGCTCGACGGAGAGGCCGTTTTGGCCTCGGTGCGCAAGACGGGATGTGTGGTAACGTGCGAGGAGCATATGATGAACGGAGGTCTGGGGGACAGCGTGGCGCAGCTTCTGGGACGGCACTTTCCGGTGCCTCAGGAATACGTGGCGGTGGACGACCTGTTCGGCGAGAGCGGGACACCGGCGGAGTTGTTGGTGAAATTCGGCCTCGACGTACCGGATGTGGTGGCGGCGGCACGCCGGGCGATGCAGCGGAGGAGGTAGCGGCTGGGTCGGTTCGAGGGACCCCTGTGTAAGAGATCGAAAACCAAAGTAAAAACCATAACATCATGAAAAAAGCGATTTTGATGAGCCTCGGCGCTCTGTTGATGAGCGCCTGCTGCCGGACCGGGTATCAGGTAACCGCCGCATTGGACGGGATGGAAGAGGGTCAGACCGTTTATCTCTCCGTGTTGCAGGGCAAACTGCCCCAAGTGATCGATTCCGCAGTAGTTTCGGAAGGGAAAGCCGTATTCGGCGGTCAGATCGGCTTGCCCGTGCTGGCCCGGCTGACCGTAGGAGACAGTACGGGGAAAACCGCAGCCTTTTTCTTTTTGGAAGACAGTCCGATCGCTCTGACCGGGCCGCTCGGCCAGCCGGACAGCGTGCAGGTCTCCGGGTCTGCCGAACAGAAGATTTACGAAGATTATTTCCATACGATGGACACGCTGGCCACTTATGCCCAGGCCGTTCTGTTCGGACAAGAGTTCGTGAAGAGCCATCCGAAGAGCATTGCTGCCGCTTATATCTTTTTCCGCCGCATGGCTCCCGGCATGGAGTATCCGGAGATGCGCGAATACTTGGCCGGATTCGACAGCACGCTGCGCGAATCGGTCTACCTGCAGCAGGTCGAAGCGATGGCCGACCGCATGGAGCTGACCAGCGTGGGACACCCGTTCGTCGACTTCACCGCAGCGGATACCGCAGGGAATCCGGTGGCCTTGTCGTCCGTGGCCGGGCAGGGGAACTATGTGCTGCTCGACTTCTGGGCCTCGTGGTGCCGCCCGTGCCGGATGGAGAACCCGCATGTCGTAGCCAACTATAACCGCTTCAAAGACAAAGGCTTCACCGTCTTCGGCGTGTCGCTCGACCAGCCCGGCGGTCGGAAAGCCTGGATCGACGCCATCGAAAAAGACGGCCTCGTGTGGACGAACGTCAGCGACCTCCAGTTCTGGGATTGCGTGCCGGCGGCGATTTACGGCGTACGGTCGATCCCGTCGAACGTGCTGATCGGACCGGACGGGACGATCGTGGCACGCAACCTGCGGGGCAACGACCTGACGGCGAAACTGACCGAAATCTACGGCGAGTAGTTCGGCCCGATCGAAAGGACGACGGACCTGTCCGATAAACCGAACGAATTTCACGGCATTTAGATGTTCGAGATAGTCAGATTCGAGAATCCGCGTATCCTGTGGTTGCTTCTCGTGCTGGTTCCGATGGCGGCGTACTACCTCTTTCGGACGGTGCGGGGGCGGGCGGCGATCCGGGTTTCGTCGGTCGGAGGGGTGCAGCCGGTGCGGCGGACGTTTCGCTACTGGCTGCGCCACGTGCCGTTCGTGCTGCGGTGTGCGGTCGTCGCGCTGGTGATCTTCGCCATGGCCCGGCCGCAGGCGGCCGAAGACCGCCAGCAGGTCAATGCCGAAGGGATCGACTTGGTGATGGCGCTGGACATCTCCAGCTCGATGCTCGCCCGCGACTTCGCACCGGACCGGTTGGCCGCAGCCAAAGACATCGGGTCGAAATTCATCCTCGACCGGCCGACCGACCGGATCGGATTGGTGGTTTTCGCGGGCGAGGCATTCACCCAGTCGCCGATTACGACGGATCATGTCTCGTTGGTCAACCTCCTGAACCAGATCGAAAGCGGCATGATTGCCGACGGGACGGCGATCGGGAACGGATTGGCCACAGCGGTCAACCGCCTCAAAGAGAGCGACTCGCCGAGCAAGGTGGTGGTGCTGTTGACCGACGGGGTGAACAACAGCGGACAGATCGACCCCCTGACGGCGGCTCAGATCGCGGCGGATTACGGGATTCGGGTCTATACGATCGGGGTGGGGACCGAGGGAGTGGCTCCGATGCCGACGCAGAATGCGTGGGGCGGCATTTCGTTCGTGCAGGCGAAGGTGGAGATCGACGAGCCGATGCTGCGCGAGATTGCAGAGCAGACGGGCGGACGCTATTTCCGGGCGACGGATAACACGAAACTCGCGGAGATTTACGCCGAAATCAACCAGCTCGAAAAGACGAAGGTCGAAGTGGAAAATTTCGTGAAGTATTCGGAAGTGTACCACCTTTGGCTGTTGTGGGCGGTGGGGTTGTTGCTGGTCGAGATCGTCGTCCGCTATCTGCTGCTCAAACAGATCCCTTGAGGTCGAACGGGTTTTCGGAGTAATGGGATGGAACCTCCCGTGGCCGACCCGGATTCGGAGGTAAAAATATAAGAGAGTTTTATGTTCAGATTTGCGCAGCCTGAATATCTGTGGTTTCTGTTGTCGGTGCCGCTGATCATCGCTGTCTATCTTCTCTACAGGTACGGTCAGAAGCGCCGGCTCGAACGGTTCGGCGACCTCCGTGTGATCGAAGGGTTGATGCCCGATGCTTCGCCGCGGCGCGTGCGGAACAAGTTCGTTTTGACCGTCATTGCCCTCATCTGGATGATCCTCGCCTTGGGTCAGCCTCAGTTCGGGTCGAAGCTCCGCGAGGTAACCCGGAAAGGCGTCGAGATTATGCTGGCCGTCGACGTGTCGAACAGCATGCTCGCCGAGGATTTCGCCCCGAACCGGTTGGAACGGACCAAAAATGCCGTGAACCGCCTGATCGAACAGTTGGACAAAGACCGGGTCGGGATGGTCGTTTTTGCCGGAGAGGCTTATATTCAGCTGCCGATCACCTCGGATTATATCTCGGCCAAAAGTTTTGTGAGCGGTCTGAATCCGAACATGGTTCCGGTTCAGGGGACCTCGCTGGCCCGGGCAATCGAATTGAGCGTGCGGTCGTTTTCGGAGCAGAGCCGCCAGAGCCGCGCTTTGATCCTCGTAACCGACGGCGAGAGCCACGACGACGATCCGATTGCCGCGGCACAGCTGGCCAAGGAGGCCGGAGTGGTGATTTATACCGTCGGGATCGGGACCCCCCAGGGGGCGCCGATCGTCATCGGCGGCGAGATGATGAAAGACGAAGAGGGGCAGATCGTCGTCTCGAAACTCGACGAACAGCTCTTGCAGCAGCTGGCTGTGCTGACCGGCGGAAGCTATGTGCGCGCCTCGGAACGCAGCGTCGGACTCGACGAAATATTGAGACAGATCGGCCAGATGGAGAAAAAGGAGTTCTCCTCGATGGCCTTTTCCGAGTACAACGACCAGTTCCATTACCTGCTGGCATTGGCATTCGTCTTCTTGCTGCTCGAATTCTCGATGCTCGATTGGAAAAACCGGTTTTGGACCCGGATCTCGATTTTCAAAGCGTGATGTTTGGGCGGAGAGGGGGGCGCTTTCGCGCCGCTTCTGTTGCGATTTTCTTTTTCCCGTTGGTCTAACCCGTCGAACCGATGATCCTCTTTCCCTATTGTAAAATCAACCTCGGACTGCACATTACCGCACGGCGCAGCGACGGGTATCATGAGATCGAGACTCTGTTTTATCCCGTTCGCGGCTTGTGCGACGCCGTCGAGTTGTTGCTGTCCGATGCCGACGGTGCGGATTCCGGGGAGGAGGGGGGCCGAGGCGTCGTGTTCACCTCCAGCGGACAGGGGGTCGACTGCCCGGCGGAGAAGAATCTGTGCGTCAAGGCCTGCCGGGTGTTGGAGGAGGCTTTTCCGGAACGTTTCCGGGAGGTTGGGGCGATTCGGATCCACCTGCACAAGTGCATCCCTTTCGGCGCAGGCTTGGGAGGCGGGTCGGCCGATGCGACCGCCGTGTTGAAAGGGCTGAACGAACTGCTCCGGTTGGGGTTGTCGACAGAAGAACTGGCCCCGTTGGCCGCCCGGTTGGGGAGCGACACCGCCTTTTTTCTGCACGATGGGCCGATGTTGGGCAGCGGGCGGGGCGAACGGCTCGAACCGTTCCCCGCACTCGATCTGGACGGATGGTGGCTCTTGTTGGTCAAACCCCCGGTCGGCGTTTCGACCGCCGAAGCGTATGGACTCGTAACGCCCCGGCCGCCGCGCGTGCCGTTAGTCGAAGTGTTGCAGCAGCCTGTCGAACTTTGGCGCGAGCGGCTCGTGAATGATTTCGAGGAGCCGCTCGGCCGGCGCATGCCGCTGCTGGGGCAGATCCGGGCGGAGTTGTATCGCCGCGGAGCCGTTTATGCCGCTTTGTCCGGCTCCGGTTCGACCGTGTTCGGCCTGTTTCGCACCCGGCCGGAGGAGGGCGAAGCCGGGTGGGACGGGAACTGTTTTGTCCATGCCGAACGGCTGACCCGCTTTTAGCCCATCGTGTTGAACCGGATCGATGCCTTGACCATCGCCAGCGCCCGGATCGCCGTAACCGGAATCTCTTTCGGCGCATGGTGCGGGTTGTGGCTCACCAAGAGCACCCGGTCGGGATGCTCCTCGATCTTCTTGATGAACTTCACCGTGATATACTCCTCCCCCTCGTAGCTGAACGAGATCAGGTACATTTCTCCCCAGATGATGTTGTAATAGTCCTGTATCTGCTTGTACATCACGATGTCGCCCGACTTGAGCAGCGGGTACATCGAATCGCCCCGCACGTAGACCGCCCCGTCGCAGCGCGGCAGGTCGGGGATCGAGATGTAGTCGATCGGCCGGTTCTGGTTCGTGAAGATCGGCACCAATCCCGCCACCGCCTCGAAGTCGTAGAGCGGCACCGGCTGCCGTTGCAGCTGTCCGTTTTCCGTCGGGCCGAACAGCGCCATCATGCTGCGGTCCGCCGCCCCACGGAGCATCTCCCCCTCTCCCGTCAGGAGCCACCCTTTGTCGATCTCCGGAAAAGCCGAGATGATTCGGTCGGCCATTTTGGTGGATATCCGGTTCCTGCCGTGCCGGATGTGGTAGATCCCATCCGGATGGCGCAAGCCGATCTGCACGGAAAACCGTTTGGCGTTCAGCCCGCTGTGTTTCAATAAGGCTTCAATGCGTTGAGCGTCAGTCATCTGTCGAATTATTGTAAAGGTTTGGCACAAATAATAAACCGCAGTGTGCGGTTTTATGCTTTATGTATTATGTTTGTATGAATTATTGATACAAAGTTATTATAAATTATGAAAAAACAAAAATTTAGGTTCGTTGTGTTCGGCAGTGTGGCGGCCGGACTGCTGCTGAGTTCCTGTGCGCGTACGGTGTATGTGCCGGCGATGCGTTCCGAACGGGTGGTCGATACGCTGACCCGGACGGTGGCCGACAGTGCGGTACTGCGGGCGCTGTTCGCCTGCGATTCGCTGGGCCATGTTCGGTTGGCGGAGCTGCACGACGCGAAAGGGCGGATGGCCGAAATGGAGATGCAGCTCCGGGAGGGGGAGTTGCAGGTCGTAACGCGCTGGCAGACCCGGTATGTGGATCGCATTCGCGAGGTGCACGACACGACGACGGTGGTCGAGGTTCGGGAGGTGGTTCGCATCGAGCGGCATGTGCCTCGGTTTTTCCGGATCTGTTTCGTCGTCGCGCTGGCAGCGGTCTGTGCCGGCGGCTGGCGGCTCTGGAAGTGGCTGCATTGAAAACTGCGCGGTCCGGTTCGCGCCATGAAAAGCATGGCGCGAACCGGACCGTCTCTTTTCGTGATCCCGACAGGATTCGAACCTGTGGCCGACAGATTAGAAATCTGTTGCTCTATCCAGCTGAGCTACGGGACCCCCTCGTTCTTCGGTGCAAAAGTAATATTTCGGACGGTGGTTTCCAAATCGGTCGCTATCTTTGCCCGGTATAACCCTTTTCCCTCTCCCGCTATGGAACAGTTGCTGCGACTCGAACCTGTTATCGACACGGTTTATCGGATCCGATCCCGCCGTCCGGTGCGCCGGATCCCGGAATCGGCCGACGAGGCGGTCTTGCAGGCGATGCTGGCCGGGAATCCGGCCCATTTCGCTGCGCGCGAGGCGCTGGCCGACCGGCTGGTTGCGGCGGGGAGGATCGGCGAGGCGTGCCAACTGCGTTTGGAGGGGTGCCGTTTGGTCTTCGATCTGTTGGACGGAGTGGCCGACGAGACGGTCGCGCTCGACTGGGAGGATGCCGGTACGGCGCAGGCGCTGACTATGGTGTACGATTCGGCTGCGGATCATTTCGTGATCGGCGATTTCGAGCTGGCGGCGGCGATGCTGGAGATGCTGACCGACTGCGATCCGGAGGATCATCTGAACGGGGCGGAGCTGCTGGTGTTTTGTTACGGGGCGTTGGAGGAGTGGGAGTTGTTCGACGAGACGTTGCAACGGCTACCGCCGGAGGCTCTCTCGACGCGGCTGGCTGTCTGTTGGGGGGATTTCCGTCGGTCGGCAGAGTTGTCGCCGGCGGTACGGGAGCGGATGCGGACTGCGGAGCCGCAATTGTTTCGCGAATGGACGGCGACACAGCACGAATTGCCGTCGGACAGGGAGTCCGACGGTGAATCCGGACACGAGGCGGCTGCGGCCGAAGCCCGGCGGCTCTGGCTGCGAACGGAGTCGCTCTGGCGGGTGTTTCCGGAGTTTGCCGAATACCTGAAAGGGTAAAAAATAGGCTCCGCCGAGACTCCGACGAAGCCTGAATCTGTTTTCGACTGCCGCAGTCTGCGGCCCGCCCGACTCCAAGGAGTCGGAACGGTTTCAAAGACAATGAAACGAATCCGTACCCCGCACAACCGGGCAACTCCTACTCGAATTCGATCAGCAACTCCCCTTTCGGCACGGAATCGCCTGCGCCGACGCATACTTGTGCAATGCGTCCCGCTATCGGAGACCGATAGGTGTTGTGCATCTTCATCGCTTTGAATGTCAGCAGAATATCGCCCTCTTTCACCGTGTCGCCCGGCTTGACGTCAACGGTCATGATCGTCCCGGGAATGAACGATACGATTTTCCGGGGATCTTTTTTCTGCCACGCTGTGCGGTTCTTATATTTGGCGCTCAAAAGCGTGGTGTAACTTCCGTCGGGGGTTACCAACTGCTCGAACGCTTCGTGTCTGTTACTCATAAAATCTCTCTCTTTTGATGATCTTTTTTATCTATCTGTTCTTTGGCGACGGGAGGGTACTGTTCTCTTTGTGAACAAAGAGAACCAGAAA
>JAFLSI010000006.1:25796-36174 GCA_022511025.1 Rikenella sp. | reverse complement strand
AGGTAGCCAAAAATGACGGACTTCATGCAGGCGATTGGATTGATTGGTTTAAGACTTACGAACTTTTCAAACCGCTCGCGATTATTCATTTCACGAAATTCAGATACTAAGATGAAACGAGAAATCAAGTTCAGGGGCAAACGACTCGACACGGGGGAATGGATATATTCAGACGAAAGTTTCGTACATACCGAAGCCGGTGTATTCATTGGACCCTACAATGACGAAAAGCAAGTCGATCCCGATACCGTCGGCCAATACACAGGACTGAAAGACAGGAACGGGAAAGAGATTTTTGAGGGGGATATTATAAACTGGCTGATGCATCGAACAGACCGTACTGGCTACATAGAGGAGGGGTATGTCGAATTCCGAACCGATGAGCAGGCAGTTGTCGTAATCAATATGTTTGCGACCAGAGACGGTCGCGAGAATGTGCGCAACCTTCTGAATTGCCGTAATGATCTGAAAGTGGTCGGCAATATCCATGACAACCCCGAATGGCTGAAAGGAGGTGAGCGATGAGATTATTTTACTACCACGTTAAATGAATACACTAAGATTCAGTGAGATACTGGAAAAATTAATAAAAAGCACCGCCGAGGCGACGAGACAATTCGAGGCCATTGCTTATGAGTTCCGATTCATCCGCGATCACTTTCCGATGTGCGTAAACGGCTACCCGCCGCGAAAGCCGAACCGGACACGCAAGAGACAACGGCTGAACCGCCTTGTTCGCCGCCGCCAACGCCAACAACGAACCCGATAGCCATGTACCCCGATCTTGACGCCGCAGGGCGAATAAGCATATTGGAGATGAGCCGCGAGGAGGCCGAGACGCTCCATACCGCCCTGATGCGGATTCTGAATGACCTCCCGCCAGCTGAGCAGGTCGCCTTCCGCCGCCTGCTCATGCAACTCGAAAAATTAATCGGATAATTTCCTTTCCATGCCCGACAATTCCAGAAATAGTGTTATGTTTGCAATGCCAACCTTACTACACACTACTCCATCCGTTCCGGCGGCGAATTGTCATTTCTGCCTATATCACAGGCGGAGTTTTTCTCGATTCATTCGTCCCGGACAACCGAGAGTAGAATGTGAGGTTGGCGCCTTGAGAGAGCTCCGCTTTCTTTATTTTACCATTTCTCAAAACACATTCATTCAATGCCAACCTCGAATGAACCGTGCTTTGGCGGAACGACGTACCGTTCGTCCAAAGACAAGCTGCCGAGCTTCGTACGCGACCAGTTCACGGCCTACTTCATGGCCCGCTATCCTCAAACCCGGAAAATCCGTCTGTCGAGCGACGCCGGCCGCCGTTACACGGCGCGCGCCAAGTTCGCCGGTCGGCGGACATTCATCGTCCGGGCCTTCACCCTCGAAAAGCTCTGCACCCGGATGCAGAGCGCTTACGACGCCCGCTTCGGTCAATGTTAATCCATCTATCCCCGGCCCACGCCGGTCGGGGATTCTAACCTACGTAGCCCTATGAAAATCGATAAGGAATGGAGCGCGCACGTGGATGCGCTCGAAGAGTCCCGGCGGCGGCTGGAAGAGGCGCTGACCCTCGTACCCGATGCCGGCGCCGGCCGCAAGTGCCGACAGGCCGTCGAACGATCGTGGAAGAAGGTCGTCGAGACCTCCGACGCCATCGAAGAGCTGATCGGCTCGTCGGTACAGCCTCTGCCCGTCAAATTTCCGTGGCAGGACGCCGAATTCCGGCAGGTATGGCAGACCTACAAGGAGTATCTGGAGGAGCAGCACCGCATCGTGATGGAGAGCCGGATGGAGATCGCCCGGCTGAAGCTCATCCGCCAGTTCGCCAAGAACCAGCGCGCGGCCGCGATCGCCGCCATCGAGTTCTACATGGCACTCGGCACCGCAAACGTGTTCGAGATTAATACCAACGACGAAAAGCAAGACGACAATGGCAAGAAGAACATCACTACCGTCATCCCGATCAGCTGAGGGCTATATGCCACCGCACAGCATCGAGCTGGAGCAGGCACTGCTCGGTGCGATGCTGCTCGAACGCAACGTCTATTTCGACGTCGCCGGGCTGATCTCCTCCGACACCTTCTACGACGACCGCCACGCCCTAATCTTCAACGCGATTCGGACGCTGGCGGAAAACAGTTCTCCGGTCGATTTGCTGACCGTCGGCCGCCAGTTGGAGCAACAGCGGAAGCTGAACACCGTCGGCGGACCCTCCTATTTGAGTGAATTGACCCAAACGGTCGGATCCGCTGCGCACACCGATTACCATGCCAAGATCCTCTACCAGATGGCTGTGTTGCGGACGATGATTTCCGAATTCGGCACACTTGCCGGGAAGTGCTACGCCGGAGATTTCGACGACGCCGTCGCCGAGTACGGCACGATGACCTCCCGGATCGACCTGCTATTCGCCGGTTCCGGTACCGAGCGGCACATCCGCACCATCCTGAAAGAGCATGGCGAGGTGATGGATCAACGTCTTGCGCAGGCGAACCTCGGTAAGATGCCCGGCCTGACCTACGGCCTCTCCGCGCTGGACGAGCTGACCGGGGGGATGCAGCCCGGCCAGCTCATCATCGTCGCTGCGCGCCCGGCGATGGGAAAAACCGCCGTCGCCCTTCACCTCAGCAAGTCGCCCGCCGAGCGGCAGGGGGCCTCCGTGATGATCGCCTCGTTAGAGATGACCGGCATCTCGCTGACCGACCGCCTGCTTACCTCTTACGGCGGGATCGACGGTAGCCGCCTCCGCAGCGGTCGTATGAGTAGCGAAGATTGGAGGGCCTATGAGCAGGCCCGCGGCGAGCTGGGGAAACTGAACATCTACATCGACGACACCGCCGGGACGACACTGGGCCGCCTCCGGGCCGTCGCCCGCACCAAACGGCGCAAAGGAGAACTCGACCTGCTGGTGATCGATTATCTCCAGCTGATCGAAAGCGATAACACGACCGGAAATTACAGACAGAACCGAGAGCGGGAGGTAGCCGAGATCTCGCGCGGTCTCAAGAAGCTGGCCAAAGAGTTGAACATCCCCGTCGTGCTGCTCTGCCAGTTGAACCGGCAGGCGGAGGGCAGGGCCGACAAGCAGCCGCAGCTCTACGACCTGCGCGAATCCGGTGCGATCGAGCAGGACGCCGACGTCGTACTGATGCCGTTCCGCCCGGCCTACTATCCCGACCTCGTTGTCTGCGAATACGAAGGTGGTCCCGAATACCCAAGCGATGTCGGGATGATTTTCGTGCGGAAGCAGCGCGACGGGAAGCTCGGTACAGCAGCCTTTCGTTATTCGCACGACCTTAGTAGATTGACCGATTATCACCCCGACGTGCCTGAAGAGGACTCGACATTACCTTATTAGCCATGAAAATCACCAAACGAAACTCCCGCGTCCAGCCCCTCAAGGCCACCGGCACCGCTTTCTCCTCAGACAAGGTTACACCGGTAATCGAGTTCCTGAAAGCCAACTACCGAATCGAGGTGAACAAGTACGATCGCACACAGATGCGGATCGCCAGCACCGGAACGCGGGCCTACACTTTCCCGCCGAGCCTCGACGACATATCGATCCACATGATGCAGTCCGGCATCCCGCACACCAAGTCGCTCATCCGGATGTTGCTGAACTCTCCCAACCAAATTGCCAGCTACGACCCAGTGAAGGAGTATTTCGCCGGACTTCGGGAGATCGAACCCGATGGGGAGTCCCATATCGACCGACTGATCGCGCACCTGCGGGTGCGCGAATTCGACGATCGCCCGGAGGGATATTACCGCGACATGGCCGCGCGGTTTATCCGAAAATGGCTGGTGGCAGCAGCAGCGTGTGCGATCGGCGAGTCGGCCAATGAAGCTACTCTGGTCTTCGTCAGCGCCACCGAGGGGAACGGCAAGACCTCACTGGCGAAGTTCCTTTGCCCGGAACCGCTCCGGGAGATGATGATCCTGAGCCACGCCGATCGCCGCGTCTTCAACCTCGATCAGGCCGTTACCTCGAACTTCCTCGTTCTGTATGATGAGATGCACGGACTCAGTGCCTCCACTGCAGAAGAGTTCAAGAAGGTGATGTCGGCCCGGAGCCTACCGGTGAAGCTGCGGGGCGAGTTCGGCCCTGTGGTGCGCCCGCGCATCGCCTCGGTGGTGGCGACCACCAACAACCGGACGGGCTTCAAATCGGGTTTCCTTTGCCCCGCGCTGGGGACGCGCCGCTTCATCTCGATCTACCTCGACTCGATCGACTTCGACTACGCCGAACAGGTGGACGTCGATCGGCTGTGGGCCGAAGCGCTCGCGCTGGCCGAGAATCCCGACTACGATCACCATTACACTCAAGAAGAGTTCGCCGAGTTGCGGGAGGCGAATCAACGCTACATGATCGAGACCCCGGCCAGCGCGGTACTCCAGCAGGCGTTCGAGGTGCCGACGGGCGACGACGATGCGGCGGTGCAGTGGCTGACGCCGACCGAGATCCTGACGGAGCTGCAGCGGCGTCGGATGGTTCGCGCGGAGGTGGCGCGCTACATGACGCCGAAGCACATCGGCGAGGCACTGACCGCGCTCGGCTTCCGACGCGACATGGTATACGGTTCCGGGGAGCGGCGCTACAAGTATCGGGTACGAGCGTTGTAGGTGTATAACACGCTCGCGTTCAGGTGTATATCTATATTTTGAAATATAGATATATATTTTTTAAGCATTTATAAAAATGAAACGATATCTACCTACTACTTACTACTTTTCTTTGTAACGATTTGGAATACAAAAGAATACGAATAAAAAGAACTTATCTACTACGTACCTACTACTTTTTGCCCCCCGCACCCGTACTTACTACTCGTATGCACTGGAATACAACGGATTAGGAGGGGTTGTAAGTAGTAAGTGAGATTGAGATATAAATTTTTTCACCATGAAAACCGAATATTTCGTTCAGGGTGTAATGGTCGGATTTTTCTTGTTTAATTATTTGATTTTCACTAACTTTGTTGTATATCAGTTATGGAAATAAAGATTCATATCAAAGACCCGATCCTGCGGTGTTACTTCATCGGTCGCTTTCCGCGACAAGACGACGGGTATTGTTTGGTCGATGGCCGGAGTCTGACCGGAATGGCGATCACGAGTCTCGTTTCTCATTCCGATCGAATATTGCCTTCCGCGCCGGATCCGGACGACAGTGCTGTGGCCGTCCGACTTTCACGCTCGAAGTATAGCGATCCCCACCGGGGCAAGGCTCTCTTTCTGACACCTCATGCTGAGGCGCAGATCAATGCCACCCTCAAGCGCGAATTCGACAACGACTTCACCGCTTTCTGCAGCACCGCACGAGTGTGCGGGTTTCAGGTCAAGGATGCGATCGAAGCCTTCATTCAGGAGTATGGGATGGACACCCTCTTCCACGGCGACATCGAAACCCTCAAGAAAAAGTTCTACCGATATGAGGTTTCGACACGGACTCAGTTGCACGAAACTTTGCGTCAGAAGGCGAATTATGCCGTCCGAAAAGTGCGGCAAATTATGAATAAAGCCGCATTGTAATGATAATCAGCATATTAAAATATTTTTCCGCGATTTTCACCAAAAACTGTTGAAAATAAAGCAAGCACCCCCCTATGAAAAGAGAATTTTCGGCCATTATCCGGATCGCCCCCATCCGGAATCGGCAGGTCGGTGATCCTTCGACCCTGACGACCTACTCGGATGTTTCGTTCGACGAAGAGGCGAAGACCTCCACGCAGGGAGTCTTGTATGACCAGTCCCTCAAGGTCGCCGTCCCCCGTGCGGATGCTGAGGCATTCCTGTCGTTGATTCCTCGGTTCCGGGCACAGGTATGGCTGCACGACGGTGTTGATTTCCATTCGTGGGGTACGATCGATATCCCCGTTCAGGTGGTCGTGATACCCCGCACTGAGACCGTTTCGTTCGAGATGAGCTGTAAATCCCTGCGGCCGCTCCTGCACGGTTAGTCCTTTATTCTCAAGCCGGAGAAGTGGATTTTTGCAATAAAAAATGGTCTTCTCTCTCGCCCGGCTGATCGACTCCCATCTACTCGTCGAACCGAAGTTTCTCGACCGTTTCGTTGTCGAGAGCCTTCTTCATGCCAATACCCCTCCGCCCGCATTCGACCCGCGCAGCATCGTCAAGACTCTTCCGGCTCTGTCGGAAAGCGATATTGCCGTGACGTTCGACCTCTCGGAGATAACCGCAGACAAAGAGTTCGTATTCTATCATCCCATCTCCGGGATGATTCTTTCGCATCCCTCCTTCTATTATGACTGGGGTTACGGCTGGCGCGAGATGTTCTCGACAACCGGGTTTCTGAACAACCTGAAAGCGGCCGACGCACTGCCGAACGTACTCGCTCATTTCCTGCATATCAATTCCGGCGGGGGTATCGCATGGTTGCTCGATGTGGCGGCCGAGGCGATGCGTGAATGCAAAAAACCCATCTACGCTTTCATCGAATACCAGTGCTGTTCGGCGGCTTACTATCTCGCCAGTCAGGCGACGGTCATTAAAGCCTTCACGCAGAACGACATTATCGGCAGTATCGGCACCTTGACAACAGGGATCAATCTGGACGGCTACTACGAGCAGCTCGGTATCAAACTGGTGGAAGCCTATGCCACCCGTTCGGATCTCAAGAATAAGAAAGAGAATGATCTGCTCGACGGCAAGCCGGAAGAGTACATCGAGACCCGTCTCGACCCGCTCCAGCAGCAGTTCGAGAAGAACGTGCGCGCCGGCCGGCCGCAGCTGAACGACCTTCCCGAAGATCATCCCGTCTTCCGGGGTGAAACCTTCTTTGCCTCCGAAGCCCTGGAGCTCGGTCTGATCGACGGCCTCCTGCCCGATCTGAGCGCCGCGCTGAGAGAAGCCTACGACCTCGGCGTCAGTGTACGCGACAGCAACCAAATATCAACTAATATCTAACCAACATCATGAAGTTCATCGAACAATTGAAAGCCGTGTTCATCTCGCTCAAGATGGTGGACAAGGCTCGGAATCAGGAGATGACCACTGCCGACTGGAAGGCCATTCGGGAGGCGTACCGCAAAGAGTACGGCACCGAGCTCGCCGCCGATCAGGCCGAGTTCCAGCGGCAGCAGGAAGCAAAAACCTCCTTTTCCGGCGATCCGTCTCAAGAGGCAGCGG
Organism: Rikenella sp.; assembly: GCA_022511025.1. Lineage (GTDB taxonomy): Bacteria > Bacteroidota > Bacteroidia > Bacteroidales > Rikenellaceae > Rikenella. Next base: position 29,022 of record JAFLSI010000006.1, on the reverse strand, counting down.
ACAACGCCGCTGCTTTGGCTATCCTGAATGCCGCCCTCGCCGAAGCCGGCGGCGGTATCCCGAATGACACCGAGGGTGCCCCGACCGGCGATTCTGCTGCTTCGGCTCAGCACCCCGATTCCATCGTCGATGCGGCACATGCCATCGCCGGCGCACTCCGCGAAATGAGCCGGCAGACCTTGCCCGACAAGCCGGCCACCGTGAACGGTTCGGCCCTGTCGCCGAACGGTCCCGGCCACACCGAAGCCTATTTCTGCGGCATCGAACATCCGATCTTCTCGATGGAGCGGCGGTACAATCGGATCGCGATGAATCCGGCTCTTGCTCTGACTCAACCGCTCAACGCCGTGATGGAGAAAGAAGTCGGTGCCGAGTTCCGGGCACAGCTCAGCGAATATGCCGGTATTGTGGCCGGGAGAATCAACGAGTTGCGGCAGGCCAATCTGCTCAACCCGGCCCTGTTGGCCGCAGGCGTCAGCATCGGAATCGACCCGAAAGGGCTGGGCGACCAGTATCTGACCCGGCGTACCGACCTGTTGATTGCCCGGCTGGCCGAGATCCGGAACGTCTACGACATCTTCCCGCGCCGCTTCGGGGTACAAGACCGCGAGGTGATGATCAACGCTTTCTTCGGCGACTTCTCGCAGGCTTACCAGAAAGGCGGTATCTGGAAAGGGAACGTTGAGTTGCAGCCGGAGATCTGCTACGTGGACGATGCCATGTTCAAGACGCTGTTCAACTCCATGAAAGAGATCGAGCGCCAGTACATCGGCTATCTGAACACGGAGGGCTCCGATCCGATCAAGTGGACGATGATCGAATGGGCGATGCTGAACATCTCGACCAAGCTGATCGAAGAACAAAACCAGCGGAAAGTGCTCGGCATCTACGTGAAACCCGAAGACGGCAAGTCGGGCCACACGCTGAACGCCGGCACCGGGGTGTACTACACCCTGCTTCGGTACTACAACGAAGGTAAGATCGCACTGGTGGATGACTCGGCCTTCTCCGGCTATACGAGCGGCTCGACGATGGTTGCATGTGTAACCAATTTCCTGTTATATCTCTCCGAACGCGTTCCGGATCTCGACAAATACGAGGTTATCCTGAATGCCAATCACCGGGCCATGTGGAAAGCCGGGATCCGGGAGATCTACGGCAAGGATACCGACTTCACCGGGCCGCAGGGCGACTTCGTTCCCGACCATCAGAACCGCATTCGCTGGTGTCCGTACGGCAAGACCCTGCCGTTCATTTGGGTACAGAAGCCGGGAAATATCCAATCGATCGAACTGACCGCCGGCGAGATGCACGCCGTGCAGTTTGAATCCGACATGGAAGACGTCAAGGCGTGGAGCATCTGGAAAGAGGGCACATCGGCCACCTATGCCGGCAAGCCGTTCAAGACGAAAGCCGACCGGGCGGCGCACGGTTTCGAGGATCAGGAGATCTTTTGCAACAAGCCGTGCGTCGAGCTGGCCGCCGATGCCGAGAAGGTTACCGTCAGCGGCGATATCCGGCACTATGTTACAGGAGTGAATACGGATGCCAAAGCGATCACCGACATCGTCGGCGCGAAGGCCGGCGTGGCCTACTTGATCGAAGTCGGAGACGAAACTCATCCGCAGACCATTGCGAAAGCGGACAAGTTCGCCGATCTGACCGAGGCCTTCACGCCGACCAAGAAAGGAGATTACCTGATGGTGATCCTGAATGCGGACGGCGATAAGTTCCGGGAGCTGGAACGCTGCGTCGGCGGTACCCGCACCATCAATCAGGCCCTCCAGCCCAACGTGCCGGGCGGCAGGTAGGCTGTAAACGATTCGTGGGAGCCGTCCGGCGGCTCCCTTTTAACCTCAAAATTCATCGACACATGAAAAAACAAACCATCAAACGGGCCATCCGTTCGCATAAAATGGACATGGCTCGTAAACGCAACCTGATGCTGACCCTGTTTCTCGTGGTGTTCGGCCTGTTCGCCGGTACCGCGCTGGCGGCCGCAGCCTTCGACACGACCCTGTTGCCCGATGCGCTGACGGTGAGCGGCGGCACGGTTTTAGCCGGCAGCATGGCGCTGATCGGCGACATCGAAGACACTTCGGACAGAGACGCCGCAGGCGGACAGATCGCCTATCAGGTGTGGCTCATTCACTTGAGTCAGGTGGATCAGAACGTACCCTTTCCGAAACCGAACGCCGACCGGGAGGTCGGAACGATCCCGCTCAAGTTCGGTGAGATTATGTACTACTTCGAGGGGCACGACATTCCGACGGACGACGGGAAGAGCGAAAAGGGGGACTTCACGACCAGCAATACGAATACGTTCGTCATCCAGATGTCCGGAAACCGGGACAAGCTGCTGAACTTCATGGAAGAGTTTACCGGAGGTAAGTTCATCATCATTTACCGGGAATGTGAATCGGACAACTATTTCGTGATGGGTAACCCTTGCAAGCCGATGATTTTGAAGACGTCGGAACGGGCCAACAACAAGGAGAAACGCAGCTTGACGTTCACTTTCGAGAATACGACCTGGCGGCAGCCGTATAAATACGTCGGCGCCATTGTCCGTTCGGAACCGGTATCGCTCGCGGCCGATACCGACACCCTCGCGATCGTCGCCAACAACGACCGGTATATTCTGCTGAACGGCACGACCGAAGCTGTTCCGGTGACCAAAGTAAGCGGCTTGAGTGCGAACGACAAAGGCCGGACGATCACCGTAACCGGTACAGGTTCGGACAACGCGGCTACCATCGAGGACGGCGCAGCATTCGTTCTGGAGGGCGGAGCGACTTGGACAGCGAAGACCGGCAGCTCCATTACTTTCCGCGTACTGGATCCGAACCGTCTGGTGGAAATCTCCGGAACACGTGTTCAAACCGTATAATTCATAGCTATGGATTTTATCGCAAAGAAAAACGCTCACGATCGGCTTCTCGGTGTAACGCATCTCGAAGCCGACCGGGAGCTTCTGAAACAGAAAGCTCCCCAGCACGACCTGCTCAAGCGCGGTATCTTCAACCGCCTGCAAGACGCCTCTTCGATTTTGTTCGCATTGCTCGACTTGGCGACCGAGGAGGAGATTGTCCGTCATCGTCGTACCCTCGCTGCCGTGAAGGAGCGGGCCGCATCCGAGGCCGCTCGTCTCAAAGCCGAGGCCGAAGAAGTCGCCCGCCTTCAGGCTGAGGAGGAAGAGGCTGCACGCCTCAAAGCTGAAGAGGAG
>JAFLSI010000006.1:0-25696 GCA_022511025.1 Rikenella sp. | reverse complement strand
CCCGCCTTCAGGCTGAGGAGGAAGAGGCTGCACGCCTCAAAGCTGAAGAGGAGGCCCGGTTGAAAGCCGAGGAGGAAGAAGCCGCCGAAGCTGTTGCCGCATCGGCACCCGGCGAAAAAAAAAGCTCCTCAAAGAGCAAGAGTACCCCAAGATCAAGTGGGGATGCTTAGAAGACACTGATACAGCTACGGCCCTCGTGATCTACGAAGACCGTATCCGGACTTATCGCCAGATGAAGGTTCTGGATGAACGACTCGACACAGCCCCCACCGACAGCGATGTCAAGGAGATGGCCGAGCTGCGCATTCAGAACCTTCTTTGCTTTCGCGAACTCCAGTCGTTGAACGATCACGGCGTCTTCCTGAACGAGCATCCGTACCTGAAGAACAAGGCTGATTTTGAAAAACTGCTCGCACTCTGGAACAGCAATCGCGACCAGTTCATCCAGCAGTACGAGAACTGCCGCAACAACATCCGCCGCTACACCGGGCGGATGAATCGCCCGGGGGCCACCGCCGAAGCGATCGAAGAGGCCCGCCGCCACAAGGTGCGCCACGAACAGCGTGCTGCCATTTTCAAAAAAATACTATCCCATGCAAATACAGGTTCATAACCTCGGCCACCTGCCGACCGCCCCGTTAGACGACTTCCACGAACTGCAGGAAGACTTCAAACTCCACGACGAGGAGAAGATGATGAAGCTCGCGCTGATCATCGTAACGCGCGGCTTCAAATACTCCTTCAAAGCGTGGCGCGATCCGGACGGCAAGCTCTGGATCATCGATGCCCACCAGCGGAAGAAAGCCCTCTTGCACCTGCGGAACCGCGGGATGGAGATTCCGGAGATACCCTACGAGCCGATCTACGCCGCCGACAAGAAAGAGGCCGTCGAGGAGATCGCCGCCTACAATTCCGAGTTCGCACAGAAGAATCCGGACACCATCCTGTTCGAGAAGTACCAGATCACCTCCGAGTCGCTCTCGCAGTTCAATCTCGATCTCGGCGTGGAACCGGAAGCGCTCGACCTGAAGCTCGACACCAAGATGACCCTCACCGAACAGCTCGACGACCTCGATTTGGAGAAAGAGTATGCCGAAGGCGACCTCCCGGAACAGGCTATCACCCGCCCCGGCGACATCTGGCTGCTCGGCCCGCATCGGTTGATGTGCGGCGACTCCTGCTCGTCGGCCGCCGTGGCCACCCTGATGAACGACCGCCGGGCCAATCTGCTGATCACCGACCCGCCCTATAACGTTGAATACGAGGGAAAGACGGAGGATGCCCTGACGATCGCCAACGACTCCATGTCGGACGACGCCTTCGACCGGTTTCTTTTCCGGGCATTCAAGAACATGTACACCGTGGCCAAATCCGGCGCAGCGATCTACGTATTCCACAGCGACATCGAGGGGCTGACCTTTCGGCGCAACTTCGCACGGGCCGGATTCAAACTGGCCCAATGCTGCGTTTGGGTCAAAAATTCGATCGTGATGGGGCGTCAGGATTACCAATGGCAGCACGAACCGGTGCTGTACGGCTGGAAAGAGGGGAAAGGGCACCGCTGGTATGCAGATCGTTCGCAGTCCACCGTCTGGCACTATGACAAACCGACGCGCAATGACATCCATCCCACCATGAAGCCGGTGGCGCTCATCTCCTATCCGTTGCTGAACAGCTCGAAAGAGGGAGACGTGGTGGTCGATCTCTTCTGCGGCAGCGGCTCTACGCTGATGGCCTGCGAACAGCACAAACGGGTCTGCTATACGATGGAACTGCTGGAGAAGTTCGTCGATGCCACGGTGGCCCGGTACATCAACGCCGTGGGCAGCGGCGAGGTCTACCTGCTCCGGGACGGTAAGAAACTGAGCTACGAGGAGGCGGCCGCACAATGACGATCGACGAACAGATACTCAAGCGGATCCGCGACATGGGAGCGATCGGGCACACCCCCGCCCAGATCGCCTCCCTGCTGCGCATTCCCGCCGCCGAACGGGAGGCCTTTTTAGACGAGTTCACCCGGCCCGAAACGAAAGTCTACGAGTCGTATGCCAACGGCAAGGCCATGATGGACTACAACACCAACGTGGAGCTGGCCCGCGCCGCCGAGAAAGGCGACGTGGAGGCCATCTCGAAACTGGACGAACGCAAACAGGAACAGCGAGCCAACGAATTGCTGGCCGACCTGTTCGGAATCTGACATTATGGATAATCTGGAGAAGATAGGCAGCATCCATCCCGACGTGATCGACGAGTTCATCCGAACCGGCAAGAGCACCGTGATCCCGCCGGAGTTGCAACGGATCATCAATCAGATGGTCTTCGCCATGCAGATCTGGAGTACCGAGCGGAACATCACCCGCGCGGCCAAGCGGCTGCAGGTGCGCACCAAAGCCGAACAGGGCGTTGAGATCAACATCAACACCGCCAAGAGCCGGATCTATGCCGCCCTGAACTATTTCGACGTCGATTGCAACGTGGCCGAGAATGTATGGCTGCGCGATTATGCCAACAAGTTCGAGGATTTAGTGAAGGTCGCGCTGGCCAAAGGCCGGGTCGACATTGCCGAGCGGTGCATGGACAAAGCGAAAGAGTGCCGCCTGCAGGCGACCGCTGCCGACAAACAGGCCTCGTTAGGTGTGGTCTACATCATGTCGAGCGAGATCACCCCCGAAGACCTCGGTTTTGCTAATCGATCCAAGAAAGAGATCGCCCGCAAGGCCAACGACGGCATCTATGCCAGGATCATCGACTCGTTAGACATTCCGGAACCGGAAAAGAGACGCCTGCGGGAAGATGCCGAGATCGAGGAGGTCCCCTTTGCCGAACTTCAAAACGAGATAGACGATGACCCACGATAAGATCGCCGAGTTAGAGCAAAAATACATGAACAAGATGCAGCTGCGGGTGAACTGCATCGATACGAACGTGATCATCGCCGAAGTGGCCCGCGCTACCGGTAAGACCGAGGGGATCATCACCCCGCGGATGATCCGGGTAGCGGACGCCATGCCCGGTGAAGTGTCGTTCATGGTACACAAGACCTATGTGGCCCTGATGACCAACATTATCCCCAACATCCGGGCCGCCTTTTCGCAGCCCACCGCCTCCGGCCGGCCGCTGCTGGAGGAGGGGATCCACTACGTGGTCGGAGCCAAGAAACTCCCGTCGCACTTCTGCAAACCCCGCCGGCCCATCACCTATCCGAAACACAGCCTCGTCTTCGCCACCGGCCACCACCTCAAACTCGTCAGCAGCGACATGCCGGAGTCCTCGGCCGGCGAGAGCGCTGTCCACGCCTTTATTGAAGAGATGAAGCTGCAGCGCGGTCAGAGCCTCAAGTCGCGGGTCTTTCCGGCCCTGCGGGGTGCCGTCGGAAAGATTCGCCAGTGTCCCTACTACCTCGGCATCACCGGTGTTACGGACACCGCCCGGCTCGACCTCGGCGAAGACAACTGGTACGAAGAGTACGAACGGCACGTCGATGAAGAGGTGATCTGCGACATCGTGAACGCTGCCCTGCATCACGACAAGGCATTGGGGCGTCTGTTCGAGATGAACAACGCGATCCGATCGGAGACCAACCCCCTGACGATCGCCCGGCTTCAGGAAGAGCAGCGCCGGCTGAAACACCGCGTCGAAATCTGGAAACCGATTCTGAACGAAATGCGCCGGAACCAGAGCTACTACATCCGCGCTTCTTCGTTCGCCAACAAGGACTTTCTCGGCCCGAAATTTTTCCAGACCCAGTACGAGAGCCTGAGCGCCGACGAGTTTCTGTCATCCATCTGCAACATCCGGATCCGACGCGTGGTGAACATGTTTTTCTGCAACTTCAAGCCGGAGGTGCATTGCTATTCGGACAGCTACCGTTACTCCTCGATCCTGTCGTTCGACTTGGGCGACGACTTCCGCCTGACCGCCTCCTACCTCAAGTATTTTCGGCGCTCCGAACCGTTGATTCTCGGCTACGACCCCGGCTCGTTCCAGTCCGTCGTTGTCGCCCAGCAGGACGAACGGATGAACGAGTGCCGCATTCAGAAGGAGTTCTACGTCTACTCCCCGTGGGATCAGGTGCAGCTGGCCAATAAGTTCGACGAGTTCTACGGCGAGGATTACGACAAGAGCGTGGAGATCCTGCTGTACTACGACCGCGCCGGCAACAAGCGGCGCGAGGATCAGGAGCAGATCACCACCGACGCCCGGCTGCTCAAGCGAGAGATGGAGAACCACGGTTACCGGGTGCGGCTGATGAACGAGGGACAGCGGACGATCTACCACTACGAGCAGTACAAGTTGATGGCCATTCTCTTCTCGAACCGGTACAAAGGTCTGCCCCGCATCCTGATCGACGAGAACGAATGCCCCATGCTTAAGTCCGCCCTGCCGCTGGCCCCGCTCAAGAAGCGTGCCGACGGCCGTATCGAGTTGGACAAGAGCTCCGAGGTCAAGGTGCCGATTCAGTACCAAGCCGGCCTCTCGACGCAGATACCCTCCGCCCTGATCTACCTGCTTTTCGGGCTGTACGGCAACAAACTGCCGGCGGAGATGCAAAACATCCCGGAACTGCCGGAAAATATCGTCCTGTAACCGAATAATTTCCTCCGAACCCGCAATAATCGGCCGAATCGATAACGAAAATAGCGGCAAAGGATTGATTTGCAGGTCTGTTGCTTTCCAAAATTCCGTGGAACAAAAACGCAAATGAAGAAAAACAGCCGCCCCGCTAATTCCGGAAAAGTGTGTGCACGGCCCCGTCCGGGGCTGGAAATATGACAACCCCGTCAGATTCATGGCATTGCGGCTCGTTTCCCGATTCACACAAGAAATGCGCCGACGCAGCGGATAAGGCAGCCGGGAGAGACCATAATCCCCCTCCTGTGTCCTTTCGGTCAGGCAGCCGGGCGGCTATCTTCGCTGCCGGGATGCACAACATGGGAGGCATAGAGGCGCTGCGGCTGGCGCGGGAGGTGTCGAAAGTGCCGGACGGTACCTTCACCATCGCCTTCTTCCCCTACAACCGGATCAGGGGAGAGGCCTCGGCCACCCTGCGGGTGCTGGCCGGATGCAAGGTACGGGCGCAGCTACCGCACGATCGATTCCGGGTCGATTCGGAGAACTACTTCCTCTTCACCGACTCGAAAGGCGAATGCAAGACCTGTTACCGCATCCTGATCCGCTATATGGGATTCCCGCAGGATAACTTCAAACTACGCAAGATAGAATGGCTGTAAGACACAACGACAAGTTCGGCTACTGCGTGAACGAGAATACCGTGCTCACCTTCCAGTTCGGCGGCGACTCGCTGGCCGACCTCGAAGGCCGCCTCTTCGGCCGGACACCCGCCTCGCTCCGCACCGGGCATTTGGTCAAGGTATCCGGTTACAACGTCCTCACCCGAGGCATCAACGACACCGAGATTGCCGATATCCGCGAGAACATCAAGAGCAACCGGCTGCTGCCTGAAGTGATCGAAAAGCAGGTGCGCATTATGTACGGGCTCGGTCTTTACGTCTACCGCATCGAGTTCGACAGCGACGGCAAACTGGTGCAGCGATGGGTGGACTGCCCGCCGATCATGGATTGGCTGCGGTCGTGGAACGACTGCGGGATCACCGACGACGCGAACGACTTTGCCTTGGAGTGCATCCGCCGGTACTACTACTTCGAGGACATCTTCGTCAAGTGGCGCTTCCTCAAAGGGCGGGCGATCGGCGGTCTGCCAGTGGCGGGGTTGGAGTTGGTGGAGAATTCCCGCGCCCGGCTCGCCTCGGAGAAGGAACTCAGCCCGTTCGGGAACTACACCTACGACGACTTCACGCACGTGCTGGTCGGCGACTGGCGGTACCGCGGCGACATCTCGGTCTATCCGCTGCTGCGGCCGCAGCACATCCGCAGGTACGACGTAGCGGTCTCCCACCACGCGAACGGCGATGTGGACGGCATCTACGGCCGCAACAAAGCCTACGACGGTTCGCGGGAGTGGCTCTTAGGCGCGAACGAGAACCCCCGCTTCATCCGCTCCTTCCTGCGCAACTCGATGGCCGCCAAAGTACACGTCATCATCCCGAACGAGTGGGTGGCCGCCAAGCGGAAACAGATTCAGGATCTGTGCGAGTACAACCGGAAACTCAAGCGGGAGAACAAAGAGCCGGTGCGGTACAACGGCGTGGAGATCGGAACCGACTTTCACGAAGGACTGGTAACCCAGTATACCAACATCGAACTGGAGCGGCTCACCACCTACCTCTCCGGGGCCGACAATCAGGGCAAAATGTTCGCCTCCTTCTCATTCCTCGGCAGCAAGGGCGAGGAGGTGAAGTGGAAGATCGAACAGATCGACCTCAAGTACAAGGAGTACATCGAATCGCTCATTTCGTTCGACCGGCGGGCCGACGAAGTGCTGCTGAGCGCAAAGGGGATCGATCCCTCCATCTCGAACGTCTCGAAAGAGGGGGTGATCTCCAAATCGGGATCCGATGCCTATTACAACTACCTGCTCTACCTGTTGCAGCTGCCGGCGCCGGAAAAGATCTGCTGCGACGCGATCAACATGGCCGTCCGGGCCAACTTCCCACACCTGTGGCGGCAAGGCTATATGGTCGGTTTCTACCGGCCTGTTCCGACCCGCCAGCAGGAGGTCTCCCCGGACGATCGCATCACATCGAATCAATAACGCCATGTCAACCATCGATACTATCATCACCGTCGAAACGCTCCGGGAATATGCTCCCGGCGTGGACGGCTCGCTGCAAGAACCGACCATCCGTCCCTACCTCCGCCCGGCTCACAAGACCGTCGCACAGATCGTCGGCATCGACCTGTTCAACCGGGTGGCCGGGATGGAGGATACCCCTTTGCTGGATTCTTTGCGATCGGCTGTAGCCAACCGCATCATGTACGATTACAAACTCTTCGAGACCATCCGCAAGAGGCAAACCGAACAGGCCGACACCTACAGGTACGAGCTGCAGGCCATGCAGGATACCTATCTCGGCTACTACTACGATGCGCTCGATTCGTTGATCCGCAGCCTGAATGCTGCTGCGGATCTTCCGGAGTGGCAGCAGACACCCGCCTACAAGGCCCTTGCCGCACTCCTGATCCGGAATGCCGACGAGTTTCAGGAGTTCTACGGCATCGATTCGTCGGATTACTTTTTCTGGTCGTCGATCTTCATCCAGCGGCGTGTCATGGATGACTACCTGACCGGCATCGACCTCCCGGCGCTGGAGCCGGAGATGCTGAGGCGGGTGAAGACGGCGGTAGCCACCCTAACCGTGGCATTCGCCTTGCGGCAGTTCGACATCTCCATGCTGCCGCGGTCGCTCCGCAATCCGAATCAAGACGGAGCTTTCCGGCACGCTTCGTCCGAACAAGAGGCGATGTACAAGCTGTCGGACTTCCTGCTCGGTCAGGGCGAAGCGGCCCTGCAGCAGATCGTCTTCGAGTTGAACCGTCCGGATCCGGGTACCGATCTTCCGTCTGAGACGAATCTGAATAAGCCCGAGAACAAATTCTTCCTTTTCTCATGATCACCCTCTATTTCGGGGATACCCCGCACCGGTTTCCGAACGCATGGAATGAATTGTCGACGGATCAATACCTGCGTCTGGTCGAACTGCTCGGCCTCTTTTGGACAGGAGCGCTTTCGATGGGCGAGCTGCGGATCGCCTTTTTCCGGCACATCGCCGGATTGGAGCATGTTCGCGTCCCGGTCCGGGCACGGGAACGATTCTTCGACAACCTCCTGACCGCCTCCCGTCAGTTCGACTTCTTCTTCACACTCGACTACGGAGACCGGATCGATCACCTCCCGGCCGACGTTCGTCGGGCAATCCGGAAAGCTCCTCCGTCCGAATTGCTCTCCGACAGCGCGGAGATTCGGTATGCCCGGACGCTGGATTACGAATACCGCATCGATGCGGTGTGGGTCGGCAATCTGCTGCCGACTATCCGGCTGAAAGACGACGTGCTCTCCGGCTGGAGGGCACATTTAGATGGTGGGGCGCTCACCACCTCCCTCACTTCGTACCAATATGCACAGGGATACGACCTGTTGATGGCGATAGGCGAGGGGGTTAACCGCCGGGCAATGGCCCTGCTGGTCGGACTGCTCTATGGGGTGGATGCGAACGACACGGCCCGGATCGAACAGATCGAGCGACTCCCGGATATTCTGCTGCAGGCGGTGGTGTTGAACTTTCAGGCATTCGTAACCTTCATCTTCACCCGCACCGCTTTCTCCGTCCTGTGGTCGACCGACAGCGACCACCCCGAACGACAGGAGAGGATCTCGATGAGCGATTCGCTCTACGGGTTGTGCAAAGACGGGTACGGGAACTACGAGCAGGTGGAGAAGATGCCGCTGCTGACCTACCTCGGCATCATGCGGACCGAAACCATCCGGACCGTCCGGTCGATGGCCTCCGACGACACCGCACCGGAGGAGATCGCCGACCGAATGGGACTTTCTGTAGAACAAGTAAAAAGAATGTTATGTTAACGATCATCCGAGATTATTTCAAAGCCAAATGTCCGACAGTCGTCTCTCCGGCGAACTTCGTCTTCGGCGCGGACGAAAAGACGCTCAAGGAGCGGATCGGCACGTTCGGGGACTACTACCTGTTTTTGGACTATGGAGCCTTCGGCAGCGGACGGGACGGCAACAACCGAATTACGGACACGTTCGAACTGGCGGTAACGATCGCCATGCCGATCGGCGCGAACCACCCCTCGCCGGCGGAGGTGGAGGAGTACCAGACAGAGAGTTTCGCCCGGATCGCCGCGCTCCGGAAAGCGATGCTGACGGAGCAGCGCGAGACGCCGTGGCTGAAGTTCCTCGACGACGACCATCAGATACTGCCGTTCGTCGCCCCCGACCTCTGTCTGTCGGTGGGCAGTACGCTCTCTTTCCGGCTCAAAGGCTTCGACCTGCTGGGGGTGAAAGGATAAAGCAGCGGCCCGGAAGATGATTCCGGGCCGCAGTCAGATTATGCAGAACAGGCGCGGAACATTCCGCACCTGTTCTTTAACATACTCCCAAAATGATATCCGAATCGATATTCAACTGATCGTGAATCCGTCGAGCCAATTTCAACGTTGGTTCTCGCTTTCCCGTCAGCAGCTCGCTAATTCGAGCTTGGCTGATTTTCAAGAGTTTTGCCAGTTCGGACTGAGTCAGACCCATTTCCGACATCCGCTCCTTGAGCATTTCCTGCAAAGTCGGAGCAGCAATCGGGAAGTGCTCTTCTTCATAATCGGCAATCAGATTACCGAGAATTTCCAGTTCTGCCAAATGTACCGGCGATTCTTCATTACTGTTGGCCTGCAAAAGTTCCTCCATCCGCACTTGCAATGCCTCGTACTGTTTTTCTGAATTGATGCGTGCCATAGCGTTAAATGTTTTTACAGTCAATATTGTCATATTCGGCATGAGTCCCTACAAAGCGAATATACACCTGTTGAACCTCGAAAAATATCATCGCCACAATTCGATAGGTGTTACCTTTGATATTGAACACATAACGTTTGTTTCCGACATAGTCCGCAGAATTGAATGTTTTGCGAATGTCAGCCAAACTATTCCATGTTGCTCTGCTCGTTTTTTTGTACCAATCTCTCATCGGAATATCTGCATCGGCATGCTGTTCGATGAAAGTACGTAGTGAAGCGAATGATATAACTCTCATGTCTGTATTGTTTGACGATGCAAATATAGTTATATCTATTCAATTTGCAAATAAAATATTCATAGAATGAATAAATAATTCAACCCTGTACTTTTTGTTTTCCCGGCGAAAAAATGCTACCTTTGGACAAACTAAATCACATTAGGCATGGAAGATACAACTACCTTTTTTATCGTTCTCGGCTGTATTGCCGTTGTTGTTTTGCAGATCATTATGATCGTCAAATTCTTTCAAATGGCAGCAGATATTCGAAATCTTCGTAATGTTGCTTTTAATAAATACCAAGAACACCATGCTCCGAAATGGAAGCCGGAAAATTCACCGTTTTCCGAAATCAAAACACCTCCTTTTGCATGGGGAGATGGAGGAGTTATAATCTTCGATGATGGTAAATGTGGACATATTATACAGGAGTTTGGGACGTTCAGTTTTTTGGATAACGACAATAATCAAATATTCTGTCATTCCAAAAAAGAAGCTATTCGAGGATTGTACCACACATTGTCTCAACAAACAGAATCAGAAAAATGATCAAGCGCCCCGAAAATTTTCGGGGCTTTTCTTTTGGATATCCGAAAAAAGTCTTCATCTTTGCAATGCTTATCATTCCATAGAGGCGCATAATGCGGCCTATTTTATAGGCTTTTTTTATGCTCCAACATAATTACAGCAGTGATGCCCTGTGCCGTTATTGTAATGATTCGGCAGCCTCTATGGTGATAAGCAGCAGGTAGTAACACTGCTGTTTTTTGTTGCAAAACTAAATGCTTATCACACACCATGAGACTACAACCTCCCATGACATCGGCGGCCGTTCGGCGTCTGCTGACATTCCATCCGGCAAAAGCTACAGTCGTTTTCTCCGGCTCTGGCCTTTTGCCGGCCACGACGCTCAAGGTCGATTATTTCTACCTGAACGGCCTGCTCGAACGAATTTATCTGCTCCATCAGGCACGCTGCTTTCGCCGCGAACAAATCAGCGTAACCCTCCATGACGGTCGCCGGTTCGAATGGGACGCGCCACTGGCACTCCAGTGCTTCAGTCGTCGGCGACCGGATTACAGTAAATTGATGACGATGATTCCGGAATTATATTAGAGAAGGGGAGTACCATGGAAACTATTTCGAGAACAATCGACGGTCGGAAATGCACAGTCATTCTAACCGATCCTTTGGTCGAAACACTTGCCGATCTCCAAGGAGAGGGTATAGACCGGAACAGCTTGATTCAATCGCGAGTCAGCCTGCTCAACGAGGTTATATCCCGATTTGCATCGGACTATGCACCCTCCGAAGCGGAAGAGGTACTGAAACTCATCAGCGGATTGTCCATGCTAAGCAAAGCGATCGAGAGCCTGTCGGCTCCGGAAAAATAACCACCCATAAAAAATGAGACAATGATGAATGATCAGGAACAAGAGAAGATCATCGAAGAGACGGTGGCCGTACTTTCGGAGACGTTCGCTCCGGCCTCGTCAATCGACGAGAGTGCCAAGCGGTACACGTCGGCTCAATTGGCACAGGCCATCCTCGAACTGACCGGCGTCTCGCCCAGCATCGAAGTGTTGTACCGGGTGATGACGGAATCCGGTTACCGCTACGTCGTCGATGAAACCTCGGCCACACTGAGATACGTCTGGCTGTTGCAATATCGCGGATAATTTCGTAACTTTAGGACAAAGAGGTAATCCCATGAATATCGTTTGGACTATTTTACTTGCAGGCCTCGCTGCATGGTATTTGGAGGCTCGGCAAAAGTGTAAAGCCAAACAGGCTGCCACTCCACAACAATCCCGATGGGAAGAAACTGAAACAGAAGATCCGGAAACAGGCGAACGTATTATCCGCTTCCAATGCCCGAACCCGGCAACGGCGGATTTCGGTTTGATTCAGGAATTCTTGGATCACGAGTTTTTCATGCCCAAGATCGAACACTATTTGAGACTGGCCAAAGAGATGAACGCGCCGGCAGCGGTGATCGAGGCGATCGAAGAGAAGATCCGTTTCGATCGGGAACTCAGCCAGCGAATCGTCGATCAGGAGATGGAGGAACTCGACGCAGAACTGGAACGGTCGAGCCGTAATGCCGAGTCGGAATACAAAATCAAACGAATGCTCGAAAGCGAATCATAAAAACCGTTATCCGGTTTTCTTCATGGCAGGGCCGACACCGCAAGGTGCCGGCCTTTTTTGTGTCCTTTCGCAAGGGGACGCGGCGAAGCACCTTTGCGGTATGCTGACCAATCTATATACCCGTTCCACGCCACTCAGTGTCGTCGTCGCCGATTCGGCCAAAGAGATTATGCGGTTGCTGCTACAACGTCAGGCCGCCATCGCCTCGATGGACTACAACCGACGACGATCGCCCCATCTGTCCGATCTCCTTACCGGCATGCAGGCGCAGGTCGATCGCACGGACGACGAAGTGCAGATTCAGTTGAGCTATCCGGCCACTATCCGCTTCCTCGACTTGAAGAAGACCAAGTACGGTAAAAAGAAACGGGTTTATTCCCCCATCTATAACCGGCCTCTGTTCGGCCATATCTATGGGCGCGGTTATTCGCTGTCGAATGCCGTGAATCTGGCTCTTCGGCAGGAGTATCGGAACTATTTCGCCAACCTTCAGAATGTCATGAAAACCATCGATCTGTTATGAGTATCAGGAAAGAGATTATCGATACCGAAGTACGATCCTCCGGCTTTAAGAAGTTCCAAGAAGACATTATGCTCGTGAATAAAAAAATCAATGAGTATAACGATGACTTAAAACGTCTGAACCATCAGAAAGACAAGTTGATTTCCGCCGGGAAGAAGGAGTCGAAAGAATATCGGAATACCACCAAAGAGATTACCGCTGTCCGAAAGAACATCAAGCAGTTGAAAGATGCGTTGGATGCTCAGGAAAAGTCGCTCTCCTTGACCGACATGAGTTACAACCAACTCAAGAAACGGGCGGCTGAACTGACCCGCCAGCTCTACAACATGTCCGAGGCCGCCGATCCGCAAGCCTTTGCCAAAGCTCGTGAAGATCTGAAAAAGTATCAGGATCAGATGGCCAAAATGCGACAGGGTATCAAAATGACCAATGCGTCTTTCGGACAACAAAAGTCATCGATGTGGAGTAATCTGAAGCAGTTGATCCCGATCGCTTCCATTGTCGGCATCGGAAATCAATTGAAAAACACGGCTGAGCGCGCCATCGAAACTTATACGCGCTTGGACGATAAGATGGCCGACGTGCAAAAAACCACGGGAATGACCAAAGAAGAGGTCAAAGCATTGGATGCCGAGTTGATGAAGATCAATACGCGCACTTCCCGTGAAGAATTGCTCGACTTGGCCCGTGTTGCCGGGAAACTGGGAGTTGCCAAACCCGATGTCGAGGGTTTTGTTCGGGCTACCGATCAGATCCGTGTCGCACTGTCGGAAGACTTAGGCGGCGATGTCGAAGAGTCTATTCAGAAAATCGGGAAGCTGACCGGTATTTTTCATTTGCGCGAAGAACTGGGACTGGAGCGGTCGTTGCTCTCGGTCGGTTCGGCAATTAATTCGTTGGGCGCAGCCTCCGAAGCAAATGAAAAGTATCTGGTCGATTTTACGAATAGAACAGCAGGGGTGGCTCCACAAGCTAAAGTGTCCATTCAGAATGTCCTCGGTTTAGGTGCCACGCTCGATCAGCTCGGCCAATCGGCTGAAGTTGCCGGTACCACCTACAGCCAGGTGATGACCGGGATGTACAAGAAGACCGATCTGTATGCCAAGATTGCGGGGATGTCGGTATCGGAGTTCAGCAAGTTGTTGCGAGAGGATGCGAATGAAGCATTCCTGAAGTTCCTCGAAGGTGCGAATAAGACCGGCGATATGGAGGTGATGACCAAAAATCTCGCGACGTTGAAGTTGGAGGGTACGCGGTCTACACAAGTATTGGGAGCATTGGCCGGTAACGTAAATCTGATTCGTCAGCAGCAGTCTCTCGCCAATGTTGAGTTTGCCAAAGCCACATCGCTGACCGAAGAGTATAATACCAAAAACGCTTCGGCCCAGGCGTTGATGGAGAAACGCCACAAAGCGATCAATGAAGTGGTCGCATCGCTTGGAGAAAAATTGATGCCACTTTGGTCTGAAACCTTGGGGCTCATGGCCGGTTTTATATCGATCCTAAAGGCTGTGATTAGTACACTGATTGAATATAAAGGTGTGATTTTAACAGTTATTACCGTAACCACAGGTTATATTGCAGTAAAGAAGCTCTTGAACTTCTACAGCAAAGCCAACCGAATGGCAATAGCCGAAGAGGCTTTGGCCATGAGAGCCAGCATAACAGCCACGGCCAATGCCAGCCTGGGAGCTAAAGCATTGGCCGCTGCCAAAGCGCTGGTAACATTTCAGTTTCGATCTGCAGCTGTAGCTGCTAAATCGTTTTTTATATCCATCGGCCCCATTGGTTGGGCGATAACAACAGCAACAGCACTGGTTGCTACCCTAAAAGGGTTAAAAACCGTTACTGCAGAAACCGCCCAAGTTCAAAAACAGTTGGGTGTGGCCATAGACACCGAAGTCAACAAATCGTTGGCTGAAGAGACCGGTCGATTGAATAGTTTGCGACGGCAACTTATCGAATCAGAACCTCATTCTAAGCGCCGCGTAGAACTTATCAACCAACTCAGAAAAGAATATCCAGACTTGTTAAAAAATATAAACTCAGAAAAGGAAACCTTGGATAAGGTGATTAGTTCGATTGATGAGTATGTAAAAAAATCCGAATCACGGATTCGTCTTCATGTCATTGAACAAAAATACCTGAATAACCTGAAAGAGTTGGAAGATGCTAAGTTGAAAGGAGAGACGACAGGAGATAAGAGTGAATATTTTAAAGTGGCGACTCGTATCAGGAAAGAAAATGAGATTTTGCTTGAGCAATTGAAATATCAGCAAAATCTGGTCGCGTATTCAAAAGAGTATGCCGATCTTGTCAAAGAAAGAGACGAATTGAAACCGGATATCTCGGTGGATAATCTGTTGCCCCGTATACCCATAAGTCGAGAAGATTATGAAGCGGAACAGCAGGCCTTGGCCAATTCGACTCAACGGGCAGAACAAGTTATCAATCTGGTATCGTATGATGAGTATTTGAAAAATTTTGAAAAAGCCGTGAAAGAGGCAGATTCGAAAACCGCCCGATTTGAAGCAATCAATGCTCGTATTCGTGAAATTGAGACCCAAAAACCGACCGTTATCAATCCAACAACCGATGATGCAGGGAACGGTGATGATAAAAACAAGAATGGAAAGTGGTCTCTATCATCGGACGAGTCCTATCTGAAAGCCAAAGCCGAACTTCGGGAGAAGCAGCTGAACGGTGAGATCGCCACCGAGGAAGAATACAGCCGTCGGCTGCTCGCATTAGAGATCCAAACCCTCGAAAACCGGATCGCAGCCAACAAAGAGAAAGGTACCGACCTCGCCAAGCTCGAAGAACAGCTGCTCGACAAACGTTATCAGCAGCAGAAAGCTCAGATTGCCCGAAAGAAAGAGTTGATTGCCGGGAGTAATGAAACCGACGGTAGTGAAACCGACTCCTCGAAAAAGATGGCCACCGAAACCGCCCGGTACGAGCAGCTGTTAAAAGCGAAAGGATTATTCGACAAGCAGTGGAACGACATGGACGATGTAGAACGGGCCTATGTCGAGAATCAGACCCGTCTGCATCACAATCGGCTGCAATCGATCTTCATGGAATCCCAGTCCAAGAAGATGACGACCGCCGTCAAGCAGTTCAATCGGGAATTCGACCGGCTCAAAATCGAGCACAACAACGAAATTGCCGCGCTGGATACTTTCGAGAAAAAGAAACAGTTTCTTCGTGAAAAATTTGGAGCCGCAGCCTTGCAAAATGTCCGTACCGAGAAAGAGGCAGACAAAAAAATCAAGGAATATTACCAAGCCGAAGAGCAGAAGTATGCGAAAGAACATTTGGAGGGATTGATCGCCGAGTATCAGAAGTTTCTGACCGAAGCGAAGAAAGAGTTGAAAGACGAGAATGGGCTTTCGTTGGGTGTCGGCGCTTTGAATCCGGAAGAGATCGAGCGTGTGCAAGCCATTATCGACGACCTGAATCAAAAGCTGGCGGCTCTGCGCAATTCTACTCCCGACACCACCGGCGGGAAGAGCCATTTGGGAGAAGTCGATATTCTCGGCTTCAGCGCACAGGATTGGATCGACACTTTCGGTAACTTGGAAAAAGGGAAAGATGCGATCGACAAATGGAAAATGGCTTTGCAAGCGGTCGGCGAAGCCTTTACCGCCGTCTCCAATCTGATGAGTGCGGCCGAGCAGCGCGAGTTCAAAAACTACGAGAAAACTCAGAACAAAAAGAAAAAGTTGCTTGAACGTCAATTAAAGGCCGGGACAATTTCGCAAGAACGGTATAATGATGCGGTGCAACGTATCGATGAGGAAACCGATGCGAAACGGGAAGAGATGGAATTGAAGCAGGCAAAACGGCAAAAACTGATGGCGATTTTTCAAGCCGGCGTAAATACGGCACTGGCCATTATGATGACTTCGGCAGAATTGGGCTGGCCTGCAGCCATTCCGTTTGTTGCTGCCGTATCTGCTTTAGGAGCCGCCCAAATTGCAGCCATCATCGCCACCCCGCTGCCCGGTGCCGAGGAGGGCGGTCCGATCGGCGTCGTCCGGGAACAGGACGGCAAGCGGTTCGACGCCGAGTTCTCGCCCCGCAAACGAGGCTTCGTCCACCGGCCTACCGTCATCCGGACCGCCGGCGGCCAGCCCGTGCTGACCGGCGAGGCCGGTACCGAGTATGTCGTGCCGAACGATCTGCTCCGGATGCCGGAGATCGCCGGCATGGTGAACCTCATCGAGGCGACCCGGCTGCGCGGTTCGTTCCGCCCCGTGAACCTCTCCACGGCAATGGCCGCCGGAACTATCCCCGGACGCGAGAGCGGCGGATACGTCGGCCGGAACCCATCGACAGACGCGGGTTCCGGGAACGATGCGTCCGGTACCACAGCAACCGCTTACGAAACCGAATTGCTACGCGAGCTGCGCGACACGGTCGGCAAACTCAGCCGACAGTTGGAGAAACCGCTCCCCGTGGCCCTCTCCCTGTACGGCCGCGACGGGATATTGACGATTCAAAAGAAAATCGAACAGCAGCAGCGCCGTGCCGGGATCGGCGGGCAGGCCAAATAATCCAGCGAGAGAACCATGTTACAACTATTCACCGACGGTCAGCCGACCGATTTAAGCGACGACATCAGCATCGACCTCGTGTTCGAGAATCCGCTCTTCTCCACCGACCGGATACCCACCTCCTACTCTCTGAGTTACGACCTGCCGCTGACCCCGAAGAACCGGCAGCTTTTCGGAAACCCCGACCGCATCGCCTCCGCCGGCGACCGCTTTCGGGAGCGCCCCACGCGGATTTTTTTCGCCGGCATCGAGATCGCCAGCGGAGTTCAGACCCTCGAAGAGATCTCCGATGTCATTACCGTGAACTTCTCCGGCCGCATCCTCCCCGCCGCCCTGAACCGGAAGCTCTACCATGTCGAGATGGACAAGATACCGCTGGCCTACAACGGAGCGTACGCCGTGGAGACCTCCATGACCGTCTGGGACGGCATTCTGCGGAGTAACATGAAAGACCCGGACGCTCCGTTCGCCGCTCCGCCCATTGCCATCAAAGATGTAGAGATGCAGGAACGCGATCCCGACAACCCTGAAGATTTTCTGTTGAACACCCGGTCGATGTGGATCAACCCGATGCACATAGCCGGTCAAAGCTACGAACACTTTTTGAAGAATGCCGGGGAGCGGTTTTACCTGCTGAAGATTCTTCCCGCCGTGCGGGTGTGGTACCTCTTCGACCAGATTTTCGGCGACAAATTGGACCGTAATATCTTCAAAGAGGGAGAGTGGAAAAAACTCTCGCTGCAAAGCACCTGGCATCCCTCCTACAACATCACCGACAACCTCCCCTGCTGGGTGCCGGATACCGACGCATGGGGGAATGCCGGCTATGCCGTCCGGATAGAGGATTTCATGCCCGACGTCTCGGCCTCGGAGTTCGTGGTGGAGATGCTCAAGCTGCCCTGTGCCTCGATGTATATCCGCGGCGACCGCTTCTCGGTGGAGTACAATGCCGATTTGCTGGATCGGAAAGTCATTCGGGACATCCGCCCCGACCGGCTGATCGGGACACCCGTCATCACACGGGAGGCAGGACAGCGCTACACCGCCGGTTATGCCGACAGCGGAGAGGGAGGACAGCCCGAAGGCGAGATCAAGGAGGTGGAGAACATACTGGAGGGGATTCACTATATGGCGAGTCGGGGCTTCCTTTCCGACGGCACCGGGGTCGTAACCTCCGTCCGTGTGCAGGCTCCGCGACAGACCCTGACCGTCATTCTCGACGAGGCCAGCCGGGCCTATTATGCCGTCAAAGAGGAGGACATGCCCGACGACGCAGCGACCGACACCGAGACGGAGGAGACCGAGGAGGCGGACAGCAGCGGATACGACATGACGGTCAATGCAAAGCGGGTGCAGTGCGTGGCGAACCGGTACTGGTTGAACGACGACGATATCGGGACGAACTGGTTTCGCCACATCCTCTGTCCGGAGATCGAACAACCGGGGACGAAACGGCCGGATGAGATGCTGATCGGCCTATATCAAGGGATGCAGTCGGAGATCCAACAGTGGAGCATGAATCCGGGATACGAGCCGAACTACTTTCCGGCGCTTTCGGCGACGAACAGCGGGGCGAACGGAGAACGGTACGGCGACCTGTCGCTCTACTGGCACGGCCCGGACGGGTTGCTGGTGCGACACAAGCGGTTCGCGGAGTGGCTGGCCAAAGATCGGATGGTGGTAAGGGCCGAGGTGCTGTTTTCGCCGCTGGAGTTGCACAACCTCGACTTGCGGGACAAGTTCGCGCTCCATGGCCGTCACTTTTTCATCCGGACGATGAACGTCTCGCTCAAGAAAAACACCATCGATCCGGCCGAAGTCGAGTTCGTAGAGGTGTGAAATTTTTTGTACAAAATATTACGAACAACATCTGGAAAATTCATATCTTGTACAGCTAATTAAACAAATCTTGGTGGATTATGAAACGACAATCAATTGTTTTTGACGACAAAACTGTACATGAGTTATTCGGATTTGAAGATGCAGAAAGCGAATCAATAGAACGATTAAAAGAATATTATTTGAAAAAAGATACTTTTGACCGAGTAACAACAGATTTGCCAGTACGTATCTTGGTTGGACATAAAGGAACTGGAAAATCTGCTTTGTTTAAAGTTGCTATGTCTGAAGAGGCCGATAAAGGAAATCTTCCTATTTTGATTAAACCAGATGATATTGCTGAATTAGCCACTGATGCAGAAAGTGTTTTATTGAGAATCAGACAATGGAAGTTAGGATTGAATAAGATTATTGGGGAAAAAGTTTTTATAACCTTTGGAATAGAGGATGAAACTGTTTTGTCTAAATTAACCAATCTTGGATTAAAATTATCCAATTATATATATCAAACTATTTCAAACTTTAATCAGCATATCAATCTTGAATCAACACAAAAAGCATTACTTGATAAGTATCTGCAAAAAAGGAAAATAGTAGTCTATATTGATGATTTAGATCGAGGATGGGAAGGAAAACAAAATGACATTAATCGAATAGCAGCATTACTTAATGCTGTAAGAGATTTGTCAAGTGAGAATGATGGCTTATTGTTTAAAATCTCATTGAGATCAGATGTTTATTATCTTGTAAGAACAGCCGATGAATCAACGGATAAAATTGAAGGCTCTGTTGTTTGGTGTGATTGGTCTAATCATGAAATATTAGTGCTATTAGTAAAAAGGATTTTAACCTTTTTTGGAGAAAAAGCAGATTATAATAATTTACTTAAAACAGATCAATTTTACTTAAGCAAATATCTTGATGATATTTTTGAACGAAAATTTCAAGGTAAAGGGAAATGGGCAGATACTTACACCTATAAAGTACTCATGTCCATGATTAGACGGCGCCCCCGAGATCTGGTCAAACTTTGTGTATTGGCAGCACAAAATGCACGCCATGATAATTCTAATATTATTAAAACCGAAAATTTAGAAGCAGTATTTGAATCATATTCTCAGGGTCGTATTCAAGATACAATTAATGAGTTTCGATCAGAATTACCAAATATTGAAAGATTGATATTTGGGATGAAACCTAATCGAAGCCAAAAAGAAGCGGGACGAGGGTATGTCTATACATCATCTGAATTGATAACAAAGCTGAGAAATATTCAGCAAAATCAACAATTTACATTTAAAGACAAACAAAGAGCAGACCCTAAACGATTAATACAATTTTTATTCAAGATAAATTTTTTGACTGCACGAAAAAGACTCGAGAATGGAGTAATTCAACGAAAATACTTTGAAGAGAGCCGATATCTAATATCTGATTTCGTAGATTTCGGTTATGATTGGGAAGTGCATCCTGCTTTCAGGTGGGCCTTACAGCCAGACGATATCAATGATATATTTGCGCAGTTATTTACGTTTCAAGATTAAGATTATAAAAGGCAGGCCTTGAGGCCTGCCTTTTTTGTCCTTTCCCGGTGCGTCCATCCCGGTACTTTTGCTGGAAAGTAAAAGCACAGGATGGAACGGATCGTACAGCAGCCGGAGAGGTACAGCTTCGCAGGGAACCTGAAAGCACTCGTCGTGGAGAGCGGCCAGCCCGTAACCTTTTCCATCCCCGGCGTGTTGGAAGAGATCTATGACCCCGACTCCTCCGGCCGTGTGGTGATACCCTTGCGGGCCTTCTTCGAAGCCCACCTGCAAGCCCCCCGCCTCGACGAGATTCCCGAAGAGGGCCTCCCCCTGAACGAATACACCGGTTATCTCGACGGCGAATCGATCGGCACTTTCTGCGTACTGGCCGGCGGCATAGCCGTCCGGGAGATAGACACCCCGCTTTTTTTGAGGTCCAACTTTCTAACCTGGCAGCCCCGGATTCGGCATGTTGGATATCACGACCCCCAGTGGCTGCGGTACGTTGCTCTGAACGATTGTGTTGTGCGGATGAAAGGCTACTTCGCCCCGACCGGCGACGAAACCGGGGCGGATCCGGAAACCGTTACCCTCAAAGAGCTGACCGCCGGGCGGATATACAGCCTCGATATGAACTACGGCCGGATTCGGGGAGTGTTCGAACGGCAGCCCCTCTACTTCGACGTATGGGTGGAAAACACCGAGGGCGAACGGCAGAGTTTCGTGCAACGGTACGTGCTGCGCAATGTTGGAAACGAAAAGACCGCCGACTGCTTCGTCTTCGAGAACTCGCTCGGCGGATACGACACCGTGCGGTTTACCGGCGACCGGAAAGAGGTCGGAGAGTCCGAGAGCCGGAACGCTGTCTTCGACGGGGAGACCTTCGAATTCGGCATCGATTACGGCAAGGCATGGACGAAATACACCGGCTACCTGCCCGACGAACGGACACGGCAGTGGGTCTTGGAGTTCTTCAGCAGCTGCCGCCGGTACCACCTCGCCGACTCCTCCTTGGAACGCATCTACGTCTCCAAGCCCAAGTTGGAGGCGACCGCCGGTGAAGCTGCCGGGTATGAATTCACCTTCGCCTACTCCCGCCAGTCCCGGTACCTGAACCTCGTCCGCAGCGAAATGCCGGAACAGATAGAGATCGTCGGGCCGGGAGAGGAGTCTTTTTTTTTGCCCCCACGATTGAATGAATTTCCGCTGCTCGATCCGGAGAGCGAAGTTCTGCTTCCGGCTCAGTATGCCTATTCCGGCCGGTGGGGTGTTCTTCCCCTCTCCGTGCTGCTGCGAGCGGTTGTCGGTACACAGTCCGCCTCCTCCGGAGGAGGCACCCTCTATCACGACCGACTCCAAAATCTCGACATCGAGAACCAGCATCCGATCAAGACGATCTCCGGTCTGCAAGCTGCCTTGAACAACAAAGCGTCGACATCGGAACTCAAGACCTTCGTTGAGACCTACAACAACCATGTGCTTTCCGACGCCCACTTGAGTTCCCTCCAGCGTTCGATCCTTTCTCGCCTCTCCCTCGACACGGAGGGGAATCTGAAGATCGAAGGCAATGCCTATACGACCGGCCATCTCTCCCAGTTGGGACCAGTCGAGGAGGAGTCCGACAGCAGCGGCGGGACATTCTACCACGATCAGCTGCTGAACCGGGACCAGCCGGACCAGCATCCGATCTCCGCCATTATCGGTTTGCAAGCCGCCCTGGAAGCCCGAAGCTATACGCTGCCGACCGCCTCCGCCTCGGTCTTGGGCGGCGTCAAAGTGGGCAACCGCCTGAAAATCGAAAACGGCGTGCTCTCCGCCGACACCCCGAATTGGAACGAGATCGCCGGCAAACCCACCACATTAAGCGGATATGGTATAACCGACGCCCTGACCGCTTCGAATTATGGGAAGTACAT
Organism: Rikenella sp.; assembly: GCA_022511025.1. GTDB lineage: Bacteria > Bacteroidota > Bacteroidia > Bacteroidales > Rikenellaceae > Rikenella. The sequence goes on along the minus strand of JAFLSI010000006.1, from coordinate 3,511 downwards.
CAACGACTACTTCGGGTTTACGCGAAAGCGGGCCAATACCGACGTAACGTGGGGGACACAGATCGGCTCCGTGCTGGCATTCTTCGACAGCAAAGCCGACGGCGGTTTCGGTTTCCGGGACGACAATCCCGTAAAGGGACAGATGTCCGGCGTGATCGACGGGTATTGGTATCAGGTGGAAGGAAAATATCGGTGCCTCGATACTTCGGACATAGAGAGCCTGTTGAAAACGCATTTCGTCAAAAAGAGCGGCGACACGATGACCGGCGATTTGACAACAGAGACGTTGAACGCCGGCGGCGGTGTGGTCGTTCAACAAGGATACGGTCTCTCGCTGCTTGGATACAAGGCCGATCATACGGCCTACGGGATCTACGCCGACGAAACCTCCGTCTCCGGCACACACGGAGCCGTAACCTCCAATTACGCCGTTTACCTGACCTGTTCCGGTTATACGACCGATACGAATAACAATCGCGGGTGGATATTCCGAAACCAAGACGCGAACAAGAACGTCGCATCCATCTCGAACAGCGGCACGATGGTCCTCGAAGGGAATCTGATAGTCAAAGGCAAGATCACACAATTGGGATAGCAAGATGGCCGTACTGGATCAGCTGCCCGTGAGCGGCAGCCTCACATTCGACGACATGGCGGACACCTACGGCGTAGCGCGAACCGCCTATTTTGACACGATGTACAAAAGCGGAAAGATCAATCTGTTTTCATTAAAGAAGCCGACCGACATGCCGGGCCTCTTTGTCTCCGATCCGGACGGCATCGACGGCGACCGGTCGTTGATCTGTCCGCTTTGGGACGGAAGCTCGTCTCCTCAGAGCTGGATCTACCGCCGCCCCTCCGGCGGGGAGAGTTCACCGTATCGGGGCGAAGACAGCAGAGGCTACTACCGGCTGGCCCGCCCCTTCGTAACCTCCGGCCGCACCGCAGCGATCTCGTTTCAGTGGTCGGTTCGCTCCCCCCGGCTCGTCTTCACCTTCGAGCGGCCGACCCATGCCGGCAACCTGCAAGCCGGCCACGTCCGGCAGCACGGCTCGCTCCTCTCGGAATGGTACTGGTGCGTCCTGCTCCGAAATACAGGCAGCGTGAAAGCACCGGGGATACTGATCGGCATTGCCGGGAGCTACAATGAGTTCAACGGCTTGACCGCGTACGCCAAACTCGGCGAGTCGGACGGGAACCGGATCGAACTGCCGCTCAGCGCCGATCAGGTCGACGGGTTCAACGGCGGAGAGGCAATCTTCTTCCTCGCCCGGATCGACACAGCCGCCATACAGGGACGGATCATGACCGATACGGCCGTCCAGAACGCCGCAGCGAATGCGACGAAGATCAGCGTCTGGTTCGGTACCGACCCCGCGACCGGCGAGAACTGGCTCAACCCCGTGCCGCTGAAGCTGACCCGTAGTTCGGGGAACATCCTGATGGATCAAACCGGCTACAGTGTTCCCTATTACGAAACTTACGTGTCGGCCGGCGGCTATGCCGCCGAGGAGGTGGCCGCTGCAGCCTACTCCGATGTTTACGGAACGATCTATTCCGTGAACGCCACCTATACCGAAGGGCGGTTTGGATTGTCCGTGCGGGTGCCGGCCAATCCTTTGTCCAGTACCCGCAGCGCGACGGTCATCGTCTATCCGAAGCGATATGCCTCGGCCGCTGCCGGAGGAAACTGGACGGCAATACCGGAGGTCGACAAAGCCTTCTTTACGATCACCCAGGCTGCCGATACGAGTGCCTCGATCCGGTTTGCCGACCCGAGCGGCACGACGATCGCAGGCACTTTGAGACTTTCGGCTCGCGAGACGCAGCAGATAAAGGTCGTTCCCTCGAACTCGAATATGGCATGGAAAGCGACCCTCCGGGGCGACGCCGCCATCACGGCCACCGTCGATGGGACATCGATTTCCGGAACAGAGAGCATCGCCTTCTATGGAACTAAAACGCTGACCATCTCGGCCGGCAAGGCCTTGGCCGGATCGGATATGAGCGCGGTATTGACGGTCGCCGCCGACAACGCGTCGGCATCGCTGACAATAACCGTAGAAAGCGACTTGATGTAACCCTGAAAATAGTTTCACCTTAAAAAACCAAACGACATGGCAACCCTGATTTCAAAAAACATCTCATCGGCCTATTCCGACCGGCTCGGCCTTTACGACCTGACGGCGAATGCCGGCATCAGTCGGAACGGCGACAGCCGACACCTCTCCGTCAACGGAACGGTGTATCTGAATCGTGAGGCGGAGAACTCTCCCGTGGAAGTGGCCCGGTTCAGCCGGACGGATGCCGGCGAACTGTACATCACGGTGGCAGTCTCCACCTCCTCCGGAGAGTTCGATTATGCAGCCTTGGAGGGTATCGTAAAACGGTACGTATCCGAGATCGAGGAAGACGCCGCGGAAAACGAATACTAAAAACACAACCTTATGACCAACAACGAACTTTTCAACCTGCTGCCGGTGCTCTCCCGCAGCAAGGTCTGCCTGCCGGGGACGATCGACCCGGAGACATCGGACAAGCTGATCGACCTGCTCTGCCTCTTAGAATCGGAGGCCGACGAGCTCAAAAAACGGATCGATCTGATCCGGGAGCAGACCCGGCCGGAGGATATAGAGGATGGTAAAGAACCCTCTCCCGAACAGACGGCATGCTGGGAACGGGCATTCGGTGTGCAGATGGATTTGCTGGGAGAGAAGACCTCCTCGGTCTCCTTCGTCCCGCTTTCGGCCGAAGAGTTCCGGCAGCTGACCGCAGCCAACACCTTCACCGGCATGCAGGCGGCTGTTCTGAAACGAACGATCGTCGAAAGAAAGGAGGAGCAGGCATGAACGAGATCATCATCGAGACGCTCAACCTCGGCGAATTGAAGCGTATGTTAGCCGTCGTCCTCGTCCTGTGGCTGCTGATGATCGTGGCTGTTTCAGTCGATCTTTGGTCCGGGGTGGAGAAAGCGAAAGCCGAGAACCGTTACATCTCTTCGGGGGGATTCCGGCGGACCTTCGTCAAGGTCGGCGAGTACTGGCGGGTGCTGCTTATGCTGCTGTTGATCGACATCGTCGGGAACATCTTTCCGTGGTACACTTTCCCGTTCGCCTCGGTCTTGGGAACGGTGGCCGTCATCGCGATCGAGTTTCGGTCGGTGATCGAGAACCTGCGGGCGAAACATTCGGCCGCGGCGGAGATCCCGGATATGATGAACCGCATCGTCCGGTGCCGGGACACGGCAGACGCCTCCCGATTGGTCGAAGAGATCCGGCAGGCGGCGGAGCAGTGTGTCCGCTCCGGCGAAACCAGAACTGGCCACTAAATAAAGAGTCGGGAAAATTAGACTTAATAAAATAACAACCTCATGGAATACTTTACCATCGAAGAGCTTTGTGCCTCGGACACGGCCCGCCGACGGGGAATCGACAACACGCCTCCGGCAGCTGCGGTCGGCAGTTTGCGGACTTTGGCCGAACGGTTGCTCGACCCGATCCGGGCGGAGTGG
>JAFLSI010000059.1 GCA_022511025.1 Rikenella sp. | reverse complement strand
TCGCCTAAAGTTTTTCTGGTTCTCTTTGTTCACAAAGAGAACAGTTCTCTCCCGTGAGCTGAAAAATAAATGAACGGATAAAAAGTAGAAATAAGCGGTATGTTATTGAGTAGTTTGCGCGTATTGTTTCAGCACGGACGCCAGTATATCAAGCATTTAGACAAAGTAAAGTTATGCGACGAATTTCGGGGTCGTCCCGTGTTGCAGTCCGCCGGGTTGACCGCCGCCGCAGGGCGGGAGTTGTGCCGGTTCTGTCCGACCGGTGCGATCGGGATCGGCGCCGACGGACTGTGTTTGGATATGGGGCGGTGTCTGTTTTGCGGTGAATGCGCCGTACGGTATCCGAATCACGTCCGTTTCACCAATGATTACCGGTTAGCCGCCACCACCCGCGAAGGGTTGGTCGTGAGTGAGCGCGCCGGCGACAGCGTCTGGACTTTCGACCACCGCGCCGTGCGGCCCGAGATCAAACGACTCTTCGGTCGGTCGTTGCAGTTGCGCGAAGTATCGGCCGGAGGAGACAACAGCTGCGAGATGGAGTTGGGTGCCGCCGGGAACGTCAATTTCGACATGGGACGGTTCGGGATCGGCTTCACCGCATCGCCGAGACATGCCGACGGAGTGGTCGTAACCGGCCCGGTAACCGCCAATATGGCGCGCGAGTTGGAGACCACCTGGCAGGCCGTGCCGGAACCGAAACTGTTGATCGCCGTAGGTACCGATGCGATTTCCGGCGGTCTGTTCGCCGAATCGCCGGCCGTGGACCGCACCTTTTTCGACCGGCATACCCCCGATTTGTATGTACCGGGGAACCCTGCCCATCCGATGACCTTCATCACCGGCGTACTGGCCCTGCTGGAGCACGACCGGCAGCGCGCCGCCGAACCCCTCACCGAATAACGAACACAGCGGCCACCGGATTGTGGTCGCTGTTTTTGAAGCCCAAATCGATCGTCTCGACCCCGACCGCCTCGATCCCCGGCCCGCACAAAGCGAAATCGAGGATCGTCGTAGTCGGGCGGCCGGAGCGATCCGGTTCGTATCCGTATCGCACCGACGGTACTGAAGTATCGCAGACAAAAGTCATCTCCGGCGGAAAAGCCGACTCGTCGATCGCCAACGGCCGGAAATGACGGTCTTCGACCGCCGCCCGGCTCGGCCGGTATCCCGGCGGGTTGCAATTCCAGTCGCCCATCGTCAGGCTGTACCGTTTCCCCATCAGAAATTCGCGCAAAAAATGCAACTCCCCCTCGCGCATCCCGCCCGCGTCGTAAGCCGTATTGTGCGTATTGTTCAGAAAGAGCGTCCCATAGCGCCGTCCGCTTCCGTCCGCCGAGTCCCGCACCGGCAGTTCGGCGCTCAGCAGACACCGTTTGAGGTTGAAAAGCCGCACCGGAAACGGGAATCCGCCCGGATAGGCATACCGCACGACCCGTTCCGGCCGCCACCGCGAAAAGATCGCCACGCCGCTTTCGACCCGTCCCATCGGTTCGGTCAGCGGCACCGGCACGAAGTCGCACACATAGTTCAGCCCCCGCCACCCGACATACCCGCAGGCCGCCAGCGCCTGCCCCACCGAGTCGAACTCATTCAGCCGATAGCTGCGCCGCGAGCCGGCATCGACCTCTTGCAAGAGGATGAAATCCGCCCGCCGGCGTCCCGCCGCTTCGTGTGTCAGAAAAGAGAGAATTTCGCGAAGATTTTCCGCCGTCCGGTCGCGCGAGGTGCGCATCCGCGTCCCGCCGTCGTAAAAGAAATCCATATCGTCGCCCAAACCGGCGTAGCCGATGTTCCACGAGATCACCCGCACCGTATCCCCCCGCCGCAAACAGGCATCGCCGCCGGCCATCCCCCCGGCCGGAAAAGTGCCGCCGAGCACCTCGACCGGCTCCGGCCGCCACTCCCGCCCCCACAGGATCGCGATGAATCCGACCACCCCGACCGCCACCCAACCGACCGCTCCGAGCACGATATACCCTATCCGTTTCATCCGTTCATTCGCCGTCCGCATCCGACCATCGCCCCGGTCAATCCACCCCGATCGTGTAGTCCGACTTGTAATGCACCACCGGCCACCCCGTATTCCGGAATTTGCCTCCCCGTTCGACCTGCCGGAAATCGTAGCCCACTTGCAACAGTTCCGGCCTGTACCCCCCCCCCGCAATCCGTTGCGGCATCTCCGAACCGAACCGGTCGAGCGCCCCGACGAAATAGCGGATCACATCGTATCCCCGGAAAGCATACGGAGTGGGCAGTTCGTCGAACGCATCCATATAGCACCGGTAGAACTCCGCCACGGCCGGATTCCCCCGGTCGGCATGATACGACGCCGGATAATGCACGTCGAGTTTATAGAACATGTCGAGGTTGACATTGGATATCCACGCCCATCGCGGCGTCCCGATCACCGTAATTTTGTACTTTCCGTTGATATTGATCGAGCTGAGGTGCGACAAAACCCCCTCCACCGCATCCGGCCGGTTGACCGGCACGTAGACGATGTTGTAGGCATTGCGGTCCAAGGTCGTCGAGAGCCACCGTTCCATCTCCTGCATCTGGGAGCGCTGGCTCGTGAACGACAGGGTGGCCGTTTTGTCCCCCAACTGCCGTTCGATCAAGGCCACCGTCGCCGAATCGGGATATTCCACATGGTCGATCAGCACGAAATTCGCCCGTTCGCTCCCGCTGCCGGGCCGTCCGTCGAACTGTTCGAAGATATGCCGATAAGCGTACGCTTCGTCCGGCGCCGCCTCGAAAACATACGGATTCCGCTCCTCACCCACCGTCCCCAACGGACTGACGACCGGCACCCCCCGCTCCTCTGCAAACTTCGCCACCGGACCGAAAGCCTCTGCATAGACCGGCCCGATGATCAAGTCCGCCCCGTCCAACTTCCCCGCCTGAATCAAACTGCGTGTCTTCGCCTCCGACGCGCCGCTGCTCAGGAAACGGACCCGCGCCGAGACCCCCTCGCTCTTCAAGGCCTCCAACCCTAACAGCACCCCTTTGTAAAAGGCCGAGAAGCGTTCGTTGGTCTTTGCTCCGCCCGGTTGGATCGGCAGCAGAACTGCCACCTCCAAGATCCCCTCCCGGCCGATCGGTTTCAGCCGTCCGTTCTGCCCGTACCGCGCCTCCTCGCCCAACGCAGCGTCGCCGGCGGTTCTCGCCGTCAGCGTATCGCCTGCCGGCCGGAACGGTTGGAGTGGTTGCGCCTGCTGCGGCTGCGTTTTCCACACACTCCGCACCCCCTGTTGCCTGTAAGTCGCCTCCGACGCCTCCTGCAACACGCGCCGCTGCGCCTCCGGCTGCCGCGCCGGCTTCCCCGCTTCGACCGACGCCACCGGCGGCCGCTTTCCATGCTGCGGAATCAACAGCGTCTGCTTGGCCCGCAGCGTCTCCCGCGTCAGACTGTTCGCTTTCAGGATCTCCTCCCGGCTCACGGCATAGGCTTTGGCGATCATCGGCAGCGTCTCTCCCTTCCTGACCGTGTGAAGCAGGTAGAGTTCGCCGCGCACCGTGATCGTGCGGTTCGAGAGCTGCACGATGTTTTGCGCCTCGGCCGCACCGAACCCGCCGCCCCATAACAGCGAGATGGAAAAAAGTATTGAGAGCAGACAGCGGTTCATCGACGTGTGTAGAGAAATATCGTGTATTCGCAAAATTACTGTTGTTCCGCACCCCGGCCCTTTCCTCCGTTTCCTTCCGGCCCGACTCCGCCCTGCATCGCTTCGAGCCGCAAACGGGTCAAGACCTGTTTGGTCTCCAGCGGGAAATCGCCGTTCATCATCCAGCTGTAGTAGCTCGGCTCCGCCGCGAAAACCTCGGCCACCGACCGCCCCTTGTGCTTCCCGAAGTTGAAGACCGCCACCCCTTCGTCATTCCATGCGATCCGTCCGGCGAAATCGACGTTCCGGCTCATCCGCGAAAAATCGGCCAGAAACGCCACATCGTTTTTCAACTCCTCCGGATAGCGGTCGAGCTGGGCTTTGAGCACCTCGTAAGTCGCCCGGATGTCCGCCTCGGCCGAGTGGGCATGCTCGATCTCCGCCCCGCAGTAGAACTTGTAGGCTGCCGCCAGCGTGCGCTGCTCCATTTTGTGAAAGATGTTCTGCACGTCGACGAACCGCTTGCCGTTCAGGTCGATCTCGACCCCGGCCCGCATGAACTCTTCGACCAAGATCGGAATATCGAACTTGTTGGAGTTGTAGCCCGCCAGGTCCGCCCCCGCAATAAACGCCGCCAGCGATTTGGCGATCTGCGGAAAGGTGGGGCAATCCTTCACATCGTCATCCGTAATGCCGTGAATCGCCGTCGCCGCAGCCGGAATCGGCACTCCGGGGTTGATCCGGCGGGTTTTGACCTCCTCGTCGCCGTTCGGATGCACTTTGATCAGCGAAATTTCGACGATGTGATCTTTCGCCGGTTCGACACCCGTGGATTCGATGTCGAAGAAAATGATCGGTCGTTTCAGGTTGAGTTCCATAGGCGGTTACATCGACAAGCGTGCGGCTGCCCCGGCGGGGTCGGTCCGGACCGCAGCTATGCGTTGATCATCATCGGCATCAAGAGCATCAGGAGCGATTCGCCCTCGACGTCGCTTTCCGACGGGAAAAACAGGCCGGGCCGCGTCGCATCGGCCAGTTCGATCGAGACCTCCGACGAGTGGATGTTCCCCAGCAGGTCCTGCAGGAACGACGACCGGAAACCGATTTCGATCGGGGTTCCGTCGTAGTTGCAACTGATGTTGTCTTCCGCCGAAGCCGCATAGTCGACATCCTGTGCCGACAGGTTGATGTTTCCGGCCGAAAGGTCGAGTTTGATCAACTGGCTGGCTTGGTTCGAGCAGACCGAAACCCGTTTGATCGAGTTCAGCAGTTCCACCCGGTCCACCAGCACCTTGTTCGGGTTGTTGGTCGGGATCACGGCGTTGTAGTTGGGGTAGTTCCCCTCAATCAGCCGGCAGACGATTTTGTGTTTCGGCAGCGCGAAGATCGCGTTTTTGGTGTCGAACGTAACGGTTACCACCTCTTCGGCATCGCGCGAGAGGAGGTTCCGCAGCAGGTTGGCCGGCTTTTTCGGCAGGATGAACGAGGCCTCCTTGTCCGAGGTAACATTGGCGTTTTTGAAGAGCGCCAGCCGGTGGGCGTCGGTCGCCACGAAGGTTATCTCTTTCTGCGACAGCGCGATGTCGATCCCGTTCATCACCGGCCGCAGTTCGTCGTCCGCCGTAGCGAACAGGGTTTGCGCAATCCCGTCCCCCAGCGCCGGAGCCGGAATGTAGAAGACGGTCGCCGCCGCCTCGTCCACCGCCGGCAGCTCCGGATAGCCCAGCCCCGTAATCCCCGGAATGGTCAGCTTTCCGGTTTTCCAACTGATCGTAACCTCCCAGCTCTCCTTGTCGACCGAGATGGTGAGAGGCTGTTCCGAAAACTCCTTGATGGAGTCGGTGATCCGCCGCGCCGGGATAGCCACCACGCCGTCCCCTCCTTGGTTATCCACCTCGAGGGTCGAGATCAGGGTGGTTTCCAGATCCGAAGCGGTGATCTTCAGCTGGCTGCCCGACAGGTCGAACAGGAAGTAATCGAGAATCGGCAGCGTGTTTTTGTTGCTGATCACCTTGCCGATCGACTGCAAGTTGTTCGACAGCAGGCTGCTGGATATAATGAATTTCATAAGCGGAATAGTTTGAACGGTTTACAACATTGAACAAAGGTAGTGATTTTTCAGAGAATAACATGTACCCCAATTTTATATTGCCGTTTGTCAAAATAATGCTTACCTTTGCTCTGCGTTTTCGGCTTTGCGGCCGACAAAGAGTTTGTAAATCAAGAAAATAGAGAATAATCATGAAAAGGACATTCCAACCCTCGCAGCGCAAACGCGTCAACAAACACGGTTTTCGTGAACGCATGTCTACCCCGAACGGCCGGCGCGTATTGGCGGCACGGCGGGCCAAAGGGCGCAAGAAACTGACCGTTTCGGACGAGTTCCGGCAGGCGTAAGCCGCTTTCCGTCCGGCTCGATCCCACAACACCGAATGGCCTTCTTCTCTCCGACCGGGACAAGGAGGCTTTTTCGTAATCGCATTTCATCCCGGTTATGACGCTCGAAAACTTTCGGAACCTGCACCTCACGCCGGAGGTCGAACGGATCGCGGCGGTGCTGTCGGCAGCGGGAGAGAGCCACCGCCTGACCGAGGCGGAGGCGCTGACGCTGCTGCGCGAAGCGCCGCTGGCGCTGTTAGGCACTTGGGCCGCAGCACGCAAGCGGGCCGTTTCGGGCGATGCGGTTTACTACAACCGGAACATCCATATCGAACCGACCAACATCTGCGTTTTCCGCTGCCGGTTCTGCTCCTACCGGCGGCCGGCGGGGGATGCCGAGGCGTGGTACCACGACCTCGACGCAGTGGAGCGGCTCGCGGCCGAACGGCGCGGAGAGCCGATTACGGAGGTGCATATCGTGGGCGGGGTGCATCCGGACCACGACTTGGACTACTACTGCGAAATGATCCGCCGGGTCAAACGACAGCTGCCGCAGGTGGCGGTCAAGGCTTACACGGCGGTCGAACTGCACTACATCATCTCCCGGGCGGGCCTTTCGCTGAACGAGGGGCTGAGGCGGCTTCAGGCGGCAGGCATGGAGGCAATACCGGGCGGAGGGGCCGAGATTTTCGATCCGGAGATCCGGGAACGGATCTGTCCCGAAAAGCCGACGGCGGACGAATGGTTGGCTACGCACGAGGCGGCGCACGGCTTGGGTTTGTCGACCAACTGCACCATCCTGTACGGCCACATCGAGACCTACGAACACCGGATCGACCACCTGCGCCGTTTGCGGGAGCTGCAGGACCGGACCGGTGGGTTCGATGCTTTCATTCCGCTCAAATACCGGAGCCGCCACAACGAAATGACGGCCGCGGGAGAGGTTTCGCTGCCGGAGGATATGCGGATGATGGCGATCGCGCGGCTCTACTTGGACAACATTCCGCACATCAAGGCATACTGGCCGATGCTGGGGATCGAGGCAACGGAACTGGCGCTGTCGTTCGGAGCGGACGACATCGACGGGACGATCGACGATACGACCAAAATCTACTCCATGGCGGGGGCCGAAGTACAGCAGCCGAGGCTCTCCACGGAGCGGATGCAGCAGCTGGTTCGTTCGGCGGGTTTTTCGCCGGTCGAACGCGACACGTTCTACCGTCCGGTTTCACACGGCTGACAGGCCGTCGACGTTCGCTGCTGCCCCTTCACGGCCGCTGCCTCCCGGCGGCACCACACCGAAAACCATTAAACCTCAAAGCACGATGATTATATTAGTACTGAATTGCGGAAGCTCATCGATCAAGTACCAGCTGATCCGGATGAGCAGCCCGGCCGAACACAAGCTGCTCGCCAAGGGGCTTGTCGAACGGATCGGTTTGACCGAAGGGCTTCTGACCCACAAACCCGCCGGAAAACCGAAATTCGAGTTCGTACAGAGCATTCCGGACCATTCGGTCGGGATCAACCTGATCCTCGATGCCCTGACCGACGAACACCACGGCGTCATCGGCAGTTTGAGCGAGATCTCCGCTGCCGGACACCGGGTAACGCACGGCGGCGAATACTTCTCCGACAGCGCCATCGTCAACCCGACCGTCAAGCAGCAGATCGAGAGCTGTTTCAAACTCGCCCCGCTGCACAATCCGGCCAACCTCAAAGGGATCCTGTCCATCGAACGACTGCTGCCGACCATCCCGCAGGTGGCCGTCTTCGACACCTCGTTCCACCAGACCATGCCGCAGGTGTCGTACCTGTACGCCATTCCGTACAAATACTACGAAGAAGACCGGATCCGGCGGTACGGATTCCACGGAACCAGCCACAAATATGTGGCACAGAAAGCGTGCGGAATGACCGGTCTCGACTTCGGACACTCGAAGATCATTACTTGCCACATCGGGAACGGCGCCTCGATCACCGCAATCCGGGACGGCAAATCGTTCGACACTTCGATGGGGTTCACGACCGTGGACGGGTTGATGATGGGGACCCGGAGCGGCGAGATCGACCCGGGGGTGCTGTTGGAAATTATGGACAAGGAGGGGCTGAACACCCAGAAAGCTACCGACTTGATTAACAAGCAGTCGGGGCTGTTGGGTGTGAGCGGCGTTTCGTCGGACTGGCGCGACGTGCGCGAGGCGGCGGCGAACGGAAACGAACGGGCGCAATTAGCCATGGATCTGTACATGTTCCGGATCAAACGGTTCGTGGGGGCTTACATGGCGGAGTTAGAGGGGACGGACATGATCGTCTTCACGGGGGGGATTGCCGAGAATGTGGCTTTGCTGCGGTACACGGTATGCAAAGGGTTGGAGTCGATGGGGATCGTCCTCGATCCGGCTGCGAACGAGGCGGCGGCAGGAGAGGATGCAATCATCTCGACCCCGGAATCTCCGGTCAAGGTGGTGGTGGCTACCACGAACGAAGAGTTGGTCATCGCTTCGGACACCTTCCGCCTGTTGCGGAAACGGCCGGAATAGTCCAATCGCTGCAATCAAAAAAGTGTGTTCGGGTTACTCGCTTTGAACCCGAACACACTTTTTTTTGCATCTCGCCAGCCACTCTCCCCTACTCCCACTCGATCGTTGCCGGCGGTTTCGACGAGACGTCGTACACAACCCGATTGATCCCTCTCACCTTGTTGATAATATCGTTCGACACTTTGGCCAGCAGATCATACGGCAAATGAACCCAGTCGGCCGTCATTCCGTCCGTCGACGTTACCGCCCGCAGCGCCACGCACGACTCGTAAGTCCGTTCGTCCCCCATCACTCCGACGCTCTGCACCGGCAGGAGCATCACCCCTGCCTGCCAAACCCTGTCATACCAGCCCCATTCGCGCAGTGCATCGATAAAGATCGCATCGGCCTCCTGCAAAATCCGCACCTTCTCTTTCGTAACCTCTCCCAGAATGCGAATCCCCAGTCCCGGACCCGGAAAGGGATGGCGGCCCAACAGCAAATCGGAGAGTCCCAGTTCCCGCCCGATCCGACGCACCTCGTCCTTAAAGAGCAAACGCAGCGGCTCCACGATTTTGAGGTTCATTTTTTCCGGCAGCCCGCCGACATTGTGGTGCGACTTGATCGTAACGCTCGGCCCGTTGACCGAGACCGATTCGATCACGTCCGGATAGATCGTCCCCTGTGCCAACCAGCGCACCTCCTTGAGTTTCTGCGCCTCGGCGTCGAAGACTTCGATAAAGTCGCGGCCGATGATTTTCCGTTTCTGTTCCGGATCGGTAACCCCTTTCAAATCTCCCAAAAACTTCTCTCCGGCATCGACTCCGACCACATTCAGTCCCATATGTTCGTACGACTCCAGCACGCTGGCGAACTCATTCTTTCGCAACAGCCCCATATCGACGAAGATACAGGTCAGGTTTTTTCCGATCGCCTTGTGCAGCAGCACGGCCGCCACCGACGAATCCACCCCGCCGGAGAGTCCCAGAACGACTTTGTCGCTGCCTAACGTCTCCCGCAGCTCGCGGACTTTGGTTTCGATGTACGAAGCGGGTGTCCAGTCCTGCCTGCACCCGCAAATGTCGACGACAAAATGCTGAAGCAGCTTGAGTCCTTCGGTGGAGTGATAGACTTCGGGGTGGAACTGAATCCCCCAGGTCTGTTCTCCGGCAATGCGAAAGGCGGCTACCCGGACATCTTCTGTACTGGCGATAATTTCGCATCCGGCCGGCTCTTTCACGATCGTATCGCCATGCGACATCCACACTTGGGTCTGCTCGCTCAATTTCCGGATCAACGGGTCGTCGGCTTTCACTTTGGAGAGCATCGCCCGGCCGTATTCGCGGGTATTGGAGGCCTGTACCTCTCCGCCGAAATGATGGGCCAGATACTGGGCTCCGTAACAAACTCCCAGCAGAGGCAACTGCCCTTTTATCCCGCTGAGGTCGATTTGCGGGGCCTCTTTGTCTCTCACCGAGTAAGGACTCCCGGAAAGAATCACGCCTTTCACGGAGGGATCGAGGGCGGGATAATGGTTATAGGGGTGTATCTCGCAATAGACGTTCAGTTCGCGTACGCGCCGTGCAATCAACTGGGTGTACTGCGAACCGAAGTCGAGGATCAAGATTTTTTCCTGCATAAACCAAGGTTTTATTTGAATATAATCCGTTTATGATACACGAACGGAGGGGTTGTCGCCGGGTGGCACTCCAACCGCACCCTTCGGGTCTCTTGTTGGCCGCCTTTACCACTAATTCGGCCTCGCGCCCACCCTCTAAGGCAAAGCAAACTCCCGGTTGGAGTGCCCAGCGGCACCGCAGAGGCC
>JAFLSI010000058.1 GCA_022511025.1 Rikenella sp. | reverse complement strand
TCGCCTAAAGTTTTTCTGGTTCTCTTTGTTCACAAAGAGAACAGTACCCTCCTGTCGCCAAAGAACGAAGAGAATAAACACAACATAAAAGATACAACAGGTCGATTAAAGTTGGGAGCAGAGTTGTTCGGAGGATCTCGCTAAAGGATTTCCGGCAAGAAACACCCCCGACCGATCCGGAACCGCCTGTATAAACCCACCGATCCGGAGCCTCATTTAGCGCTTGTTCAGACCTATTTGTTCATTCCGAAAAAAGCGAACATGCCAGCCAACACCAAGACATCGGCCGCCGCGACCCCTCGAAAACCGCAGCGGATCAGTTTCGCCTCGTCGAACCTCAGGATGGACTATCCTGACTTTTTGGAGGTGCAGCTCAAATCATTCAAAGACTTTTTCCAGCTCGAGACCACCGCAGAGAACCGGCTCGACGAAGGGCTCTACAAAGTATTTATGGAGAACTTCCCGATCACCGACACCCGGAACAACTTCGTGTTGGAATTCATCGACTACTATATCGACCCGCCCAGATACTCGATCGACGAATGTCTGGAGCGCGGTTTGACCTACAGCGTGCCGCTCAAGGCAAAACTGAAGCTCTACTGCACCGACCCGGAGCACGAAGATTTTGACCCCGTGGTTCAGGATGTATATTTCGGCGCCGTACCGTACATGACCCCGAGAGGGACATTCGTCATCAACGGCGCAGAACGGGTTATCGTATCGCAGCTGCACCGGTCGCCGGGCGTTTTCTTCGGCCAGAGCATGCACTCAAACGGGACCAAGTTGTACAGTGCACGGATTATCCCCTTCAAAGGCTCCTGGATCGAGTTTGCGACCGACATCAACAACGTGATGTACGCCTACATCGACCGGAAGAAGAAGCTGCCCGTAACCACCCTGCTGCGCGCGATCGGCTTCGAGTCTGATCGGCAGATACTGGAAATTTTCGACCTCGCCGACGAGATTAAGGTTAACAAAGCCAACCTCAAGAAAGCCGTGGGCCGGAAACTCGCCGCCCGCGTGCTGAAATCGTGGACCGAAGACTTCGTAGACGAAGATACCGGCGAAGTAGTTTCCATCGAGCGGAACGAAATTATCATCGACCGCGAGACCGTGCTCGGAGAAGAGCACATCGACGACATTTTGGAGTCGGGAGAAAAGAGCCTCCTGTTGCACAAGGAGCAGGCCTCGGCCAGCGACTACTCGATCGTCTACAACACCTTGCAGAAAGACCCCTGCAACTCGGAGAAAGAGGCCGTGGTGTACATCTACCGCCAGTTGCGCAACTCCGAGCCGCCGGACGAAGCGACGGCACGGGACGTGATCGACAAACTCTTCTTCTCCGACAAACGGTACGACCTCGGCGACGTAGGCCGGTTCCGGATCAACAAGAAACTGAATCTCGACATTCCGAGCGAAGTCAAGGTTTTGACCCGCGAAGACATGATCGCGATTATCAAGTACCTGATCCAGCTCATCAACTCGAAGACCGACGTGGATGACATCGACCACCTGTCGAACCGGCGGGTGCGGACCGTCGGAGAGCAGCTGGCGAATCAGTTCAGCGTCGGGTTCGCCCGGATGGCCCGGACCATTCGGGAGCGGATGAACGTGCGGGACAACGAAGTGTTTACCCCCGTCGATTTGATCAACGCCAAGACCCTGTCGAGCGTGATCAACTCCTTCTTCGGGACGAACCAGCTCTCGCAGTTCATGGACCAGACCAACCCGCTGGCGGAACTGACCCACAAGCGGCGCCTTTCGGCCTTGGGGCCGGGCGGGCTGTCGAGAGAGCGGGCCGGGTTCGAAGTGCGGGACGTACACTATACCCACTACGGGCGTCTGTGTCCGATCGAGACCCCGGAAGGGCCGAATATCGGTTTGATCTCCTCGCTCTGCGTATTCGCCAAGATCAGCGACATGGGATTCATCGAGACCCCGTACCGGACAGTTTCCGGCGGGAAAGTGGACACCGACAACTCGCACATCCGGTTCTACAGCGCCGAAGAAGAGGAAGGACTCGTGATTGCACAGGCGGAAGCTACCGTAGCCGCCGACGGGACCTTGACCGACGAGCAGATTAAAGCCCGGCTGGATGGGGATTTCCCGGTCGTTTCGCCGGACCAGGTGCAGTTGATGGACGTAGCGCCGAACCAGATCGCCAGCATCGCAGCGTCGCTCATTCCGTTCCTCGAACACGACGACGCCAACCGGGCCTTGATGGGATCGAACATGATGCGTCAGGCCGTACCGCTGCTGCGGTCGGAAGCCCCGATCGTCGGGACCGGTCTCGAAGGAGCCGTGGTGGGGGACAGCCGGACACAAGTCGTGGCGGAACGGGACGGCGAAATCGTTCACTCGGACTCGACCGAGATCCACGTCAAATACGACCGGACCGAAGAAGAGAAATTCGTCTCGTTCGATCCGGAAATCACCGTTTACCAGCTGCCGAAGTACCGGAAGACCAACCAGAGCACCTCGATTACCCTGAAACCGATGGTACGGAAAGGAGACCGGGTCGTGAAAGGGCAGATTCTGACCCAGGGGTACTCGACCGAGAACGGCGAACTGGCCTTGGGTCGGAACCTCAAGGTAGCTTTCATGCCGTGGCAGGGGTACAACTTCGAGGACGCCATCGTGATCTCCGAACGGATGATGCGCGAAGACATCTTCACCTCGGTGCATGTGGACGAATACATCATGGAGGTTCGGGACACGAAGCGAGGAGTCGAAGAGCTGACCAGCGACATTCCGAACGTCAGCGAAGACGCTACCCGCGACTTGGACGAAAACGGGGTGATCCGCATCGGCGCCAATGTGAAGCCCGGGGATATCCTCATCGGGAAGATTACCCCGAAAGGCGAGAGCGATCCGAGTCCGGAAGAGAAGCTGCTGCGGGCCATCTTCGGGGACAAGGCCGGAGATGTGAAAGACGCTTCGCTGAAAGCGCAGCCTTCGCTCTACGGGGTGGTGGTGGACAAGAAACTGTTCACCCGCGCCGGAAAAGAGAGCGGCAAGAAAGGCAAGACCAGCGAAAAAGCCCAGATCGAAAAGGCCGAAGCCGATTTCAACAAAGAGGTAGCCGCCTTGCGGGAGATTCTGGTTTCCAAACTGTGGTCGCTCGTCAACGGGAAGACCTCGGCCGGGATTCAGGACTACTTCGGGATGGAAGTGATCGAGAAAGGGACCAAATTCACCCAGAAGACCTTGCTGGAGTTGGACTACCTGAACATCAACCCCACCAAGTGGACAGCCGACAAAGAGAAGAACGAGCTGATCAAAGCACTGATCAACAACTTCATCATCAAGTACAAAGAGCTGGATGCCCACTTGAAGCGGGAGAAATACAACATCACCAACGGCGACGAACTGCCGTCGGGGATCATTCAGTTAGCCAAAGTTTATATCGCCAAGAAACGGAAGTTGCGCGTAGGGGACAAGATGGCCGGCCGCCACGGGAACAAAGGGATCGTGGCCAAGGTGGTGCGGGACGAAGACATGCCCTTCTTGGCGGACGGGACCATCGTGGATATCGTGCTGAACCCGCTCGGGGTGCCGAGCCGTATGAACTTGGGCCAGATCTACGAAACCGTTCTCGGCTGGGCCGGGAGAGAGTTGGGAGTCAAGTTCGCGACACCGATTTTCGACGGCGCCAACTTGGACGAGATCAACGAATATGCAGAAAAGGCCGGGATTCCGCGCAGCGGGCGCACCTACCTGTACGACGGAGGGACAGGCGAGATGTTCCACCAGCCGGCGACCGTCGGCGTGATCTATATGCTCAAGCTCGGGCATATGGTCGACGACAAGATGCACGCCCGTTCGATCGGTCCCTACTCGCTGATCACCCAGCAACCGTTGGGCGGTAAGGCCCAGTTCGGGGGTCAGCGTTTCGGGGAGATGGAGGTGTGGGCGCTCGAAGCGTTCGGCGCAGCCAATATCCTGCAGGAGATTCTGACCATCAAGTCCGACGACGTGGTGGGACGCGCCAAAGCCTACGAAGCGATCGTCAAGGGCGACAACCTGCCGCAGCCGGGGATTCCGGAGGCGATGAACGTCCTGCTGCACGAACTCGGCGGCTTGGGGCTGAACGTCAAATTGGAGTAGGCTGGACTCCCCTCTGCTGTCGAGAAGGATCGAACGGGGAGGGGAAGACACGACACCTTTCATGCACAAATAAGGAACAAGAACGATTATGGCATATAACAAAGACAACAAAGCCGCAGGCAGCTACCAGAAGATCGCCATCTCGCTGGCCTCGCCCGAGCAGATTCGCGCCAAGTCGAGCGGCGAAGTGCTGAAGCCCGAGACGATCAACTACCGGACCTACAAACCGGAGCGGGACGGGCTGTTCTGCGAGCGGATTTTCGGCCCGGTCAAGGACTACGAATGTCATTGCGGGAAATACAAGCGGATCCGGTACAAAGGGATCGTCTGCGACCGGTGCGGCGTGGAAGTTACCGAGAAGAAAGTCCGCAGGGAGCGGATGGGGCATATTCAGTTGGTGGTGCCGGTGGCCCACATCTGGTATTTCCGGAGCCTGCCCAACAAGATCGGCTACCTGCTGGGGATTCCGACCAAGAAACTGGACATGATTATCTACTACGAACGGTATATCGTGATCCAGAAAGGGGCGGCCGAAGGGGTCGAAGAGGGAGACTTGCTGACCGAGAAAGAGTACCTCGACCTGCTCGATACGCTGCCCAAAGGGAACCGGGCCTTGGAAAACAGCGACCCGAACAAATTCATCGCCATGATGGGGGCCGAGGCGCTGGAGCTGATGTTGCAGCGGGTCGACTTGGACGAGTTGTCGTACTCGTTGCGGCATAAAGCCTCGACCGAAACCTCGCAGCAGCGGAAAAGCGAAGCCCTCAAACGGCTGAATGTCGTGGAGGCCTTTCGGTCCAGCCGGGAGGTCAATAAGCCGGAGTGGATGATCATGCGCATCCTGCCGGTGATTCCGCCGGAGCTGCGGCCTTTGGTGCCGTTGGACGGGGGACGGTTCGCCACCTCCGACTTGAACGACCTGTACCGGCGGGTGATTATCCGGAACAACCGGCTCAAACGGTTGATCGAGATCAAAGCGCCGGAAGTCATTCTCAGGAACGAAAAACGCATGTTGCAGGAGGCGGTGGACTCGCTTTTCGACAATTCACGGAAGAGCAACGCCGTGAAGACGGAAAGCAACCGGCCGCTGAAATCGCTCTCGGACTCCCTCAAAGGGAAACAGGGACGGTTCCGGCAGAATTTGCTCGGGAAACGGGTGGACTACTCGGCACGTTCGGTTATCGTGGTCGGGCCGGAGCTGAAGATGCACGAAATGGGGATTCCGAAAGATATGGCGGCAGAACTTTACAAGCCGTTCGTCGTGCGGAAACTCATCGAGCGGGGGATTGTGAAGACCGTCAAGAGCGCCAAAAAGATTATCGACCGGAAAGATCCCGTCATCTGGGATATTCTCGAAAACGTCATCAAAGGGCATCCGGTGCTGATGAACCGCGCCCCAACGCTGCACCGACTCGGGATTCAGGCATTCCAGCCCAAATTGATCGAAGGGAAGGCCTTGCAGCTGCATCCGCTGGCATGTACCGCATTCAACGCCGACTTCGACGGCGACCAGATGGCCGTACACTTGCCTTTGGGGAATGCCGCCATTTTGGAGGCGCAGCTCTTGATGCTCGGATCGCACAACATCTTGAATCCGGCCAATGGCGCGCCGATTACTGTGCCGTCGCAGGACATGGTGCTGGGGCTGTACTACATCACCAAACCGCGGAAAGGGGTTAAGGGTGAGGGGCTGGTGTTCTACTCGGCCGAAGAGGCGATTATTGCGCACAATGAAGGGCGAGTGGACTTGCATGCCGAGGTTAAACTCAGACTTGGGCCGGGGAATATTATTGACACGACCGTCGGGCGGATCATCTTCAACCAGGTCGTGCCGGAACAGGTCGGGTACATCAACCTGCTCTTGACCAAGAAATCGCTGCGGGATATCATCGGGGATGTGATGAAGCAGTGCGGCGCAGCCGTTACCGCCAACTTCCTCGACGACATCAAGGCATTGGGATATCGGATGGCCTTCCGGGGCGGTTTGTCCTTCAACTTGGATGCCGTGATTATTCCGAAAGAGAAAGAGGCTTTGGTGCAGGACGGGTACAATCAGGTGGCCGAAGTGATGGAGAACTACAACATGGGGTTCATCACGAATAACGAGCGGTACAACCAGATTATCGACATCTGGACCCATACCAACTCGAAACTGACCCATACCGTGCTGAAGCAGCTGACCGAAGACGACCAAGGGTTCAATCCGGTCTATATGATGCTCGATTCCGGGGCGCGTGGTTCCAAGGAGCAGATTCGGCAGCTTTCGGGGATGCGCGGTTTGATGGCCAAGCCCCAGAAATCTACGGCCGAAGCGGCCCAGATCATCGAAAACCCGATCCTCTCCAATTTCAAGGAGGGGTTGAGCGTGTTGGAGTACTTTATCTCCACCCACGGTGCGCGGAAAGGGTTAGCGGATACGGCACTGAAGACCGCCGACGCAGGGTACCTGACCCGTCGGTTGGTCGACGTGGCGCAGGACGTGATCATCAACGAAGAGGATTGCGGAACGCTGCGCGGGTTGCAGGCCACCGCGATCAAACGGAACGAAGAGGTGGTGCAGTCGCTGTACGAACGGATTCTCGGGCGGACTTCGGTGCACGACATCTACAATCCGCTCAATAACGAGTTGATCGTCAAGGCCGGTGAGGAGATTACCGAAGAGATCGCCAAAGCGATCGAAGAGTCGCCGATCGAAATGGTCGAAATCCGCTCCGTGCTCACTTGCGAATCGCGGAAAGGGGTGTGCGCGAAGTGTTATGGGCGGAACCTCGCCACCGGACGGATGGTGCAGCGGGGAGAGGTCGTCGGAGTGATTGCGGCACAGTCCATCGGGGAACCGGGGACCCAGTTGACCCTGCGTACGTTCCACGTCGGGGGGGTTGCCGGCGGTTCGGCAGCCGACAACAAGATCGTGGCACGCTACGACGGACACATCGAGATCGACGAACTCCGGATGGTCGAACGCAAAGACGACACCGGACGGAAGATCTACATGGTGATCAGCCGGCTGGCCGACCTGCGGATCGTCGACAACAACACCGGCGCCACCTTGTACAACGCCAACCTGCCGTACGGGGCGACCCTGTACGTCAATACGGGCGACAAAGTGGCGAAAGGGGACCTGCTCTGCGAGTGGGACCCGTACAACGCCGTTATCATCAGCGAATTCGGCGGCAAGGTTACTTTCGACAGCGTGATCGAAAACGTTACCTACCGCGAAGAGTCGGACGAAACGACCGGTTACCGCGAAAAGGTGATCATCGAATCGCGCGACAAGACCAAAAACCCGACCATCAAGATCCTCGACAAGGCAGGCGAAGAGCAGAAGCAGTACAACCTGCCGGTGGGGGCGCATATCGTGGTGAAGGAGAATGCGAAGGTTGCAGCCGGGGATATTCTGATCAAGATTCCGCGCGCCGTGGGCAAAGCGGGGGACATCACCGGGGGTCTGCCGCGGGTTACCGAGCTGTTCGAAGCACGGAATCCGAGCAACCCGGCCGTCGTTTCGGAGATCGACGGCGAAGTTTCGTTCGGGAAGATCAAACGCGGGAACCGGGAGATTGCCGTTACTTCGCGGACCGGCGAGGTGAAAAAATACCTCGTTCCGCTGTCGAAGCAGATCTTGGTGCAGGAGAACGACTACATCCGGGCCGGGATGCCGCTGTCGGACGGAGCGATCACGCCCGACGACATCCTCTCGATTCAGGGGCCGACCAAAGTGCAGGAGTACATCGTGAACGAGATTCAGGAGGTCTACCGGATGCAGGGGGTGAAGATCAACGACAAACACTTCGAGATCATCGTTCGCCAGATGATGAACAAGGTTCGGATCGAAGATCCGGGCGACACGCGGTTCCTGCCGGAACAGATCGTGGACAAATGGGACTTCATGGAGGAGAACGACGACATCTACGAAAAGAAAGTCGTTACGGATGCCGGGGATTCTGCCGTGCTGCGGGCGGGACAGATCGTTACGCTGCGGCAGCTGCGGGATGAGAACTCCACGCTGCGGCGCAAGGATCTGAGAGAGGTTCAGGTGCGGGATGCGGTTCCGGCGACATCGGATCAGGTGCTGCAGGGGATTACCCGGGCGGCATTGCAGACCAGCAGCTTCATGTCGGCCGCTTCGTTCCAGGAGACGACGAAAGTTTTGAACGAAGCAGCGATCAATGCCAAGGTCGACCCGCTCGAAAAGCTCAAGGAGAATGTGATTTGCGGCCACTTGATTCCTGCGGGGACAGGGGTGCGCGATTTTCAGGACCTGATCGTAGGGCCGAGAGAAGCGGTGGCTTCCGCCGAGGCGGCTGCTGCCGAAGGGTTGGCGGTGGAGTAGGCTCTGCTGCTGTGTAGAAGCTATTCCAGTTCGGGTTTCGCTCCATCCACATATGGATGGAGCGAAACCCGAACTGTTTTTCTACCCATGCTCTACCCGATCCGCTGGCAGAAGAAGCCGGTTTTCTGCTATCTTTGCATAGATCCGGTAAAACCCTATGGACTATGAAATCTATCGAAAAAACACAGGTTGCGGCTCGAATAGAACAGGCTGCGGCGACGGTGGCCGCACGAGGCAATGATCGCGAAGGGTTGCTTGCCTGCTGGCGGTGTACGGACTACACGACGCTGCGGGAGACCGATTCGCCGCAGCGGGTGGCTGCTTTCACGCAAAGGGCGGTCGAGTGGGTCGAACGGGGATTGCCGCCGATGGCATCGATTTGTGTCTATCCGTCGTTGGTCGATGCGGTCGGCGTGGCGCTGGCCGAAGCCCCGGAGGGATCGCCGGCGGAGGAGATCGGCATCACGGCAGTCTGCGGGGCTTTCCCCTCGGGACAGACCTATTTGGAGGTCAAGATGTTGGAGTGTGCGATGGCGATCGAAAACGGAGCGGATGAGATCGACACGGTGATGAATGCAGGGGCGGTGCTGGCGGGAGACTACGATCTGGCGAAGAGCGAGTTGGCAATGATTCGCGAGGAGATCGACGGGGAAGCGATCCTCAAAGTGATTCTCGAAACGGGATCGCTGGCCGATCCGGAGTTGATCTACCGGGCGGCGATGCTGGCGATGGAGGCGGGGGCCGATTTCATCAAAACATCGACGGGGAAAACGCAGGTCTCGGCGACACCGGAGGCTGTCGTAGTGATGTGTCAGGCGATTCGGGATTTCGACCGTTTGCACTCCCGGCGGGTGGGGATCAAGGTGGCGGGAGGAATCCGAACGCCGCAGGAGGCGCTGCTGTACCGGACGATCGTGGCGCAAGAGTTAGGCGAGGAGTGGCTGACGCCGGAACGGTTCCGGATCGGGGCGAGCGGCTTGCTCGACGGTTTGGCGGCGATGCTGACGGAGTAGCGTGCCTCCGGACCCGCCATGCCGCCCAGAGCACCCGCAAAAACAGAGCCGTTCCCCCGTGTTCACCTTTGATTCAGGCGAGCGGGGAAACGGCTCTGAAAAAGAGCGGGCCATCCGACCCTAATCTTTCAGTTTAGCGCACAGGAATTCGCGATTCAGCCGTGCGATATGGGCGATCGAGATCCCTTTCGGACACTCTGCCTCGCAGGCTCCTGTATTGGTGCATCCGCCGAAACCGAGTTCGTCCATCTTGGCCACCATTGCCTTGGCCCGCCGTGCGGCTTCGACTTTCCCTTGCGGCAACAGGGCCAACGAGCTGACCCGTGCAGCAACGAACAGCATGGCGGAGCCGTTCTTGCAGGTGGCGACACAAGCTCCGCAACCGATGCAAGCGGCGGCATCCATCGATTCGTCGGCGTTTTTCTTCGGAATCGGGATCGCATTGGCATCCGGCACTCCGCCGGTATTCACCGAAATATACCCGCCGGCCTGCAAAATCTTGTCATAGGCGGACCGATCTACCACGAGGTCTTTCACCACGGGAAAGGCTTTCGACCGCCACGGCTCGATCGTAATCGTATCGCCGTCTTTGAACTTGCGCATATGAAGCTGACAGGTGGTAATGTCATCGTCGGGTCCGTGCGCTCTCCCGTCGATGTACAACGAACACATCCCGCAAATCCCTTCCCGACAGTCGTGGTCGAAGGCGATCGGCTCTTTCCCTTCGTGAATGAGGTCGTTGTTCAAAATGTCGAGCATCTCAAGAAAGGAACTCCCTTCGGAAACGTTCTCTACGTGGTATTCTTCAAACCGACCTTTGTCGTGAGCGTCTTTCTGACGCCATATCTTTAACTTCAAATTCATTGCTTTGACTTCTTTTTTCTGTCCTTTTTTTCTGTTGCTTTGTTCTTTGGTGTCGGGAGGGTACTGTTCTCTTTGTGAACAAAGAGAACCAGA
>JAFLSI010000057.1 GCA_022511025.1 Rikenella sp. | reverse complement strand
CCGCGGCGCGCGGTGCCGCTCGGCACCCGAACCGGGCAGCCTCTACCCTTACAAGTCTCTACCCCTACAAGCCTATACCCCCAAGAGAAAACTGCCCTCGGGCCGGGCAGGCCCCGCGTGCCCGCGGAGGGCAACGGGCAGCCTCTACCCCTAATAAACGCGGCTAACTCAGGAGAGGCGGCCCGCAAAAAACCTCAACTGATCTGACTCAAATCCACCTCGGCCTGCTTGTTCCGGTTCAGCCGCTCCAAAGCCTCCACCAACAAACTGTTTTCCGGCCGTTGCAACTGCGGATCCTCCGCCAGAATCCCCTCCGCCACCCCCCGCGCATACTCCAAAATATCCCCGTCCTTCGCCAAATTCGCCACCTTGATCTCGAACCCCTGTCCGCTCTGCGCCGTACCGTCGATATCGCCCGCCCCCCGCAGCTGCAAATCCAACTCCGAAAGCCGGAAACCGTCCGTCGTCGAGACCATCGCCTCCATCCGGTGGCGCGCCTCCGTCGTCAGCTTGTCGCCCGTCATCAGGATGCAGTACGACTGCTCCCCGCCCCGCCCCACACGTCCCCGCAGCTGGTGAAGCTGGGACAGCCCGAACCGCTCCGCACTCTCGATCACCATCACCGTCGCATTCGGCACATCCACCCCCACCTCGATCACCGTCGTCGAGATCAAAATCTGCGCCTGCCCCGACTTGAACAGCTCCATGCCGTAATCCTTCAGCTTGGCCGGCATCTTGCCGTGCACCACCACACTCGTGTACTGCGGCGGCGGAAACTCCCGCGCAACCACCTCCGCCCCCGCCTCCAAATTGGCCACATCGAGCGTCTCCGACTCCTGAATCAACGGATAGACGATATAAACCTGCCTCCCCTGCGCGATCTGCTCCCGGAGGAAACCGAACAGCCGCAGCCGGTGCGACTCCCGCGCGTGCGACGTATGGATCGGCTTCCGTCCCGGCGGCAGCTCGTCGATCACCGACACATCCAAATCCCCGTAAAGCGTCATCGCCAGCGTCCGCGGAATCGGCGTCGCCGTCATCACCAACACGTGCGGCGGCAGCTCTTGACTCTTGAGCCGCAGTTTGGCCCGCTGCATCACCCCGAACCGGTGCTGCTCGTCGATCACCACGAACCCCAACCGCCCGAACCGCACCCCCTCCTCGATCAACGCATGGGTGCCGATCAGCAGGTCGATCTCGCCGGAGAGCAGCCCCTCGGCAATCTCCTCCCGTTTCCGTTTCCGCGTACTCCCCGTGAGCAGCTCCACCCGCAGCCCCGTCGTATCGACCAACTCCGCGATCGACCGGTAGTGCTGTGCAGCCAGTATCTCCGTCGGCGCCATAATCGCACTCTGGAAACCGTTGTCCGCCGCAATCAACACGCACAACAGCGCCACAATCGTCTTTCCGCTCCCCACGTCGCCCTGCATTAGGCGATTCATCTGGTGCCCGCTGACCATATCTCCGCGAATCTCCTTCACCACCCGCTGCTGCGCCCCGGTCAGCGCGAAGGGCAGCCGCTCGCGATAGAACAGATTGAAATAGCCGCCGATTTTCGGCATCGGATAGCCCGGCGTCTTCTCCGTCCGCACACGGCGTTGTCCCAACAGTTGCAGCTGGATGAGGAACAGCTCCTCGAACTTGAGCCGCCGGAGAGCGGCCTGCAAAGCCGCCGCCGAAGCCGGAAAGTGGATGTCGTGCAACGCCTGTGCGCGACCGGCCAGCCCCTCCCGCTCTATCAGATAAGCGGGCAGGGTCTCCAGAACCGCATTCCGAACCATCCCCCAAAGCGTCCGCATGGCCTGAAAGATCGCCTTGGTGCCCAACCCCATCGAAGTGAGCCGTTCGGTGGTGCTGTAGATCCCCTGCATCCGGACCGGTTCCTGCCCTTCGACGACGACAGGCGGCTCGAACTCCGGATGGGCCATGTTCGGAAAACCGTTGAACATCGTGGGGCGGCCGAAAAAGATATATTCCCGCCCGATTTCGAGTTTGGACATGACGAACCGGGCGCCGCGAAACCACACGAGGTCCATCCGGCCGGTATCGTCGGCCACCACGAGAGCCAGCCGGGCCTTCGCCCCGACGCCGACGACCCCCTTCTCCCGCACCCGCGCACGAACCTGCACATACTGAGTCGAGAGCGTTTCGTCGATTTCGGCGATCTTGTAGACCTTCGACCGGTCGATGTACCGGAACGGGATGTGCATCAGCAGGTCGCCGAAGGTCTGTACGCCGATCTCGGCAGCGAGCGCTTCGGCCCGTCTCTCTCCGATGCCGGGCAGGTATTTGATCGGTTTGTCGAGCAGGCTGTCCATAGGGTTCGGTACGCACGAATGAATGACGGGCAAACGGAGTTGCAGGCCCTATGCAAAGATAGCGTTTTTCGGCTGTTTCTCTCCCTGCGGTGCGGCCGGTTGTGGATAAACCCGTATATTTGTGCAGCTATGAAAATCAGACCGAGCCTTTCGATTTTTGCCCTTTCCATCGCCGCAGCAGGGGTATTTTTCCTGTTCGGCGGAGCCGCTGCGGGCCGGACGACACAGGCGGAACCGGACGCCGAACCGGTTTTCACCCCGGCTTTCGGGCCGGGCGAGGAGTTGGTCTACACGGCGAGCTACAGCACGTCGATCCTTTCGACGGATGTGGCGACGATCTCGTTCCGGACGGTCTCGGACCAGCTCGACGGGGTGCCGTGCTACCGGATCCGGGCGCACGGGCTGACCAAACCTTTCTATTCGGTCTTCTTCAAAATGGACGACCTCTACGAAACGTGGCTCGAACAGGATACGGGTCGGCCGCTGTTAGCCACGGCGGAGGTCAAGGAGGGGAGTTACCGCTATCGAAGCCGGTTGGTTTTCAACTGGCGGGCGGGCTTGGCCTACACGTCGGGCAAGAACCTCAAAAAGGGCCACGAACGGGGAGGGACGATACGGATCAGGGAGGGGGATTTCGACCCGCTGGCGCACTTCTTCAACCTGCGCTCGCTGCCGGCAGCCGGCTCCATGCGAAAGGGGGAGAAAAACAGAATCAACCTCGTGATGGTGGACACGGTCCGGACGGTCGAATACCGGTTCTTGGGACGGGAAATTATCGATGCGCCGGCGACGGGGCGGGTGCGCTGTCTGAAATTCACGTGCCAGCTGGCGCCGGGCGATGCGGAGTCATTCACGGAGGGAACGGATTTCTTCGTCTGGATCTCGGACGACAAAAACCGCATCCCGATCTACCTCGAAACGCCGATCCGGGTGGGGCGGGTCTTCGTCTCGCTCGCGGGGTGGAAAAACTTGGCTCATCCCTTCGCGGCGCGGCTGGCGCAATGACGGAACCGCTGCGGACCGGGGTAGGCAGGGATTCCAACCCGTTCATTTCCTCAGCCCGCAGCCCGCGGAGAGACCGATGAGAGCGAAGCGACCTTTCGGCCCTCCGCCTGCCGGGGGCTGCGGGCCGACCGACTCTCACGAGTCGGACACAAGCATCCCCGTACCTCCCCAACAGGACCGGGGCGGCGGCCCGCAGCCCTCAAAAACCTCAAAACAACAACCGACCATGATCATACGCCGCAGCCGGGCCGAACGAGAAGAACACTCCGTAGCGGCCAACCCGATGGAGGGGAAAACCGTGATCGGAATCGATCCCGGAACCAATGTATTAGGGTACGGCGTGTTGCAGATTTCGGGCGGTCAACCGCGATGCAAAGTCCTCGGCGTGATCGCCTTGGGAAAATATCGGGACCGCTACCAGAAACTGCGGCACATCTTCGAGCGGGTGAATGCCCTCGTAAAAGAGTACGCGCCGGACGAGATGGCGATCGAGGCGCCGTTTTACGGCGACAACGTGCAGAGTATGCTGAAATTGGGACGGGCGCAAGGCGTTGCGATGGTCGCTGCATTGGTGCGGGACATTCCCGTTTTCGAATACTCGCCCCGCCGGATCAAGCAGGCCATCACCGGCGAAGGGGGAGCCTCGAAAGAGCAGGTGGCCGCCCTGCTGCAAAAGACACTCGGCATCGGAACCACGCCGAAAGAGTTGGACGCGACGGACGGACTGGCCGTCGCGCTGTGTCATTACTACATCGCTTCGAGTCCGTTAGGGAGCGCCGCCGGCGAACGGAGCCGTTCGGGCGGAGTCAGCGGAGGTTCGGGCAGCTGGGCGGCCTACGTCGACAACAATCCGGACAAGGTCCGGTAGATACCGTTCCCGCCGCGCCGTCGAACGGCTAAAAATCCCCCAACCCGGTCTCCGGCAGCTGCGCCAAAGCCCGTTCGGTCTGCTCGGCATTCGGAGCCTTGCCGTGCCACTCGTTCGTCCCGGCCATAAAGTCCACGCCGCGCCCCATCACCGTCCGCGCCAGCACCACCACCGGTTTCCCTTGGCCGCAAACCTCCTCCTTGGCCCGGCGAAGCGTCTCGACAATCTGCGCCATATCATGACCGTCCATGTCGAGCACGATCCACCCGAAAGCCTCCCACTTGGCGCGCAAACGCTCGGCGCACCCCATCCCCAGCACCGTGTCGCAGGTGCCGTCGATCTGCTGGCCGTTCATGTCGACGATCCCGACCACGTTGTCCACCCCCCTCGCCGCAGCAAACAGGGCGGCTTCCCAAATCTGCCCCTCCTCTAATTCGCCGTCGCCCATCATGACGAACACGCGATGCGCGCGGTCGCCATCCATGCGTTTGGCCAAGGCGCTGCCCACGGCGACCGACAGACCCTGTCCCAATGACCCGGAGGCCACCCGAACGCCGGGCAATCCTTTGGCCGGCGTCGGGTGGCCCTGGACGCGGGTCCCGACTTTCCGGAAACCGCCGAGCTCTTCGACCGGAAAATAGCCGCGGCGGGCCAGCACGCTGTACAACAGCGGGGAGATATGCCCGTTGGAGAGGTAAAAAATATCTTCTCCGAGTCCATGCCGCTCCAGCGACCGCTCGAACCGTTCGATCCGGTCGGCCGGAATATCCATCACATCGAAATAGAGCGCTACCAATACATCGGCTGCGCCGAGCGATCCGCCGGGATGGCCCGACGCGGCGCCGGAAACCATCCGGATAATGTCGCGGCGCACTTGGGCGGCGATGGTCTCCAATTGTTTGATCTCTGCCATTATTCTCTGATTCTCTTTCGGTTAGGTTTTATCTTGGTTCGTACGCCCCCACAGCAGGAGCGCGACTCTTATATATTCTCCGTCAGTTTCCGGACCACGCGGAAATTGTTCAGGAACTCTTTCGCAAAAACCCGAATCACCGTATAGGCCGGAATCGCAAACAGCATTCCCCATACGCCCGCGATATACCCCGCCATCAAAATCACGATGAATATCTCTAACGGATGGGCCCGAACCGAGCTGGAGTAGATGTAGGGCTGGAGGATGATGTTGTCGATCAACTGGAAAACCGCGAACACGGCCAACATTTCGATCAGGAGGGTCTCCACCGCCCCGCCCGGTGCGGAACTGAGCACTGCGATGACGCACCCGGCGATCGCTCCGATCAACGGACCGATGTACGGAATCACGTTCAGCACCGCCGCCACCACTCCGATCACCACCGCCGTGTCGAATTCGATGCCGAACAGGTACAGCGGCAGCGCGATGCACACCAATTTGATGCACATTTCGATGCAAATCCCGATGAAATAGCGCATCAACAGGGTCGTGGCCGAACCGATCGCCCGTTTGATCCCCTCCTCGTAGCGATCCGGAAAGAGAATGACCACCCCTTCGACGAACAGCCGGTCGTCTTTCAGGAAAAAATAGGTGATGAAGCTGACCGAGAAGATCGCGATCACCCAGTCGACGATCCAGACCGTTACCGAGGTCAGCGAGCGGCCGATGTCGATCGAAGCGAGCATCGGTCCGACCCGGGTATGGATATATTCGTAAACCGAGAAGTTGTTGTCGGGCAGGAAGCGGTTGACGTATGCTTCGATCCGGGTGATCGGATCGGCCAGCACCGCGGTCAGCTGGTCGATGTCGAACGAGGCGAGCCGGTTGAGCTGGTCGAGCACCACCGGGATGAGTGCAACGGCGAGCAGGTAGATCACCACGAGCATCACCGCCAAGGTTACGAATGCGGCCAACCATTTCGGCACGGCACGACCCCGGATGCGGAGGCGGCACAGCAGGTTCACCAACGGTTTCCCCATCAGCGACAGAACGGCGGCGACGAGGATATAAAAAACGATGGTCTGGAAGTACCAGACGAGGAATCCGGCGATCAAGAGACCGACGCCGGCGGCGATCCATCGGTAGAGAGGACTCATCGCGTTGTGTCCTGTGTGTGGGTTAAACCTGTTTCGTTGCTACTGTCTGTCTGTTTTCTCTCCCTCCGGCAGCCGGGCGATCACGGTCTGCATCCCGGTCGTCTTGTCCCCCAGCTGCACGCACACTTCGCTCTCCACCGGAAGAAAAAGGTCCACCCGGGAGCCGAATTTGATAAAGCCGCACTCCCCGCCCCGTTCCGCTACCTCTCCCTCGCGGGCATAGTTCACGATGCGCCGGGCCACGAAGCCGGCAATCTGCCGGAAGAGGATCCGGTGTCCTGTCTCCGTCCGCACCACGGTGGTCGTCCGTTCGTTATCCGTGGAAGATTTCGGATGCCAGGCCACTAAGAAACGTCCCGGATGGTAGCGGAAATAGTCCACCTGCCCCCCCACCGGATACCAGTTGATGTGGACATTCCAGATGGACATGAAGATCGACACCTGGATCCGTTTTTCGCCCAACACCTCCCCTTCGTGCACCTCTTCGATCGCTACGACCGTCCCGTCGGCCGGCGCCAGCACGGTTCTCCGGGCGTCGCATTCGCCGCCGTCTCCGCCGGCCGGAACCATCACCTGCCGCTCCGGAACCCGGAAAAAACGACACTCGAAAAGCACCGCCAGCCCCCCTGCCACGGCGACGGCCACCCCCAACCACAACGGCAAAAACCGGACGGCCAGCACCGCTGCGACCGCCGCGATCCCTATACTGCCGACAATAATCCGGCGTCCTTCTCGGTGTAAATATCTGCGCATCTGTTCGGTAATGAAAGTTTCGCCTGTCGGTAAACGGTCAATCCCCCAGCAGTCCGGTCAGCCACGCATACCCCCACGCCACCGGCACCGCCAGCAGCAGGGCGTCGAGCCGGTCGAGCAAACCGCCATGACCCGGTATGAGTTTTCCGGAGTCTTTCACGCCGATCCACCGTTTGAATTTCGATTCGATCAGGTCGCCGCCCGTCGCCGCCAAACCGACAGCGAGGCCGAATCCCGCCCATTTCAGCGCCCCGATCTGCGGTCCGTCATAAGCGGCGGCCGACCAAAGCTCCATGCCGCCCGCTAACTGCCCCCGCCAGTAAAGCGAGTACCACACCAAAGCGGTCCCCACCGCAAAGAGAAGCCCGCCGCCGAATCCCTCCCAGGTCTTTTTGGGCGAAATGACCGGCGCCATCGGGTGGCGCCCCACGGCGCTCCCCACCAAATAGGCTCCCGTATCGGCCATCCACACGACGGTCATCAAGGTAACCACCGCCATCGGATCGGCCAGCTGGATCAACACGAAAGCCTGTCCGATATACAGTATCCCCGCCAACCGCCAAACCGTTTCGGTGCAGGCCGACCCGCCCCGCAGCCGGCTGTGCAGCAGCCGGCAGTATTCCCCCACCGTCAGCAGCCCCAACACCACCCACAACAGGTAGAAAGGCCAGCCCGCCGACTCCGTCTCGGGGTCGTACCACGCCAGCGTCATCCCCACCATAACCAAAACGAACACGATGCCGCTCACCGTCCTCGTAATCAACGAATCAGTTTTCATCGTTCACCTCCTCTCCCGCAGAAACCGCCGACGGGTCGGTCGGCATGTTCTCCGCCTCGACCGCCGCTTCCGAAACCCGTCGTTCGTCCTGCCCGGCGGCCGAACCGGAAACCGACTCCAACGGGTTCTTGGCCCCCGCCTGCCGTTTCCCGAAAATCCGTTCCAAATCTTCCGAAAAAATCACTTCGCGCTCCAACAACAGCTCGGCCAATGCCTTCAGCCCTTCGCGATGCTCCTGCAGCACCTGCCGGGCCAGATCGTAACACTGTTTCAGCAACCCGTCGACCTCCCGGTCGATCAGCTGCGCCATCTCTTCGCTGTAGGGTTTTCCGAACATCATCTCGCTCTGCCCCGTACTGTCGTAGAAACTCCGGTTCCCCACCGCTTCGCTCATCCCGTAATAAGCCACCATCGCATAAGCCTGCTTCGTAGCCCGCTCCAAGTCGTTCAAGGCTCCCGACGAGATCTCTCCGAAGGTCATCTCCTCCGAGGCCCGCCCCCCGAGCAGCGAAGCCAGTTCATGGACCATCTGTTCGCGGGTCGTGATCTGCCGCTCATCCGGCAGGTACCACGCGGCGCCCAACGCCCGCCCGCGCGGAATAATGGTTACCTTGAGCAGCGGATTGGCCCACTTGCACATCCAGCTGACTGTCGCATGGCCCGCTTCGTGATAAGCGATCGTCCGTTTCTCTTCGTCCGTGAGGATCTTGTTCTTGCGCTCCAACCCGCCGATGATCCGGTCCACGGCATCCAGAAAGTCCTGCCGTTCGACCTGCGTTTTGTCTTTCCGGGCTGCAATCAAGGCCGCTTCGTTGCAGACGTTCGCAATATCGGCTCCGGAGAAGCCCGGGGTCTGACGCGCCAAGAAACCGGTGTCCAAGTTCGGATCGAGCTTCAGCGGCCGCAAATGAACGGCGAAAATTTCGGCCCGCTCCTTGACGTCCGGCAGGCCGACTTCGATCTGCCGGTCGAACCGGCCGGCCCGCAGCAAGGCTTTGTCCAATATGTCGGCCCGGTTGGTCGCCGCCAGCACGATCACTCCGGCATTGGTCCCGAACCCGTCCATCTCGGTCAGCAGCTGGTTGAGGGTGTTCTCCCGTTCGTCATTCGACGACCACCCGCTGTTTTTCGACCGGGCGCGCCCGATGGCGTCGATTTCGTCGATAAACACGATACACGGCGCCTTGTCCTTCGCCTGCTTGAAGAGGTCGCGCACGCGCGAAGCCCCTACCCCCACGAACATCTCGACGAAATCC
Source organism: Rikenella sp. (assembly GCA_022511025.1). Taxonomy (GTDB): domain Bacteria; phylum Bacteroidota; class Bacteroidia; order Bacteroidales; family Rikenellaceae; genus Rikenella. The sequence goes on along the minus strand of JAFLSI010000057.1, from coordinate 1,460 downwards.
GACCCGCTGATCGAGAAGAACGGCACGTCGGCCTCTCCCGCCACCGCCTTGGCCAGCAGGGTCTTCCCGGTCCCCGGAGGCCCCACGAGCAAGGCCCCTTTCGGTATCTTCCCGCCTAATTCGCTGTATTTCTTCGGGTTGCGCAGAAAATCGACCACCTCCATCACTTCGACTTTCACTTCGGCCAGCCCGGCCACATCCTTGAACGTTACGCGCTGGTCGTTGTTCTTGTCGAAGAGTCGGGCTTTGGCTTTCCCCACGCTGAACACGCCACCGGCCCCGCCGCCCGCACCTCCTGCACCGCCGGACATGCGCCGCATCAGGATAATCCAAAACACGACGATCAGCAAAAACGGAAAGGCTTGCCAGAAAAATGCGGACCAGCCGGAGTTCTCATTCTCGAAAGTGAGCGACGGCCATTCACCTCCCTTGGGGAGCCTCCCGCCGGCTGCCTCCCGGGCTGCTTCGTAATCGTTCTCGAACTTTTCGAGCGAGCCGATCGTAAAAAAGAACTGAGGCCCCTTGTCCGGTATGTATTTGTAGCGCTCCTGCCCTTTGTAGAGCCGCACGGCACCGGGCCGCAGCCAGATCTGTGCGGTCTCGCGGTTCATCACCTGAACGCGTTCGACCTGTCCGGAGGGGAGCAGGGTGTCGCGCAGAAAATCCCAGCCGATCTTGCTCTGACGGCCGCCGCCGTCCCAGTAGGACCAACCCAGAATGATCGCGAGGATGATCCCCCACATCCAATAAATATTGAACCGAACAGGGCGCATGGTATTGCGTTTTTCGTTTGCCATAGTTTGCTGTCGTCCGTCCCGCTGCTGTCGCCGGACCGGAACTCAATGTAATAACGGGAAGTCAGTCTTCGCTGGTATGCTCCGCCCTCAGGGCATCGCCCCACAGCTCTTCGAGCCGGTAAAAGTCGCGCAGCTCGGTCTGAAACACGTGAACCATCACATCGCCGTAGTCCATGGCGATCCACAGCGCCTGTTCCCTCCCCTGCACGCGCCACGGCCGCTCGCCAAGCTCGCGTCCGGTGGCCTCCTCGACTCCGGCGGCGATCGCGGCGGTCCGGGTCGTCGAGTCGGCATCGCAAACCACGAATGCGTCGCAAACGGCTCCGCCGCCCAAAACGCTCAGATCGAGGCTCACGATCCCCGATGCTTTCTTGTCCTGCATGGCGCGGACAATGGTGTCGACCCGATTCTTCGTGCTGTCGTTCATATGCGGTACTTGAATCTTCCCCCGGCGCGGGATGCGCACGGTACGGAAAACAAAGGTAACTATTTTTACGGAATATCCCTCCCGATGATTGGCACGGAATTACCGGCGGTTCGGCATCCCCTCCTCCAAAAACAAAAGGCAGCCGCTTTCCTTTGAGGAAAGCGGCTGCCTCGAACCCTTCGTGACACCGACAGGACTCAAACCTGTAACCTTCTGATCCGTAGTCAGATGCTCTA
>JAFLSI010000056.1 GCA_022511025.1 Rikenella sp. | reverse complement strand
AGCCAGCCGGTGGGGGGGCGGCTGGCCCGAGCGACCGGAGGTCGCAGGTATTTTTCGGCCCGCAGCCTATTTGAGGTAAAGGCTGCCAATAAGACACCCAACGGGTGCGCCGCCCGCCCGACTCTGGCGAATCGGACGCGCGACCCGGAGGGTCGCACAATCAAACACGGCAAGAACCGCGATCCGTAAGGAGCGCCGGCCTCCGCACTTATAATAATTATCTACGCCGCCAAAAGAATCAGCAACTGAGCCGTTAAGATTCGCAGAAACATCGTCAGCGGATAGACCGTCGCATATCCGACCGACGGCAGGTCATTACCCGCCACCGTATTCGAATAGGCCAATGCAGCCGGATCCGTCATACTCCCCGACAGCAGTCCCGAAAGCGTAAAATAGTTGATCTTGTAGAACAGCCGCCCGACGACTCCCACCACCAACAGCGGCACCATCGTAATGATCACCCCGTACCCGATCCATTTGTATCCGCCCTCCTCTACGATCGTCTCCACAAACCCCTCACCCGCACCTAATCCCACACCCGCCAAAAAGAGCGCAATCCCCACCTCGCGCAGCATCAGATTCGCACTCATCGTCGTATAGGTAACCACCTTGTATTGCGGTCCGAACCGGCTGATGAGGATCGAAACGATCAGCGGCCCGCCCGCTAACCCCAATTTCAGCGGTTGCGGAACCCCCGGCAGCAGGATCGGCATGCTGCCGAGCAAAACCCCCAAGAAAATCCCGATGAAGATCGGGATCAGGTTCGGTTCCCTTAGTCTCCGCATCGAATTTCCCAGGACCTTCGTCGCTTCGGCCACCCCGGTTTCCGTCCCCACCACCGTAACCCGGTCGCCCATCTGGAGATGCAAGTCCCGCGTGGCCACCAAATCGACCCCCGCCCGGTTCACCCGTGTAATATTGATGCCGTAGGCACTCCGCAGCCGCAAATCCCCCAAACGTTTCCCGTTCAGCTCCCGTTTGGTGATCATCACCCGCCGCGAGATGAAATGGCTGTCGAGTTTCTCCCACTCGGCAAAGTCCATGTCCAACTTATGCCCCAGAAAGGCCACCAGCACCTCCTCGTCCTTCGGTGCGACGATCACGAAAAGTTTGTCGCCCAAGTTGATTTTCGTATCGTTGCTGGCGATTTCCGTCCGTCCGTCCGAATAGTGGCACACGCGCGAAATGACGAACGTGCGGTCGATCAACCCCGAAATGTCGCCCACCGTCCGTCCCGCAATCACCGGATTTTCCAACCGGATCGAGATCCGTTCCGCCCCGTTGTCCTCCTGTTCGCCGCTGTGGGCCGCCTCGTTTTCTTTGTCCAACTTGATGCGGAAAAAGAGGCGCATGGCCATGATCGAGACGATGATTCCGACCACCCCCAGCGGATAGGCCACGGCATAGCCTAACGGAATGGACGAAGCGTCGACCCCCGGTTTCATGTCGCTGAAGGTCTGTTGGGCCGCCCCCAATCCCGGCGTGTTGGTTACAGCGCCGGAGAGGATGCCGACCATCGTTTCGGTCGGGATTTCGGTTGCGAGGTGCAGCATATAGGCGATCGCCACCCCCAGCAGCACGATTGCCGTGGCGAGCATGTTCAGAGTCAGCCCGCCTTTCTTGAGCGAAGAGAAGAAGCTGGGGCCTACCTGCAACCCGATTGAGTACACGAAGAGAATCAGTCCGAATTCCTTGACGAAGTGCAAGGTTTGGGGGTCGATCTGCATGCCGAAATGGCTCAGAGCGATTCCGACGAACAGAATCCACGTAATCCCTAACGAAATTCCGGCGATTTTGATTTTTCCGAGGGCGATCCCGAGGGCGATGACCAAGGCGATCAGAAAGATCGAGTGGGCCACGCCGCTCCCGAAAAAGAGAGTTTCAATCCATTCCATAGTTTTTCCCGAACAGGCTGCTAAAACAGGGGAGCAAAGGTACGTTTTTTTGCAATACGCTGTTCTTGGTGCGGGAAGCGGCAGTTTCTTTTTCTGCAAAAGAGGGGCCCCACAAAGCCTATTTGCACAGGCCAAAGGTGTTTTGTACGCCGAGAGGCGCTGCGGGCCGCCGCCACTTCCGGCGGAGGACCGCAACTTTTTTGCTGGCGCACCGGTTGCACCTCCGCTGGCGCCGGCTTTTCTTGCGCGGGAACGGGAGTATGCCGAGAGATTCGGTTCCTCCCCGAAACCGGCGGGGAGAAAATCTAAATCTCGACCCAGCCGTTTTTGATGGCATAGACCACCAAATTCGCCGTATTCTTGCAATTCGTTTTTTCGAGGATATTGGCCCGATGCTTGTCCACCGTCCGTTTCGAGATGAAGAGCCGGTCGGCGATTTCGTAATTCGTCAACCCCTTGCAGATCAAGAGCAGGATCTCTTTTTCGCGTGCCGAGAGCAGCGTTTCGTCGCTCGTTTCGGCCGTCTCGGCCGCTTGCGGTTCGCCGCTCCCCGACGACGAACGCAGGTTGCTGACCAAGTTGAACAGCAGCTCTTGCGAGAAGTACGACCCCCCCTCTAAGACCGCCTCCAACGCCGCATAAACCTCCGTGATCTCCGAATTTTTGAGCAGGAACCCCTTGACCCCCTGCGACACCATCTTGAAATAGTAGTCCTCCTCGCCGTACATCGACAGCGTGATGATGCGCAAGTCCGGGTAGCGGCTCAGCGCCGCCCCCGCCGCTTCGATTCCGTTCATCTCCGGCATGGATATGTCGAGCAGCACGACATCCGGCAGCTGCTCCAACTCCTCCAGCCGGGCCAGCATCTCCGTTCCCGTGCCCGCCTCGCCGACCACGCAGTAGTCCGGATGCGAGTTGAGCAGCAGCTTCAGCCCGTTCCGAAACAGCGCGTGGTCGTCGGCCAACAGGATGGTGTGTCGTCGTTCTCTCATCGTACCGATTGTTCGTTATTCTTCAGGCAGTTGGACCACTGTGCAGACATTGCCCTGTCCGAATGCCTCGGCCGCCGCCCGCCGGATCGCCTCCGGCGTCAGCCCCTGCACCGCCTCCTCGTAACCCGTGTACCGGTCGCTGCCGTTCAGGTACCAGTTCGTCAGGTACCTCGTCCAGGTCCCGTTGAGGATCAGGCCGTCGCGGTACTGTTTCAGGAAGAACTCCTTCGCTTTGGACAACTCCTCGTCCGTCGCACCCTCCGTCGAGAGGGATTCGATCTCCCGCGCCACCAACGGCAGCAACTCGTCCACCTTGCCCGCCTCGGTCTCGAAGAGGATCTGACAGGAGAACCGCGGCAGCGGAACCTCTTGACCGATCATCGAGACGCTCACCCCGTAGGTGCCGCCCCGCTCCTCCCGAATCGAGCGCGTGTAGCGCATTTCGAGGATATACCGAATCGCCGACAGGCAGAGGCTGTTCTCCATCGAATAGGGCCATTCGCCCGTGCGGGTTTCGACAACGGTCGCTTTCGGCGTCTGGAGCGGAATCCGGTACCGGTTCTCCACCGCCCCCGAAACCGGCAGCACGATGTGGTCGCCCCACTGCGGCGCCCGTTTGCGCCGCTCAGCCGGCAGCGAACCGAGGTATTTTTCCGCCAAAGGCCGCAGCGCATCCACCGAGACGTTCCCCACGAAGAGGAATGTCATGCCGTTCGCATTGGAGAAGAAGTGGCGGTACAGCGCTGCGGTGCGCTCCTGCGAGACCGCATCCAGCACCTCTCCGCTCAGCTGCATGAAGATGCGCGGATTGTGGCCGTACACCGTCCGGAACAGGCTGTCCTGCAGAACGTAGTTCGGATTCTTCGTCGCATTCGGCAGCAGCGAACGGTACTGGTTCATCAGCACGTTCCAGTCGCTACGCTCGAACCGCGGCGACGTATAATAGAGGTAGACCAATTGCAGCAGCGTTTCGAGGTCTTTCGGCGAGCAGCTGCCGGCGAATCCCTGGGTCAGCGAGCCGATATCGGGTCTCACGGCGGCGATTTTCCCCGTCATCCATCGTTCCAGTTCGGTGTGCGAAAAGTTGCCGACCCCGCTCATCCCCACATAGGCGGGCAGCATGCCGAGGTTATAGAGGTCGGTAACCTCGGCCAACGTCGTATTCCCCCCGCGCTGAAACGCCGTCATCTGCACCTCGTCCGCTTTCAGCTCCGTCGGCTTGACGACCACCCGCACCCCGTTCCGAAGGGTCAGCACCGTCGAACCGAACTTGCCCGCTTCGATTTTCGTCGCCGGCGACCCTTTCAACCCCGCCGCATCCAACAGTTCGCCGCTTTGCACCGGTTCGGCATAGGCTTCGATCTCGGCCGCTTTCACCCGGTCGACGACCGCCAGCACCTCGGCTTCGGTCGGGAGCACCGCCCCCTCCTGTGCCGGCATCGCAAGCAGGATCGCACTGTTGCGCTCGTGCACCCACGCCGCGGCCGCGGCGTTCACGTCGTCGAGCGTAATGGCATCCAGTATCCGGCGCGTAATTCGCAAGTCCTGTTCCGGCGTCAGGTAGGGAGAGCCGTTCTCGAAGTGTTCCATGTAGCTGCCGGCGAATTCGCCGTTCTTGCGGTCGTTGCGGTTCTCGAAATAGCTCTCCGTGCCGCGCATGATCTCGGTTTTGGCCCGGTCCAGCTCCGGTTGGGTGAAGCCGCTGCGCTGCATCCGGCAGACCTCCGTGTACAGGGCCTCCAAGGTCCGCAAGGCTTCGCCCTCGCGGGCCGTCCCGCCCAAAAAGAGAGCGTCGAACGGCTCCACCACCGCACTGTATCCGCAGCCGGCCTCCAAAAACGGGGCATCTTCCTGAAGCGCCCGTTCGCTGAACCGTTCGTTCAGCATCCGGTTGGCCAGCGAGTACAGATACCCGTGGTAGAGGCGTTCCATCCCTTCGTACCGGTCGACGAGGGGCGGCTCGCGAAACAGCACCTGTACGGAGGTGGCGGTCAGTTCCGGGTCGGAGGCGATCGAAACGAGGGGGCGTTCGTTGTCGGCTATGGCGATCTTCGCTTTCGGGGTCCTCTCTGCGGCCGGCTGCAGGTCGGCCATCGTCTGCCGCAGCTTCTGCTCCATGCTGTCGACGTCGAAGTCGCCCACGATAACGAAGGCTTGCAGGTCGGGCCGGTACCACTGCCGGTAAAAGTCGCGCAGCTCCTGATGCCGGAATGTCCGGAGCACGTCGGGATTCCCGATCACGTTGCGCCGCGCGTAGAGCGAGCCGTTGAACAGCACCGGCGCCTGCTGCTCGAATATGCGCCGGGAGGCGTTGTTCCCCTGTCGCCACTCTTCGATGATCACGCCGCGCTCCTTGTCGATCTCCTCGTCGGCCAGGGTCAGGCGGCCGCCCCAGTCGTGCAGGACCAGCAAGGCCGAGTCGGCGATGCCGGGGCGGGTCAGCGGAACGTTCGTGATCATATACGTGGTCTGTTCCTGTCCGGTCGCGGCGTTGAGGTTCTCGCCGAACCGCACGCCGATGCTGCTCAGCCAGTCGATCATCGTGTTGCCGGGAAAGTGCTCCGACCCGTTGAAGGCCATGTGTTCGAGGAAATGGGCCAGCCCGTTCTGCGCATCCTCCTCCTGAATCGAGCCGACTTTGTAGTAGATGTGGAAATCGGCACGCCGGGCGGGACGGGCGTTGTGTTTCAGGTAGTAGGTGATACCGCAGGGCAGCGTGCCGACGCGCACGCTGCTGTCCACCGGGAGGGGTTCGCCGGCCGCAGGCCGCTGGGCGAGGGCCGGGGTGCACCCGAACCGCAGAAGAAGGGCCAAAAAAAGAAGGGCGCCGTATGGCTGATAACGTCTCATAAATACTCTTGTTTGCTGACTGTTCGCGGACATTTTTGTCTCCTAAACGAGGCTAAAGTTACTTTTTTTCTTAATTTTACCTGCAATTTATCTGTTGCCGGCCCGTTCTGCGGGCCGGTGTAAATGAAATTAACACGATTCACGATGAACGAAGAAAAGGTGTTCGATGTACTGAAAAAGAGCGGGGTGCCGATGAAAGCCGCCGAAATTGCGGAGGCGGCGGGCCTCCCGAAAACGGAGGTGGACAAGGCGATCAAAAATTTGGTGAAAGAGGGGCGGGCGGAGTCGCCCAAGCGTTGCTTCTATGCGGCGAAGTAGCTTTTCGGGGGAGATGGCCCGTTTCTAACCGAACCGACCCATGGCAAACGTCAAAATCGAACCCTCGTGGCACGAACTGTTGGCCGGAGAGTTCGACAAACCCTATTTCGACCGGCTGACCGCTTTTGTGCGCGAGCAGTACATGACCCGCGTGGTTTATCCGCCCGCAGCCCACATCTTCCGGGCGTTCAACAGCTGTCCGGCCGACCGGCTGAAGGTGGTGATTATCGGTCAGGATCCGTACCACAATGCGGGTCAGGCCAACGGGTTGTGTTTTTCGGTCGCGGCCGGGACGCCGTTCCCTCCGTCGCTGCAAAACATTTTTCAGGAGGTCTGCAACGACACCGGTGCGCCGATGCCGCTCTCCGGTGAACTGGACCGCTGGGCCGAACAGGGGGTCCTGATGCTCAACGCCGTGCTGACGGTGCAGGCCCATACCCCGACCTCGCATGCGGGAAAAGGGTGGGAGGAGTTTACCGATGCCGTGGTACGGACCCTCGCCCAGCGTAAATCGCATGTGGTCTACATGCTTTGGGGATCGTACGCGCAGCGCAAGGCGGCGGGGATCGATCCGGCGAAAAACTGCATCCTCACGGCACCGCACCCCTCGCCGCTGTCGGCCTACCGGGGCTTCTTCGGGTGCCGCCACTTCAGCCGGGCCAACGAATATTTGGTCGCGACCGGTCAGCAGCCGATCGTCTGGTGATTCGGGCCGGCGACCGCCTGTTGGCGGGGCCTCCGAAAGAAAAAAGCGCAGAGATTGATCCAAAAAAGTATTGAAAATCAAAAAACAGTCCTATCTTTGCAGACCGATTTTGTGTAATTCAAAAACAAACAGAGAAAAAACAACATGCCAACGATCCAACAGTTAGTACGAAAAGGAAGGACCGACGTGGTGTACAAGAGCAAGGCGCCTGCCTTGGAGGCTTGTCCGCAGCGGCGGGGCGTATGCGTGCGCGTGTACACCACCACACCCAAGAAACCGAACTCGGCGATGCGCAAAGTGGCCCGTGTGCGGTTGACCAACGGGAAAGAGGTCAATGCCTACATTCCGGGCGAAGGACATAACCTGCAGGAGCACTCGATCGTGCTGGTGCGCGGCGGCCGTGTGAAAGACCTGCCGGGGGTGCGCTACCACCTCGTGCGCGGGACGCTCGATGCAGCGGGAGTCGACGGACGGAACCAGCGCCGGTCGAAGTACGGAACCAAACGGCCCAAGGCGGGGGCAGCGAAAAAATAATCCGCCTGCATCAGAAGTAAACACACACCATTAACCATTCCATCTGCCGCCGGAACCGCTCCGGAACACTCGAAAGTCCGGACCCCGCGCGGCGAAACAAAAAAACAAAATGAGAAAAGCGAAGCCTAAAAAGCGAATTCTGCTTCCTGACCCCAAGTTCGGCGACGTACTGGTAACCCGGTTCGTCAACAATTTGATGTTAGACGGTAAGAAGAGTATTGCGTACGGTATTTTCTATGACGCCATAGAGATCGTAGGCGAGAAGATGAAGGACACGGAAAAGGCTCCTTTGGAAATTTGGAAAAAAGCGCTCGAAAACATCACCCCGCAAGTCGAAGTCAAATCTCGGCGTGTCGGCGGGGCTACCTTCCAAGTACCTATGGAAGTGAGTCCGGAGCGTAAAATTTCTTTGAGCATTCGGTATCTGCTCCAATTCTCGAGAAAACGCGCCGGCCGTTCGATGGCAGAAAAACTCGCCGCGGAAATCATGGCGGCTTATAATGAAGAAGGAGGTGCCTTCAAACGCAAGGAAGAGATGCACCGCATGGCCGAAGCCAACAAGGCTTTTGCCCACTTCAGATTCTAACCGGGTTTTACACAGGGAACAAACAGTATTATGGCAAGAGACCTTAAATACACCAGAAATATCGGTATCATGGCCCACATCGACGCGGGCAAGACTACCACTTCGGAGCGTATCCTGTTCTACACCGGTAAGACACACAAAATCGGAGAAGTTCACGAAGGCGCTGCCACCATGGACTGGATGGTGCAGGAACAGGAACGGGGGATCACCATCACCTCGGCCGCTACCACCGCTTTCTGGAACTACAAAGACAATACCTACCAGATCAACATCATCGACACCCCGGGGCACGTCGACTTTACCGTCGAAGTGGAACGCTCGCTGCGGGTTCTCGATGGGGCGGTGGCTACCTTCTGCGCTGTCGGAGGGGTCGAACCGCAGTCCGAAACCGTTTGGCGGCAGGCCGACAAATACAGCGTGCCGCGAATCGGATATGTCAACAAAATGGACCGTACCGGAGCGGACTTTGCCGGCGTTTGCGCACAAGTGCATGAACGCTTGGGGGCCAATGCCGTGCCGGTCGTGCTCCCCATCGGAGCGGAAGACAAGTTTACCGGAGTGATCGACTTGGTCTACAACCGGGCCTATGTCTACTTCGACGACAAAACGGTGCGGGACAACTACCATATCGAAGAAATTCCGGAAAACTTAAAGGCGGAAGCGGCTGCAGCACGGGCGAAACTCATCGAAGAGGTGGCGGCGTCGGACGATGCCTTGATGGAAAAATTCTTCGAAGATCCGGAGGCCATTACGCCGGAAGAGATCATCGTCGCGCTCAGAAAAGCGACCATTAACATGAGCGTGGTGCCGATGCTCTGCGGATCGTCGTTCAAAAACAAAGGGGTGCAGCTGCTGCTGGACTCGATTATCGCTTATCTGCCGTCGCCGTTGGATGTGGAAGCGATCGTCGGAACCGATCCGCGGACAGGCGAAGAGACCAGACGGCATCCGAACGAATCGGATCCCTTCTGCGCTCTGGCTTTCAAAATTGCGACCGACCCGTTCGTGGGACGCTTGGGCTTCATCCGGGTCTATTCAGGGAAGTTGGATGCGGGTTCCTATACCTTCAACTCGCGGTCGGAAAAGAAAGAACGCATCTCGCGCATTTACCAGATGCACGCCAACAAACAGAACCCGATCGATTTCGTCGGAGCCGGGGATATCGCCGCGGCGGTAGGGTTCAAGGATGTGCGTACGGGGGATACGCTGTGCGACGAAAACCATCCGATCGTACTCGAATCCATGACTTTCCCGGAACCGGTGATCGGGCTGGCCATCGAACCGAAAACCCAGAAAGACTTGGACAAACTCGGAGTCGGGTTAGGAAAGCTGGCCGAAGAAGACCCGACCTTTACGGTCAAAACCGACGAAGATTCCGGGCAAACGGTGATCTCCGGGATGGGGGAACTCCACCTCGAAATCATTGTCGACCGGCTCAAACGCGAATTCGGGGTCGAAATCAACCAAGGGGCACCGCAGGTGAACTACAAAGAGGCGCTGACCGGAACGTATGAACACCGCGAAGTGTTCAAGAAACAGACCGGGGGACGCGGTAAGTTCGCCGACATCATTTTCGAAATCGGGCCGGCCTCGTCGAAAGAGGTTACGGGCTTGGAATTCGAAGATATCGTCAAAGGGGGGAATATCCCGAAAGAATTTATCCCGGCGGTGCAGAAAGGGTTTACCACGGCTATGACCAACGGGGCGTTGGCAGGTTATCCGATCGATGCCATGAAGGTTACGCTGAAAGACGGTTCGTTCCACCCGGTGGACTCGGATGCGCTGTCTTTTGAAATCTGTGCACGGAACGGTTTCCGCCATGCGGCGATCAAAGCCAATCCGGTGATCATGGAGCCGATCATGTCGGTCGAAGTGGTTACGCCGGAAGAAAACATGGGGGACATCATCGGCGACTTGAACAAACGCCGCGGCCAGATCTCCGGAATGGAGACCAAGGGGAATGCCCGGGTGGTCAAGGCGAAAGTGCCGCTGGCCGAAATGTTCGGCTATGTAACCGTGCTGCGGACGATCTCGTCAGGCCGGGCGACCAGTTCGATGGAGTTCTCGCACTTCGAGGCGGTGCCGGGTAATGTCTCCAAGGAGATCATTGAAAAAGCAAGTGGTAAATTCAAAAACGAAGACGAATAATGAGCCAGAAAATCAGAATAAAACTCAAATCGTACGATCATAATCTGGTGGACAAGTCTGCCGAAAAGATCGTCAAGACGGTGAAATCGACGGGTGCTGTGGTCAGCGGGCCGATTCCGCTGCCGACCAACAAGAAAATCTTCACGATCAACCGGTCGACATTCGTTAACAAGAAATCGCGCGAACAGTTCCAGCTTTCGACGTTCAAACGGATTCTGGATATCTACAGCTCGACTTCCAAGACGATCGATGCTTTGATGAAACTCGAACTGCCGAGCGGTGTCGAGGTGGAAATCAAGGTCTGACGGGGATTTGATAGGAGGAGTTGTATATAAAAGCGGGGTATCTTTGATAAGATACCCCGCTTTTTTGATGTCCGGTCGTATTTGTTCGGGTAGAGGCTGCCCCTTGCCCTCCGCGGGCACGCGGGGCCTGCCCGGCCTGAGGGCGGTTTTCTCTGGTAGGGTAGAGGCTGCCTGTTTCGGGTGCCGAGCGGCACCGTCGCCCGCCCGCATAGAGAGGAATTTCGCTCGACTTTGCGCGAGCAAAGCGA
>JAFLSI010000055.1 GCA_022511025.1 Rikenella sp. | reverse complement strand
CCTCGGGCCGGGCAGGCCCCGCGTGCCCGCGGCGGGCTATGGGCAGCCTCTACCCACAAAGCGGGCGGTTAACTCAGGAGAGGCGGCCAACAAAAACCCCGCCGGAGCCTACTTCAACCCCTCCGCTCCACCCGGACGCTCCCGCGTCAGTTTGAACAGTTCGCCCAGCTTCATCACCTTTTTTCGCACCCCGAACCCCACACCCGTCTCCGTTACCTCACCCTCGAGGATACTCTCGAAATTCGTCTTGCGAAAAACCTTCAGATACATGTTATCACGCCGCGTGAGCCGGTACTCCACCGAAACATCGCCCGCCAAATTTTCCGCAGCACTCTGCGTCGTTTCGCCCCCCGAACTCACCTTTCCCCCCACCGTAATCCGCATCCGGTTGTCGAAAAACCGTTTGGAGAGCCGGTAGGAATAATCCGTTCGCGTCCCCTCCGGCCCCGCCGTCGGATCGTCGTAAGAATCCACCCCGAAAGTCAGCTCCATCCCCGGCAGACTGTTCTGCGCCCACTGGTTCAGCTCCTTGGCGAGGAACGAATGGATCGGGTTGCCCGTATTCACCCTCGCCGACGTCCCCGGCCCCGAATAGGTATTGTAGATCAAAAGCCCCATCGCCTGATCCTGCCGCTGTTCCGGCGTCAGCGACGCCAACTGGTTCTGGAGTGTCAGATCCTCCGGTGCCGAGAAATCGAACCGGACATCCATATGCTCCAGCGAGCCGCTGAGATCGATTCCGATGCGGAATTCGACCTGCCGTTCCGTCTGGTCCTCCATTGTAACCGTCGTGCGTACCTTTTGCTCAGCCCCGATCGAAAACGACGGATCGGCCGGATCGCCCGTCCAGCTCACATATCCCCCCGGCTCAATGGCAAACTCCTTGGTCGGGATCAGCGGCGGACTGTAGCGTACCCGCCCCCCGGAGAGTTCGTACCTCCCCGCCAAACGCATATCGCCCAACCGGTTCATCGAATAGGTCAGGTTGCCTCCCCCCGACAGATCGATCCGGCTCTTCCCCTCCTCCGACAGGTAGACCGACGCCTGCACCTGCGGGTCGATCGCCACATTCATCAGCATGTCGACCCCGCCGAGCCGCAGCATCGCAGGCGGACGGGCCGCAGGGGTCGTCGTCGTATCGCTGAACGAGACGAAACGCACCACCGTCTGCGGTCTCTCCCCGATCCCCGCCGGCCCCTCCTGCATGACATACGTAACCTCCGTTCCCGACAGCAAACCGACCCGCCCCCGAACCTCCAGCGCATCCAACGGTCCCCGCACACGGGCCGAAAGGTCGGCATCGGCCTTTCCAAAGAGCATCGACCCCCGGCTGCGCGGCACATCGACGATCCGGAAATCCGTCGCCCCGAACTGCAAGTCCGCCGTCAGCCGCCGCCAGTCGCTCAAGTCGACCGTGCCGTCGAGAGCCAGCCGGCTGCGGTTCGGCGCAATCAAGCCGAAACCGCGGAACACCGCCCGGCCGTTTTCCAACATGATCGGCACATCCGTAATCCCGAACCGGGTACCGATCGCCGCCACCTCGACCGCCGTGCTGTCGAACCTCAGCGCCCCCGAGAGCCGCAACGCATCCACCCCGCCCTCCGCCTCGACATGCCCCCGGAGCCATCCCGTCAGCGAACCGGAACCCGCCGGCAGGAAAGGGTCGGCCGCCGCCAGCGGAACCCCCGGCAGATCGGCCGTCAGCCGCAGGGCCGCCACCGAATCCCCCGGGACATACCTCCCCTCCGCCGTCAGCGCCGGTCGCCGGTCGACCGTCAGCGCCAGCGAGCCCTCCTGCCCCGCCACCGTGTCGGCCCGGCAGGCCCATTGCAACCCGATGTCGCCCACCCGCCGGCCGTCGTAGCGCAGTGTGTCGACCGTCAATCCCCCGCGGGCGATCCACGCCCGGCCGGTCCGCCCGAAGGTCAAATCGGCTCCCAAACGTCCCTCCACAGGCGGCGCGACAGGCAGCAAACGGAGCACCCCGCCGATATCGATCCCGTTCAGTCCGAACCGAATGCCCCCGTGCGGCAGATCGGGAGCCGCCGCCGACTGAAGCACGAAAGACTGTCCCGTCCGCGCGACCCGCAGATCGGCGGCGATCGTACGGTCGAACCCGTACCGCACGTAATTCCCCTCGTTCACCGTCCACTCCGCAAAGCCGAACACCGGACGCTGCGGAATGAGACTCATCGTTACCGCGCTGTCGGCCAGCACTGCCCGCAGACCGAAGTTCAACCCCTGTCCTCCTTCGCTGTCGCGCTGGGCGAGTGTCAACTGCGCCGTCCGCCCCGCCGCACGACCCGACAGCGCCACCTCTCCGAACCGGTTCCGATTGCCCGAACGGTTCGCCATGCGGACAAAGCAGCTCAACGCCCCGTCCCGGCCGTCGATCCCCGCCGAAAGGGTATCGAGAACGATCCCCCGGGTGGAAAATCCTTCGACACCGGCCCGCAGGTCGAACGGACGACCGGGCGCAACGGAAGCCGCCATACCGGCCCGAAGAAATCCGATCCCCCGCGTCTGCAACCAGCTGTTCAGCCCGTTGTTTCGGGCAGCACGGAAATCCAACCGGAAAGGGGGAAGCAGCCGGCCGAGGGTGTCGGCATCTATTTCGCCGGTCCGAATCTGCCGCTGCACCTCGGCAGCCGTGCGGGCGAATGCGGCCACGAGCGGATCGACCCCCGCCTCGGACCGGAATTGCAGTTGCAGGTCGCCGGAGTTCATCCCGGCCTCGACGTGGACCGAGTCGGCCGCCGCCGACACGACGGTGCGGACGATACGATGTTCCACCGCCCCGTACCGGATCGCCGCCGAGTCGAGAGCGAGACGCGCAGCATAGGTCCCTTCACCGGTGGCCGATCCCCGGAGATCGACCCGCATCGCAGCAGAGAGCGGCCGGGAAGCAAGCCCCAACCGTTCGAAATCGACTCGCGCAAGGCTCCCCTCGATGGCCGCCTCCTGCCGCCGGGCAGTGAAGAGGCCAGTCAGACGGAGATCGGCATTCAAACCGGCATTGTCGCTCGTCAGCCGCCCGGAGAGCCGGTTCCCGGTCAGTCCGACCGCCAACCGAACCTGCCGGAAGTCGACCTGCCTGTACTCCGCCTGTCCGATTTGCAGGTCGGCCTGTGCCGAGGTCGCCGGGTCGAACGGGTCGAATCCCTGCCCTTCGGCCTGCGCGGCCAGGGTAAGACAGCCCAACGAATCGGCCGGCCGGAAGCGGAACAGCGGCAGCGTGTCGACACGCAAAGCGGCCCGATACCGTCGAGTGCGTGGGATGAACGAGCCGTCGAATTGGACCTTTCCCCCGTCAGCCAGCAGCTCGAATCCACCGCGGTAGCTCCCGGCGCCGGCCCGGACTTCGCCGCGGAACCGCATCGGGGGCAGCGCGAAACCTTCGGGCAGAAAAACGGCCGCTAATTGCGGATCGCGCAACCGGCCCTCCCACACGAGTTCACCTGAGGCGCGTTCCGGTTCGACGACCGACCGGAAATACCCTTCGGCCGTAAAATCGAGTTCGCGGGGTACGGCCAAAGCCAGCCGTTCGAGTCTCCATGCGCCGAGGGTTCCGGAGAGACGGATGTCGACGGTCAGCCTCTGCCGGCCCAACCGGCTCCGCAGGGAGGGATCGGCCGCGAGGAACCGAAAAAGATCATCCGCTCCGACTGCCGCATCCAAACCGACCCGGACGGGAGCCGCGGCATCCAACGAGTCAACCGCAGCGCCGACTGCGCAGTCGGCCCACAGTTTCGATGCGGCGGTTTGCAACCGGAAATCGTCCACCCGATAGCCGGCACTGTCCATCGCCACCTTTCCTGCGGCGTGGCGCACGACGAGTCCGGAGCGTTCGGCAAAGGCCAACTCCGACAGCATGGTCCGCACTTCAGCCCGGCGGTTAAAGACCGAGTCGAGGGTCAGTCTCAAATCTTCTATCCCGATATGGTCCGGGTCGAAACCTGCCGCCGGAGGGAGCGGGTTCCGGTCATACCCGAAACGGCCTCCGGCGAGCCGCAGCCGCTGCGCCCGAACAGTCAGGTCGGCCAGATCGACACCCGCCCGGTCGATCCGTCCGGTGCCGATCCGGGCGAAAAGGCGGGTCGACGAGTCGGCGTACAGCCTAAAATCGAGGTCGTCGAGTTGCAGCCGGTCGGCGGCGATTTTCCAAAGCAGCGGAACAGCAGCGGTATCCGTTACCGTACTGTCCGCGGCCGACCCGAGCCGCAACCGCACATCGCTGCCGCGCAACCGAATCTTCGTCAGGCGGGCGGTCTGCCCGGCGAGGTCGACCGCGTCGGCTGCAAGAGCCAACTCCCGCACGCGAACGGCCAAGTCCGTCCCGCCGAGGGTGTCGCTCCAATGAAACGAGGCGTTGCCGAAGGTGAAGTGCCGCACGACGACTTGCCGGCACACCAAAGGCCACAAGGCGACATCGGCGCGCAAGGTTTCGCAGCGGAACAGGGTGTCGCCGGCGAGGGTAACCGCTTCGGCGGAGTCCACGGCCAGCCGCAAGGGAAAGCGCAGCCGCAAGCGTTCGACTGCGATCTGCATGCCCAACTGTTCGGAGAGGTAAGCGACGGCCTTGCTCTTAACGAAGTTTTGTACGGGGGGCCAATACACCGCGCTCACGAGCAGCACGACACCGCCGGCCCCGACGGCCAGCATCCATAGTATATATTTGAGTATTCGCCGCAGCATCTGAAGTGGGAACGGCCCGACCGAACCGCTTTCCTGTCGAAAACCTGCAAAAATTATTCCGAAAAATCTTGCCGCTCGGTTGTTTTCAAGGTCTTGCCGAGAGAGCCGGAGAGGCGGGGAAAAAGCAAACGGGTTCTATCCGGCACCGGATAGAACCCGCATCGCACAATGTGCTCCTCGACAAGGACTTGAACCTTGGACCCCCTGATTAACAGTCAGGTGCTCTAACCAACTGAGCTATCGAGGAATAAATATTTCGCCTCTCACCCCCCTGCATTACATCTGTTTCTCCTTTTCCTCACCCACCGCCTCTCCACTCCCCCCTGCCTCACCCAACACCACCGTCTCCCTCCCCCCGCAACCATCCCCCCCTCCGCCGGATGCAACAGCCCCCGTTCGACGATGCAAAAGTAATCAAAAATCTTTCACCGCCAAAAATGAGATCGAAAAAATCCGAAAAAAGTTTCTTGACCCGAATCAAGAGCGGTCGTAAATGAACGGCGGTACTGTCGCCGTGGCATCCCAATCGCCCCAACGCATCTCGATCCGGTCGAGCAGCCGCGCCACCCCCTCGGCCGTCGGCTCGGTTACCAACCGGGTCCGGGTCTCCCGAAAATCGGGCAACCCCTTGAAATAGCTGCTCAGGTGGCGGCGCAACTCCAAAACCCCCGTCCGTTCGCCTTTCAACTCCACCGACTTGGCCAAGTGTTCGCGCGCCAAGGCGACCCGCTCCCGAACGGTCGGCTGCGGCAGCGGCTCGCCCGTCTCGAGAAAGTGCCTCACCTCCCGAAAAATCCACGGCCGGCCGAAGGTCGCCCGACCGATCATCAACCCGTCCACGCCATACCGGTCGCGCATCTGCGCCGCTTTCTCGCCGGAGTCGATGTCGCCGTTCCCGATGATCGGAATCCGAATCGAGGGATGGTTCTTCACTGCGCCGATCAATGTCCAGTCGGCCTCGCCGCGGTAAAGTTGGGCGCGTGTCCGTCCGTGGATCGTCAGCGCCTCGATGCCGACATCCTGCAACCGCAGGGCGATCTCTTCGATGTTTTTCGACTCGTCGTCCCAGCCCAGTCGGGTCTTGACCGTAACCGGCAGCCGAACGGCCTGTACGATCCGGCGGGTCATTTCGACCATCTTCGGCACGTCGCGCATCATGCCCGATCCGGCTCCCCGACCGGCGATCTTCTTGACGGGACAGCCGAAATTGATGTCGATCACCTCCGGTCGGGTGGCCTCTGCGATGCGGGCCGCTTCGACCATCGGTTCGATCTCGCTGCCGTAGATCTGAATGCCGATCGGCCGCTCCGCGTCGACGATCTCCAACTTGGCGAGCGATTTCCGGGCATCGCGGATCAGCCCGTCGGCCGAGACGAACTCGGTGTACATCATGTCGGCTCCGAACCGTTTGCAGACGTAGCGGAACGAGGGGTCGGTAACGTCCTCCATCGGGGCCAAAAAGAGCGGCATGTCGCCCAAGTCTATGTCTCTGATTTTCATAAAGCCTCGTAATCTGCCGGGGAGCAAGCAAAAGAGCGGGGCGCCCTGCCCTAAAGAGAAAGAGAGGCGCCCCGCGAAATGTTATGATACTGCCGCCAGAATGAGAGACGACCCGATGGGTTCAATAAACGGTGTGTCTAATACAGAACAACGTCGCTGTTTCCGATCATCTGCCCGTCCGCATAGACCATCACGCCGTACTGTCCCGGATACAACCCTTTCACATCTTCATAATAGATGCTCATGGGCAAATCGTCCCCCTGATAATCGACAACGCGTTTCGCCGAGTAGGCGATCGATTCGCCCGCGAAGGTAAAGTGGCCGCCGTCATGCGCTCCGAGGATTTCGGAATCCGGCATAATAATCCGGATATAGATCGTCCGTTCGCCCGGAATCGCCAGTTCGTTGGCCGCCAGAACGAATTCCGTTACCAACTTGTCCACCTGTTTGGCCTTGTTGGTTTGTTTGTTCCGTTTGTAGGTATGCAACGCCACCTCCCTTGCCCGGAGCTGCGAGCCGCGTTTCACTTTGTTGTTGAGCTCCTGGTTCATCTCCTCGGCCTGTTCCGTCCGGAGCCGCAGCGAGGTCATTTCGCGCTTCATCCGCACATTTTCCCCCGCCAGCAGTTTGTTCAGCCGGTTGAGGGAGTCGATCTGCCGCACGAACCCTTGCATCGTAGCCCGCAGCGTGCCCAGTTCCTTTTCGTATTTTTTGATTTTGGAGTAGTTCCAGCTGCGTTCTTTCTTGAGCCGGTCGAGCAGCGAGTCGGCCACGTGCCGCTGGTTCATCAGCGCCACGCTCATCGTGTCGTTGTCGGTCTTCAGGTCGCCCATCTCGCCCAACAGCACCGTGAGCCGGTTGGTCAGCGTATCCTTGTCGACCATCAATTCCTGGTTCTGCGCCTTTTCGGCCTGGACCTGCCGCCAGAACAGGAACGTAACGGCCGCCAGAATAATCAACAGGATGACAATCGCGATCTTCAGCCCTTTGGTGGAGCTGTCGCCCTCCTGCCGCGGATAGTCGTTGTAGTCGTAATCGTTTTCGTTATATTCCATAACCTCTGTTTTTAAGCACAGTCGTTTTCTTCCGTCGAACACCGCCCCCGCCCCGCTGACGCCGCGACAAGCAGGGCCGTGCGATTTCGGGTGCAAGGTACAAAAAAATCGCATACAAAAAACTTTTTTTTAGCCGGGGTTTCATTTTTCGTTAAGAGGAGCGCTATTTTCGATAATTCTTCCTATCTAACGGGGTTTTCCGCCGATTTTTCGTATCTTGCACCCAAACCAACCGAAAAGAATAGCATAAAATTCTCTTAACTCATGACAAAAAACAATACTGTCTCTATTTTGGGTCCGGCTACGGACGAGACGCTGAGCGTGGTGGCTTACAAGGCGATTCTGCTCAAACGCCGCATCATTCTGACCTTGGCCACCGAGGGCGACTGTACCATCGCCGACCTCTCCCGGATTCTGAATGTCAGCAATCCGACGATCACGAAGTTGGTGGGCGAGCTGATCCGGGACGGGTATGTGCGCGACTTGGGCAAGATCGAGACGAGTGGCGGCCGCAGGCCGTGCGCATTCGGGCTGGTCTCCGAGTCGGGCTACTTCTTAGGGGTTACGGTGCTGGACGAGACGCTCGCCTTCGGGGTGATCGACCTCAACAAAAATGTCGTTACGATACAGAAAGACATTCCGTTCACCTTCAATACCAATACGCAGTTCGTCGATCACCTCGTCGAACGGATCCGCGAGTTCATCGATTCGTTGGGTGCGGGAGTCAAAACCAAGATTCTCGGCATGGGGATCACGGTCAAGGGGCGGGTGGATGTCGCGGCGGGGATGATCTACAACGCGATGAACATCGACGGCTATCCGCTGGCGCAGATCGTACGCGACCGGACGGGAATCGAAACCATCGTCGAAAACGACACGCGGGCGATGACCTATGCCGAGTACCTGAACGGGGAAAACGCAGGGGTCCAGAATGCGCTGTTCATCAACGCAGGGCGGGGAATCGGAGTGGGGATCATCGTCCGGGGCAAGCTTTACTACGGAAAGTCGGGGTTCTCCGGGGAGTTCGGCCACATCCCCTTCTTCGACAACGAAAAGATATGCCAGTGCGGGAAAAAAGGGTGTTTGGAGACGGAAGCGTCGGGGGCGGCGCTCGAAGCGATCTTCACCGAACGGCTGCACGAGGGGGCGTCGTCGATCCTCTCCGAGCGGTTTGCGGCGGGGCAGGCGGTGTCGATGTACGACATCATCGAAGCGACCCAGAGCGACGATGTGCTTTCGATCGACTTGATTACGGGGGTCGGCGAAAAATTGGGACGGGGGATCAGCGTGCTGATCAACCTGTTCAATCCGGAGTTGGTGGTGATCGGGGGGCCGCTGTCGGAGGTGGGGGACTATTTGATGCTCCCGATCCGCACGGCATTGAACAAGTATTCGCTCCGGTTGGTAACGCGCGATACGACGCTGCGGCTGTCGACCTTGGGCGATACGGCGGGAATCTTGGGGGCGGCGCTGCTGACGCGGAACCGGATGTTAGGCATCCTCTGAGGCGCTGCGAAGCATGGAGAGGTTTCGATACGGCGAACAAGAGATTCGCTGGCTGAGCGGACAAGACCCGATCCTCGGCCGGGCGATCGAGCGGCACGGCCGGTTGCAGCGGGAGGTGGTTCCCGATCTGTTCACCGCGTTGGCCCGGAGCATCGTGAGCCAGCAGATTTCGGACCGCGCTTTCCGGACGGTATGGGGGCGGATCGAGAGCCGTTTGGGGGAGGTAACGCCCGAAACCGTGGCGGCGGCCGAACCGGAAACGCTGCGCCGATGCGGGATAAGCATGCGCAAAGCCGGTTACCTGCAAAACGGGGCGCGGGCGGTGTTGGAGGAGGGGTTGTCGGCCGAGGCGCTGGCCGGACTGTCCGATTCGGAGGCGGTCGACCGGTTGGTCGCCCTGCCCGGCGTGGGGGTCTGGACAGCCGAAATGTTACTGATTTTCTGTTTGCAGCGGCCCGACGTGGTGAGTTTCGGCGATGGGGCGATCCGTCGCGGCATAAGGCGGCTGTACGGTTTGGAGAGCCTCACCCGTAAGGAGTTCGAGGTTTTCCGGCGCCGCTGGTCGCCTTACGGAACGGTCGCCTCGTTCTACCTCTGGGCCGTGGCCCACGAAGCGGGGAGCGGAGAGCCGTGAATCACCTCTTCACCCGCATCTTTCGGATCAGCATCCCGTAGTTGGTTATCGGCACTCCGTTCTGGCGCGCCGACCGGATGCGGGCCTGAACCGTGCGGCGTGTCGCCATGCACCCGCCGCACTGCACCGCCAGCGCAAAATAGCCCGGCTCGTCATACAGCTCCTCCGGCAGCGGATCCCGACCGCCGACGAAGACGAACCGCAGGCTGTCGAAACCGGTGTACTCTCTCAGCCAGCCCGGAATCTTGGTGCGTCCGATGTCGTCGCACGTGATTTGGTGCGAACAGTTTTCGAGAATCAAAATGCGGTCGTCCGGTTTCAAGGTATCGACCGCCCGCAGCCCTTCGGCATAAACCTCCCGATCGCCTTTCTGTTCCGCCAGCAGGATGCTGAACGAGGTAACCTCCACCTCCGGACAGCATGCCTCGGCCATGGCGGCCACCTCCCGGAACACCTGACTGTCGGTAACGATCAACCGGGGCGGCCCGCCTTGTCGCAACGCCTCGGCTAACTGGGCCGGCTGCACCGCCACGGCGGTCGCCCCCAAGTCCAATGCCGCCCGCAACGCCTGCACCTGAGGCAGGATCAACCGGCCGGCCGGGGCGGCGCTGTCGATCGGGCAGACCAAGACGATCCGGTCGCCCGCTCCGATCTGCCGGTCGCCGAAAAACGGGGGGAGGGTCTGCGAAAAGTCGGGCAGTGCCTCGCCGATCCGTTTCAAAATCGCGTCGGTCGAATGCCGGCTGCCCCGCTCCGGCAGTACGAGGACAGGCAATCCGCCGGCCCGTATCCGGTCGAGCAGTTCCTGCTCCGCTGCCGAAGGTTCGCTCCCGACCAGCAGCACGAGGGCCAGATCGACTTCAGCGAGTGTCTGCAAGCTCTTCCGAACGCGCATCCGCCCCAACTCCGATGCGGCATCGTCGATTCCGGCGGTGTCGACCCAGACGACCGGCCCGTATCCGGCGATCTCGAACGACCGGCGGACGGGATCGGTCGTCGTCCCGGCCTCCGGCGAGACGATCGAGATTTGCTGACCGGTCAGCCGGTTCAGCAGGCTGCTTTTGCCGGCATTGACCACGCCGTACAGCCCGATATGGGGAATTCGTTCGCGTCCCATAGTGTGTAAGAAAGAGACTGTCGTTTTTTTGGGGTCCGCCTCTACCCAGCGTCCGACGCCGGCGGAGGCGATCACGAGCCGGGCGAGTGGCGCCCTCCGC
>JAFLSI010000054.1 GCA_022511025.1 Rikenella sp. | reverse complement strand
CGGTCGAGGCACCCCTGTTTTTGGAAGATGAACGATTTGCCCCGTACCGCGAAGGGATGGATGTTGGAGAGGAAGACAATGCCATTCTAATATTCTATACCATAGAATAAACATATGTGCAGCAGCCCCGTATGTGTTTAGCATACGGGGCTGCTGCGCAGTTACCGCACCCGGTTTTTGAATTCGACCGCCGCCAACTCCCGATTCGCCTGTGCAATCTTGTCCGCCAGTTCGGATTTGAATTTCAGCATCTTTTGCAGCACCTCCGGTTCACCCGTCGCGAGGATTTGCACCGCTAAAATCGCCGCATTCTTCGCCCCGTCCAGCGCAACCGTCGCCACCGGAATCCCCGACGGCATCTGCAACATCGACAGGATACTGTCCCAGCCGTCAATCGAATTCGACGACTTAATCGGCACCCCCACCACCGGCAGCGGTGTCAGCGCCGCCACCACCCCCGGCAGGTGAGCCGCACCGCCCGCCCCCGCAAGGATGACTTTCACCCCTCGCGTATGGGCCCGCTTGGCGAAATCCAACACCAAATCCGGCGTCCGGTGGGCCGACAACGCATTGATCTCGAACGGAATATCCATCTCATCGAGAAACTTGGCCGCCTCGGACATAATCTTCAGGTCCGACGTGCTGCCCATGATGATCGAAACTTTCGGTTGCATAAGATTAGCCTGTTTATTTTTTATCTTTGCGAAGATATAAACTTTTCGGCACAACCCACCTGCATCTGTTTTGGAAAAACCGATCACCCTTTTCGACCGCCGTTTTGAACTCTACATCCCGGAACCGGTCATCCACACCGCCATTTCCGATGTGGCGGCCCGCATCAACCGCGACTACGCCGAAGCCGTCCGCCCGCTGCTGCTCGTAACGCTCAGCGGCGCGATCGTTTTTGCCGGCGAGCTGTTCCGGCAGTTGGAGGGACCGTTCGAGATCGCTTTCGTCAAAGTGTCGTCGTACGGAGCAGAAACGACCTCGTCGGGACGGGTGGCCGTCGAGGTTCCGCCCACCGCAGCGGTCGAAGGGCGGGATGTGATCATCGCCGAAGATGTGGTCGATACCGGGCATACGATCCATGCCCTCCACGCCATGCTGGCGGAACAGGGGGCACGGAGCATCCGGGTGGCGACCCTGCTGCTGAAACCCGATCCCTACTACCGGCAGCCGGAACGGCCGGAACCGCTGCCGGTCGACTACGCAGCTTTGGAGGCCGAACCGCGATTTATCGTGGGGTACGGCATGGACTACGACGGATTGGGACGGAACTTGGGTGCGCTTTACGCCGTTTGCGACGAAGAACGACATGATTGACAATTCCATACACGAGCTTTTGGACGGCGGCCGCCTGCTGCCGTTGGTCGAAGACTTTTACACCATTCAGGGCGAGGGGTACCATGCGGGCAAACCGGCCTACTTCATCCGTCTCGGCGGGTGCGACGTAGGGTGCCGGTGGTGCGATGCGAAATTCACGTGGAACGCCCGGCTCTATCCGCCGACCCCGGTGGAGGAGATCGTAGCACGGGCGGCAGCGTTTCCCGCCCAGGCCATCGTGATTACAGGCGGCGAACCGACCCTCTATCCGTTAGAACCGCTCACCGCAGCGTTGAAGGCAAAAGGACTGGCGATTTTTATCGAGACTTCGGGAAGCCGGCCGCTGTCGGGGTCGATCGACTGGGTGTGCCTCTCCCCGAAGCGGCAGCAGCCGCCACTGAGGGAGGTTTTGGAGCGGGCGGACGAGTTGAAAGTCATCGTCGAGCGGGCGGACGACATCGTCTGGGCCGAGGAGAACGCCAGTCGGGTAGGGGAGTGCTGCCGGCTCTACCTGCAACCGGAATGGAGCCGTTACGAAACGATTACACCGACCTTGGTAGCCTATGCCAAAGCCCATCCGCAGTGGAACCTCTCGATCCAGACCCACAAATTCATGCACATTCCATAATCGACCCATGTTCAGTTTTCAGGAATTTACAGCATTCGTTCAAAGCCTGACCCCGGCGATCGGGGCGACGGTGCGCCGCCACATCGGCCGCGTCCGGACAGAATACAAGGCCGACGATTCGCCGGTTACGTGCGCCGACCGGGAGATCGAGCAGCACATCGTCGGCGCGATCGAGAAGCATTTTCCCGGCGGAACGATCGTGGGAGAGGAGAGCGGCACCCATGCGGCGACGGAACGAACGGCGGATGGTGCCGGGAGTGTCGAGTGGATCGTGGACCCGATCGACGGCACGAAAAGTTTCATCCACGGCGTCCCCCTGTTTGCAACCCTCATCGGCGTCATGACGGGCGGCGAGGCCGTGTACGGGGCGATCTACAACCCGCTGTTGGACGAACTGATTGTCGGCGACAACCGGGTGGCGTTGCGGAACGGGGTTCCGACCCGGATGCGGGAGTGCCCTTCGTTGGGCGAAGCGACGCTGCTCACGACCGACATTTTGCACGTGGCACAGCACCGGAACCTTCGCACTTTCCTGACACTGGCCGAGCGGTGCCGGGTGATGCGAACGTGGGGCGACGCCTACGGATACAGTCTCTTGGCGACAGGCCGGGCCGACATCATGGTCGATCCGATCATGAGCCGCTGGGACATCGCCGCCGTCATTCCGGTGATCCGCGGGGCGGGAGGGGCGATTACGGATTACTATGGCGGCGATCCGGCCGCGGGGAATTCGATCGTAGCCTGCCCGGAGGCGCTTTACGATACGGTCATGGCGACCCTGAACCCGCCCGACGGAGCGTAAAAGCGAAGACAGGAGGCCGTGGGATGACAAAATCCGTGCAGATTTCTTTTCGGATGTTAAAAAACAAACGAACCGACACAAAAACAGGCCCGCTATCCTACCTTTGTGCTGCATAGAACGATTTTTCAACCGAAAATCCCAAACTGCGATGGAAAAGCAAGTCCAGGAGTACATCAGCGACTTCATGTCGCGCATCGAAGCCAAAAATCCCCACGAACCGGAATTTCACCAGGCCGTCCGCGAAGTGGTCGAAAGCCTCGCCCCGTATATCATCGAGAATCCCGTCTTGATGAAGATGAAGGTGTTGGAACGGATTGCCGAACCGGAACGTGTGATCATCTTCCGCGTGCCGTGGGTCAACGACCGCGGCGAAGTGGAGATCAATCGCGGCTTCCGCATCCAGATGAACAGCGCCATCGGACCCTACAAGGGAGGGCTTCGGTTCCACGCCTCGGTGAACCTCAGCATCCTGAAGTTCCTCGCTTTCGAGCAGACTTTCAAGAATGCGCTCACCACCCTGCCCATGGGGGGCGGCAAAGGGGGTTCGGATTTCAACCCCAAAGGAAAATCGGACAACGAGGTGATGCGCTTCTGTCAGAGTTTCGCGACCGAACTCCAGCGCCATATCGGAGCCGATACGGATGTTCCGGCGGGAGACATCGGCGTCGGGGCCAGAGAGATCGGCTTTTTGTTCGGCCAGTACAAACGGCTGCGCAACGAATTTACGGGTACGCTGACCGGCAAAGGGCTCGACTGGGGCGGCAGTCCGCTGCGTCCGGAGGCGACGGGCTACGGAGTGAGCTATTTCGTGCAGGAGATGCTCGCTACGCGGGGCGACTCTCCGGCAGGGAAAGTCGTGGCCATCTCCGGGTCGGGTAACGTGGCGCAGTACGCTATCCAGAAGATGACCCAATTAGGGGCGAAAGTGGTAACGGCTTCGGATTCGTCGGGCTACATCTACGACCCGGACGGAATCGATGCCGACAAATTGGAATACATTCTGGAGCTGAAAAACATCTACCGGGGACGGATCAGCGAATACGCCGAACGCTATCCGGGGGCGACCTACTATCCGGGCGAACGTCCGTGGGGGGTGAAGTGCGACATCGCCATGCCGTGCGCGACGCAGAACGAACTGAACGGCGACGATGCGGCCAAACTCATTGCGAACGGCTGCATCTGCGTGGCCGAGGGGGCTAACATGCCGTCGACACCGGAAGCGGTGCACGCATTCCAGCAGCACAAGTTGCTCTACTCGCCGGGCAAGGCGTCGAATGCAGGAGGGGTGGCGACCTCGGGGTTGGAGATGACCCAAAACTCCGAACGGCTGAAGTGGACACCGGAAGAGGTGGACGAAAAACTCCGGACGATCATGAAAAACATCCACTCGGTTTGCGTCGAGTACGGGACGGAGCCGGACGGGTATGTCAATTATGTGAAAGGGGCCAATATCGCCGGGTTCCGGAAAGTGGCCAATGCGATGCTGGCGCAAGGGATCGTTTAACCGTGGCTCGATAGGGCCGAACAGCCCAAAGGCGACACAATAGCCGGCAGAAAAACAGATTCTGCCGGCTATTTTTCGTGCGTGTAGCCGAACTGGCGGAGCGCCCGGTCGTTGTCGCGCCAATCCTCCGCCACCTTTACGAATATTTCCAAAAAGACCTTTTTGTCTAAAAAAGCCTCCAAATCTTTCCGAGCTTCCGTGCCCACCCGCTTCAACTTCGCCCCCCGGTGTCCGATGACAATCCCTTTCTGCGACTGACGGGCCACGTAGATCACCGCCCCGATCCGGTCCAGCGCCGGCGATTCGGCGTAGGATTCGATCGCCACCTCCGTCGAATAGGGAATTTCCTTGTCGTAGTTGAGCAGGATTTTTTCCCGGATGATTTCGCTCGCGAAGAAACGCAGACTTTTGTCCGTCAAGGTCTCTTTCGGATAGTAGGCCGGCCCCTCCGGCAGCAGCGCGACGATCCGCCGGATCACCGGTTCCACGTTGAACCCCTCGCGGGCCGAAACCGGAATGATCTCCGCCGAAGGGATCTCGGCATGCCACCACTCGACCAGCGTTTCGAGCTTTTCGGAAGTCGTCAGGTCTATTTTGTTGACGACCACGATCACCGGCGTACCGTTCTCCGCCGCCATCGCCCGCACCTTGGCCAGAAAGTCTCCGTTTTTGTCCGGCTGTTCCACCGTATCCGTTACGTAAACCAGCACATCGGCATCGCCCAGCGCGCCGGTCGAAAAATCGAGCATCGACTGCTGTAACTTATATTTCGGTTTCAGCACCCCCGGCGTATCGGAGTAGACGATCTGAAAATCCGGCCCGCTGACGATCCCCATAATCCGGTGTCGCGTCGTCTGCGCTTTCGAGGTGATGATCGAGAGCCGCTCGCCCACCAAACGGTTCATCAGCGTCGACTTGCCCACATTCGGATTGCCGATGATGTTCACGAAACCCGCCCTGTGCGGAGCCGTCGGAGTCGGTACGGTCGGTTGTTGCATGATACGTGTTTTCGGAAAAGAATACGCGTAAAGATAACAACTTTTCGGAGGTTGCGTAGTCTGCCGGCGGTGTTGCCGATCGGGCAAAACCGCCGGAGGATTTTTACGGTCTCTTACCAGAATGCAGCTAAAAACAGTTTCCGTAACGAAGAATAAGCTCTCGATTGCTATCGAAACTTTCCCGAATTTTTTCGTAAGTAGCTTGCCCCTCTTGCACTATTTTATCCCAAATGTTGTTCGGGGCGATTGTTTCATCCCGCAAGATGCGGTAACCTTCGACCGTGGCCCCGCAAAGCACAGCTTTCTCCTCCGAAATCTTTAGAACGACTTTCTCGTCTTCGCAATAAAGGAAGTTTCCCAAAAACCGATCCTGAGGCAATACATAGTATTTGTCGCAGCCCTCTCTGCTGACATTCATTGCCGTCGACTCAGTCGCAACGTGCAGTTGCCGAATCGCATCGGTCCAATATTTGTAGCTTTTGGCATCGTACTCTTTATTGATCTGTTCGATCTGCGACTCCAACTCGGCATAACCGGCTTTGGATGCCCCGGCAAACAAGGCTTCTTCGTATGAAAGGCCGATCGAAAGCCCCTCCGGTTTCGGTACGACGAAATTTTTCAGAAACTGATCTTCGTCGGCCGAGAATCGAATGGTCTGCGACGACGCAGCTAAGTCATTTGTTTGCGCGCTGCACGATAACATACTGGTTACCAAAAGGCTAAACGCAAGAAATCGAAAAAAGCGATTCATAAGCCTCTCCTTGGAAGTTAAATCGGTGGGATAAAGATAATTCCTTTTTGTGTTTTTTTAATACTTTTGTTAAGTTCCTCTTTAACAAATAACGGTTTCGGGTTATGAAAAAGTTGTTTTTGACGGTCAAACGCTGGGTCGTCGATACCATCCGTTTTTTTACCTATGACCTCTGGCGCATCAGCAGCATCGACAGTTCGGTCAAACGTGTCGGACTGTACAACCTGTTGAAAAGCTTTGTCCTCGCGATTCGCAACATTAGCGGTGCACAACTCCACATCCGCGCCGGAGCCTTGACCTACAGCACCTTGCTCTCCCTCGTACCGATGCTGGCCGTACTGTTCGCCATCGCCCGAGGATTCGGATTCCAAAACATCCTGCAGAGCCAGCTTTTCCGCTACTTTGCCGGACAGGAGGCCTTGTTTCGCCGGATCATGGAATTCATCGACCGGTCGATCGAATATGCCCAAGGCGGACTCTTTCTCGGTATCGGCGTCGTGATGCTGCTCTACACCGTATTCGGCCTCTTTCGGAAAATCGAAAGCAATTTCAACGAAATCTGGCAGATCCGGCGGGACCGGTCCTACATCCGGCAGTTCGCGGATTATTTGGCTCTGGTGGTCATTATGCCCGTATTGCTGGTTTGCAATGCCGGTTTTTCGATTCTGCTGAACACGGCTTCCCATGGATACCTGCCCGGCTGGGCCGTCGCACCGGTTGCACACGCCATTCCTTACCTGATTACGATTCTGGTGTTCGTCTTTTTCTATATGTACATGCCGAACACGAAAGTTCGGTTCGGCAGCGCCCTGTTCGCCGGAATCTTTACCGGCATCGCGCTCCAGATCGTCCAGGTGGTCTATATCTGCGGTCAGATGGGAATCTCCAAATACAACGCGATCTACGGGAGTTTTGCCGCATTGCCTTTGCTGTTGATGTGGCTCCAACTGTCGTGGTTCATCTGCCTGTTCGGAGCCGAACTGGCTTTCGCCCACCAGAATGTCAGCAAGTTCGACTTTGAACAGGAGACCAAAAACATCAGCCGGAGATACCGCGACTTCATGCTGCTGACGGTGATGTACCTCATCATCAAACGGTTCGAAGCGGGCGAAAAACCCTATACGGCCAATGCGCTTTCGGAACAGTACCGCATTCCGACAGAACTGACGGCCGAGACGATCGAAACTTTGCTGCAAGTGGGGTTGATTGCCGAAACGCCTTCCGAGGTGGATCGGATCGTACCGGCTTACGTGCCGGCGATGGACATCGGACAGATCAGCGTGGCGTTGCTCTTCGGACGGGTCGACCGGTACGGTTCCGAGGATTTCCGGATCGACATCAAACACGATTTCGGACGAAAGTGGCAAACGATCTTGCAACTGCGCGAGGCGGTCGAACAGCGGGAAGGCTCGGTGTTGATCAAGGATCTGTAGTAATCGGTTGAACTGAATCCATCGTTATTCCGATGGGGATTTTACGGAAAAACGCCCTGCAGAGTAGCGCGAAAGGCTATTTTGTTGTCCGGCGGACCGAAACCGTTGGCTGTGTCGCGGGCAATCGCTAATTTGCGCGAAATGCAGCGCACCGATACGACATATCCCATTCACATTTATGTTCTGGAGTTGGAGGGGGGCTATTGGTATGTGGGAAAAACGCACCATCCGAACGCTCGATTCTGGCAGCACACTCACGGCAAAGGAGCTGAGTGGACCAAGCTCCACCGGGTCGTTCGGTGTGCCGAACGGCGGGTCTTTTACGTCGAGACCGAATACGACGAGGACAAGCACGAAAACCGTACGACGATCGACTGGATGGAGCGCAAAGGGTGGCAGTGGGTGAGGGGCGGTGTGTGGTGCGAGGTGTCGGAGGAGAAAACGCTCCGGAAACTGCATCGGCACGGATTTTTCAAGGAGGTGCGGGCGGCGCGGCAGCAGTTTGCGGCACAGACGTTGGTGCGTTATGTGCTGGAACTGAAGGAGGGAAAATATTTTGTCGGCTATACGCGCGATCTGAAACGGACGCTGCGCAAACACGAGTACGGACGGGGAACGGAATGGACTCGCAAGTACAAGCCGCAGGGTTTGGTGAGTGCCGAACCGTTCGAGACGCCGTCCGGAGCGGTGCGCAACCGGCGGGATGTCGATCCGTTGGTGGTGGAGTGTTTCCGGCGCTACGGGTACGAGAATGTACGGGGCGGCTCTTTCTCTGCGGTGGACGAGGAGGCGCATTTGGAGGCGTTGATCCGGTACGGGGTCGAGTGGGAGTAACGATACCCCGACCCGACAAACGGGAGCCATCTTCTATGGATGCCCCTAAGCTAACTCCAGCAGTTTTTCCGGCTACCGTGTGCTTCCAGAAGAGCAGAACGTGATCCCGCCGAATCGGCGATTATCCAAGAATGCACCGGATTAACCGCGGAACGATTTTCATAAATCGCTGTAAAATAACAACTTACAGCGATCTGTGGAGCTGGAGGGAATCGAACCACGTATTCAATTTTCCTGATTTCTAACTTATTACATTCTGTATATTTTGTTTCTTCAAAAGAACTCAGGTGTTGTATGGGTTATTTTTGAGCAACTATCTTCAACAATTCATCGCGTATATCAGGGGATACTTCGAACGTGATGGACACTTTCTTTTGCGAATAATTTTCTAACGTATTTGCGTTTACAAAACGTTCCGGATAAGTGAATAGATAAAGTACGTCTTCATCTAATGCTTGGGCTATTCTTTCTAATTCGCTGACTTTAATATCTCGTTTACCATTCTCGATGTTGCTGGCCACGGCAGGATCACTTCCCAATGCGTCAGAAATAACTTGTTGTTTCAGGCCTTTCGACTCTCGAATTCTCCTAATGTTTTCCTTGATGTCCATAATTCAAAGGTAGATGTGTGCATATCAAATGATTGTGAGAAAAATCGTGGTTTGTTTGAGATAATTTCAGTTTGTAATTGAGATATTCTCAAATTTACTACTATATTTGCTCACAAAATTTCCGAAAACCTCAAATGTAAGATAAAGCATGGGAAGAAAGTTACGAGGTCGATTAATTATTCGGCCAGAGTATAGAGCTACGTTGAAGTCTTTTTCTGTTGGGGAAAGTCGAAAGTATCGCATTGAAAGTACAATGCTGTCTGGCTTTCGGGTTGCCAAATCACGCCTGAAACAAGAGGGGTATGATTTTGAGATTACTCCGGATTACCAGACTAATACTTTCATAGTGAAACGTATCTCCTGATTGGCAAACGCCGCAGTTCGAGTCTGCGGCAGGAGCAAGTATCCCCATACTTATGAATACAGATAGAATCATGAACATCATTCAGGAGATCATCTTGGAGAAGGAGTTGCGGCGACAAGAACCGCTCCATGTGTTGTACGGTGAGATCCATGCCCGTCTTCCTGCATTAGGGTTAGATGTCGCGTTGCAGCAGCTGGTCGCCGCTGGGCGAATCGAGGAACATCCGACCATTCGGGAAACCTGTTATGTGTTGAAATAAGGAATAAAATACCTCGTTCAAAATGAAAATCAACACTATACATAATTGCGACTGTCTGCTGGGGCTGAGGGGACTTCCTGACAACTCCGTGGATTGTTGTGTCACCTCGCCTCCGTATTATGGTCTTCGCGATTATGGTATGGAGGGACAGATCGGTTTGGAAAAGACTCCAGCTGCATTCATTGACCGGCTCGTCGAAGCCTTTCATGAGGTTCGTCGTGTACTCAAGCCGGATGGTACTTTGTGGGTCAATATAGGAGACAGTTATGCTGGTAGCGGAAAAGGTGGAGCACGCTATCCTGACAATGCTGCAAAGTATAAACAGGGAACAAGCAAAGGGACACTCGCCCATGGTACGCTGATAAAGCCGACGTTTCAAAACATAAAACCAAAAGACCTGATAGGTATTCCGTGGATGCTTGCATTTGCATTACGTACCGATGGCTGGTATCTCCGTCAAGACATCATCTGGTCAAAACCTAACCCGATGCCCGAAAGCGTAACCGATCGTTGTACGAAAGCACACGAATACATTTTTCTATTATCAAAATCAAAGCGATACTACTTCAATAATGAAGCGATCAAGCAGATGGCAAAAGAATCAACGATGCGGCGTATTGAACAGGATGTCGAAAATCAAGCGGGTAGTATCCGAGTCCTCGGAAAAACAAACGGACGCATGAAAGCGGTGATAGGTGGCCTTAAACGACAGAATGCCAACAATTCGCTCGATCCGGATAATCCGATGTCAAGGAGTAATACGCATCGTGAGTTTGCATATACCCCTCATGCCAATAAGCGAAGCGTGTGGGAGGTTCCGACTGTTGGAACAAAAGAGGCTCATTTCGCTACTTATCCGGAGAAACTGATTGTAGATTGCATCAAGGCAGGATGCCCGGAGAATGGTGTCGTCCTCGACCCATTCATGGGAAGCGGTACGACTGCCATTGTCGCAAGAAAATTGAATCGGAACTACATTGGTTACGAACTCAATCCTGACTATATCCACATCGCCGAACGGCGGATACATTCCGAGATAGGAATATTTCAATGACCCACGCGTCGCTATTCTCTGGAAGTTCGACATGGCTGGTCGGTGGATGTCCTCAAGTGGATTTTGAGTTTTTGGAGAATCGATGTAATAAAAACCATACAATCATGACTTTTCAGGACTTTCAAGAGGTGATCATCGCTCGGTGCCACAAGGCGGGTGCTTGCAAACCGGAGTTCAAACGTTTGATCGAGGCCTCCGACCGGGGAGATAAGGCCGGGTTCGTTCGGGTGCTACTTGAAAACCACGGGTGGTGTATCGGTAAATTCGTCTACGATGCGGAACTATTCCTTGCACTGAATGATCAGGATGTACTACTCGAATCGGGACTTCCGACCCAACTCAACCGGCCGATCGAGTTTCAAGTGGAGGAGATCGGCGGCAG
>JAFLSI010000053.1 GCA_022511025.1 Rikenella sp. | reverse complement strand
CGAAAGTCTTTTTGGTTCTTTTTCTTCAGAAAAAGAACGGTTCCGTCCGGCACAAAGCACAACCACAAAAGAACGAACGATTAAATACCCAATTCTTGTTGGTAGTTTTCGAGCGTTTCGAGGACATTGCTACGGACACTGATGAAGTGCGAGATACCCGCCGCCTCCAGTTCCGGTTGGCAAGCCGGCGCCCCCGCCACCACCACGATCGTATTCGTACCCTTGAACGCCCCGAAGACCTCCGGTGCCACCGTTGCATAGTCGTCGTCCGACGAGCAGACCACCACGATCTGTGCCCCCGACGCCTTCGCCGCCTCGATCCCCTCGTTCACCGAAGCAAAGAACGTGTTGTCGATCACCCGGATCCCCGCACAAGCGAAGAAGTTGCAGGCAAACTGTGCCCGCGCCCGCGCCATCGCCAGCATTCCACAAGTCAGCATGAACGCCTTCGGTTCCTTGCCGCTGCGATCCGTCCGCAGACGCATCGCCTCGAACGCCATCGCTCCCCGGTACGGTTTCAGCGGCCGGCAGTCCGGTTCCTTGTCAGCCTGTCCGCAGCAGCACGAAGCCGGCTGCATGCCCCGCGTAACCGTTTCCGCCGTAATTTCGGCCGGTGCCGTTTCGTTGAAATTCGGGTATTGGTTCGTTCCCAATAGGATTTCGCGTCGCGTCGCGATGTTGTGGTCCCGTTTGTTCGCCGTCGCCTCGATCTGCTCCTGAATGAACCCCTTCTCGAACGCCGCGGCATAGCCCCCTAACTCCTCGACCGCGAGGAAGAGTTTCCACGCCTCCGCCGCAATCGACGCCGTCAGCTCCTCGATGTAGTACGAACCCGCCGCCGGATCCGTTACCTGGTCGAAATGCGACTCCTCTTTCAGCAGCAGCTGTACGTTCCGCGCGATCCGGTTGCTGAATTCCGTCGGCTGTTCGTAGGCCCGGTCGAACGGCAGCACCTCGATCGAACTCACCCCCGCAATCGCCGCGCTCATCGCCTCGGTCGTCCCCCGCAGCATGTTGACATACGGGTCGTAGACCGTCTGGTTCCACGCCGAAGTCTGGATATGCGCCTGCAGCTTCGACGAGCAGCCCCGTTGCGGGTTGTAGGGCGCCATGATATTCGCCCACAGCATCCGGGCCGCCCGCAGTTTGGCGATCTCCATGAAGTAGTTGGTTCCGACCGCGAAATCGAACTGAATCGCCGGTGCCACCCGGTCGACATCCAATCCCGCGTCCGTCAGCCGCACCACGAACTCATGTCCCATGGCCAGCGCGAAAGCCAGCTCCTGCACCGCCGACGCTCCGCAGTTGTGGAACAGCGTTCCGTGGGCCGTCATCAGCCGCAGCCGCTTGTACTGAGGCGCTTTGTCGAGCAGCGTCCGGATCCGGTCGAAATGTTTCGCCCCGTCCGGCGCCGCGCAGCCCCAGCCCCCCTTTTTCGAGAGCTTCATGAGCGGGTCGATCCCGAACACGGCATGCACCTGCTCCGGATCGAGCTTCTCCGCAACGATTTTATCGATAAACAGTTCCGCCGCCCGGTAGACCCCGCAGCCGCTGAATGCCAGCTCCACCGCCGTAATGGTGATTCCCCGGAGCAGCGTGTCGAGGTCGGCCGCCGAGAACTCCTTGTTCCGGATGACGAAGCCGAGCGAGTCGACCCCCTTCATCAGCACATCGTGTGCCGTCCGGTTCGCCTCCGCCGGGTCGTCTCCCACCTCGATCGTCTGCCGCACGTGCCAGTCGTTGTCGCCTTTCACCCCCCGGACGTACGGAAATTCGCCCGGCGCAGTCCCCAAATGTTTCAGGTCGGCCATGTCGTCGGCCCGGTAGTACGGCTCGACGTCGAACCCCTCCAGCGTCCGCCACACCAACTTCTTGGTGCGGTCGGCCCCCTTCAGGTCCTTGGCAATCGCCTCCTCCCACGCCTCGGTGGTAACCGGCGGGAACTCGGCCATCAGCTTCGTAGCTTTTTCTTCTGCCATGATTCGTGTATAATTGGTTTTTATTCGTGAGTGCTTCGTCCGGTGCGGCCCTGCCGCCTCTCTCTTTCCTGCCGGATTCGTCCCTCCCCTGCCGGCCCTCTGTGTGAATCCGATAACAGAGATAGACAAAGTTATACCTTTATTTCTGAAAAAGCGGTTTTTACAGCGCGAATTTTCATCCCGACACGATTTTTTTTGCAAAAAAATCCGCCGGTCCGTTAAACTTTTTCCCGCAGCCGCGTCTTAATAGGCGTGAACGGGACGGGGAGCGGCCCGCCCCTCCGGACCACCGAAACGGCCGGTCCGGTCAGTGTGTACACATAACCCAATCTTTTAATAATGAAGCGAATTTTAGGTTTATTCGCCTTGCTGGCGGTTTCGGCCGCGGTACAGGCGGCGCCGATCACCGTGAAAGGGAAAGTGGTCGGCAGCGATGACGGGCAGCCGATCGCCGGCGCCTATGTCATTGTCAACGCTGCCGAACCGGATGCGGTCCGCCGGACGAGTCTGACCGGTTCGGACGGGAGTTTCTCGGTGGTGAGCCGCGAAAAGACCACCGCGCTGACCATCTCTTTCATCGGCTACCGGGACTTTGTCCGGACGATCGATCCGGCAGCCGGGCGGACGGTCGACTTGGGGACGATCCGGTTGGTGCCGGAGGCGCAGGTGGCCCAGGAGGTCAAGGTAACCGCCAAGGCCCCCATGGCGACGATGCGGGGCGACACGCTGCAATACAATGCAGCCGCTTTCAAAACCAATCCCGATGCCTCGAGCGAAGACCTGCTCAAGAAGATGCCCGGCGTAACGACCGACAACAACGGCGCGGTGGAGGTGCACGGGCAGACGGTCGGCAAGGTCTATGTGGACGGCAAAGAGTTCTTTGCCGATGACCCGGCCGTGGCGCTGAAGACCCTCCCGGCCGATGTGGTCGAGAGCATGCAGATTTTCGACGACAAGAGCGACGAATCGAAATTCTCCGGCTTCGACGACGGCGAACGGATCAAGGCGATCAACATCGTTACCAAGAACGGAGTCAGCACCAGTACGTTCGGGAAGGTCTACGGCGGCTACGGCTCCGACAACCGCTACTCGGTGGGGGCGGCGGCCAATATCTTTAACGTCAACCAGCGGTGGACGGTGCTCGCTGCGCGGAACAATGTCAACAACCAGGGCTTCACGCTCAACGACATCGCCAGCTCCATGACCGGCCGGCGCGGCGGCATGGGGATGGGCGGCGGCAGCAACGTCAATCAGTTCACGACCAGCGTCCGCGGCGGGATCCAGACCACCACCATGGCCGGACTCAACTACCAGGGCGATTTCAAAAAGGTGAAGGTCGGCGGGAGCTACTTCTTCAACAACGTCAACGCCGACATCTGGCGGGCCGTGGGGCAGGACTACAAGAACATGGCACGCCTCTACAACGACACGACGGCGACCCGCGGATACAACTACCAGCACCGGGCCAACATCCGGTTGGAGTGGAATCCGAACGAAACCAACCGGATCTTCTTCACACCGCGCGTAACCTACTCCACCAACCACGGGAACAGCTCCAGCGTGCAGACGACTTGGTTGGACGGGATGCTGAACAACACGGCAGCCAACCGCTACACGACGAAACTCGGGACATACGATGCGTCGGCCAACCTCTTCTGGATGCACCGTTTGGGCAAGGCGGGCCGGACCTTCTCGGTCGGCGGCTCGGTGGGGGGCAGCAACGGCTGGGGCGACCGCACGCAGCGGTCGGAGTACGGCACGCTCGGCGATGAGACCGACGGCAGTGAGGAGACCCGGGTGTCGCCTCTCGACCTCTACACCAAGGCGTCGGGCGACCTGACCTACAGCGTGCTGAACCAGATCGGTATGCTCGGTACGCCGGGATTCGACGTGTCGGCGCGGGCGAGCTATGCCGAACCGCTGTCGCAGTCTTCGCGCCTCCAGTTCAGCTACCGGATCAGCTACGACAAGTCCGACTCCCGGATCTTGAGCTACGACTGGGATCCGGTGCTGAACGAAGTGCTGGAGCTGGACCCCACCACCTCCAACCTCTTCGACCGCAACCAGATGCGCCATTCGGGGACGGTGGGCTACAACTGGGTCAAGAAGGACAAAATCACGCTGAATGCAGCGGTCAGCTACCAGTATTCGACCCTGAACGACGACGAAACCTATCCGCGGGAGATGGACAACCGGTACCATTTCTCGGCCTGGCTGCCCCGGCTGCGGTTCGAATGGAAACCGACCCAGATGCAGAGCCTCAACGTGCAGTACCGGCGGAGTACGTCGACACCGAATGTCAACCAGTTACAGGATGTGCTGGACTTGAGCAATCCGCTGCAGGTCTACCACGGGGATCCGAACCTGAAACAGAGCTATACGGACCGGATCGAGGTGCATTACAACTTGGCGAATCCGGAAAAGTCGACCAATTTCCATGTTTTCGCCTTCGCCACCCTGACGCAGAACTACATCGCCAACCACCGGCGCTTCCTCACCGAGGACGAGGAGTACCAGGGGACGACGATCGTCCGGGGGGCGCAGGTCTCCTCGCCATACAATCTGAACGGCTATGCCAGCGCCAACCTGTTCGGCATCTACAGCTTCCGGATCAGCCCGATCCGCAGCAACATGAATATCGGCTTCCTCTACCAGTATGCCCAGACGCCGTCGATAGAGGACAATGTGCAGTACCTGTCGCACAGCAACCGGATGGGGATGAACTTGGCACTGACGAGCAACATCTCGGAGAATGTGGACTTTACGGTGGCTTACCGGCCCTCGCTGAACTTCACCACGAGCCGCCAGAAGGATAACGGAACGCAGGAGTTCAACCGGACGTTCGACCGCTATGTGGGGAGCGACCTGTCGGCATTCCTGAACATCTTCCTCTGGAAAGGGCTTTTTATCAACGCGGATGCGACGTGGCGGAACTCGTTCGGGACGCAGGCTTCCTACTCGCAGCACTATGCGCTGCTGAATGCCGGGATCGGGTACAAGTTCCTGAAGTACCGGCAGGCGGAGGTGCGGCTCTCGGCATACGACCTGCTGAACCAGAACCGGGCTTTCTGGCAGAGCAGCAACGACACCTACACGCAAACGACGCTGAGCAATGTGCTGAAACGCTACTTCATGGTCAGCTTCACCTACAAGTTCGACACGCGCAAGGGGCGTTCGGCGGACAACTACGGCACGGAAGGACAGCAGAACATTTTCGGCGGCCGCGGCGACCGGCGCTCGTCGGGCGGGCCGGGGGGACCGCCTCCGGGCGGCGGACCGAGGTAGGTCTGTCGGGACAGAGTATATGACCTTTTGCCGACGTACGGGGAACCTTTCGGGGTTCCCCGTACGTTTTTGTCTCCTGTCTATTGTTGGCGGGTGCGAACCCGAATGGCGAAAAAGTATTATCTTTACCTCAACTAAACCACGCCAATGGCCCGACCTTACATCCATACCGCATCCGTATGCGCCGTCATCGGCTACGGGAGCTGGGCGACCGCTATCGTCAAGATTCTGCTCGAAAACGGCAACACCGTCCGGTGGCACGTGCGGAACCCCGAGGTGCGCGAACACCTGATCCGCCACCGCTCCAATCCGAAGTACCTCAGTCAGGTGCATTTCCCGGCCGACCGGCTCACCGTGGAGGAGGATGTCGGGGCGGTCGTGCGGGAGAGCGACGTGGTGATTCTCGCCGTTCCGTCGGCCTTTCTGGCGATGACCCTCGAACCGTTGGCGGACGATGCGCTGGCGGAAAAGTTCGTCGTCTCGGCCATCAAGGGGATCGTGCCGGACGGCTATCTCACGGTGGCGGAGTGGCTCGAACGGCGGTACGGCGTTTCGGCCGACCGCATCGGAATCGTTACCGGGCCGTGTCATGCCGAAGAGGTGGCGCTCGAACGGCTCTCCTACCTCACGATGGTCTGCCGGGAACTCGATACGGCGGAGGCGCTGGGCCGAAAGTTCGCCAATGACTACATCCGGGTCGCGGTGTCGGGCGATATTTACGGGGTGGAATATGCGGCGGTGCTGAAAAATATCTATGCGATCGCAGTGGGGATTGCCCACGGATTGGGCTACGGAGACAACTTTCTGGCGGTGCTGATCTCCAATGCGGCGATCGAAATGGAGCGGTTTCTCCGCTCGGCGTTCGAGGCGGAGCGAAATGTGTGCCGGTCGGCCTATTTGGGAGACCTGCTGGTAACGTGCTATTCGCAGTTCAGCCGCAACCGGACTTTCGGGGTGATGATCGGCAAGGGGTACTCGGTGCGGAATGCCCAGATGGAGATGAACATGGTGGCGGAGGGGTACTATGGGGCGGATTGCATCCACCGGCTGCAGTCGCGGTTCGGGATCGAAATGCCGATTGCCGAGGCGGTGTACGGGATTTTGTACGAGCGGAGGAGTCCGGCGGGGCAGTTGAGGGGAATATTGGGGCGGTTGGGGTGAGTCTTTTCGGCTACCCTCGTGGCCGGGTGCACATCCCGAAACAGAGAGACAGAAAATTCAAAAAACAGATAACTCGATGAAAAGCATTAACGTACAGATCGACAAGATTTTCGCTCCGGCTTCGGCCCTGACTCCGGCCGACATTCAGGCTTTGAAACCGGAAATCGAGCAGGCCCACGCGTGGCTGCATAACGGGCAGGGGAAGGGGAGCGACTTTTTGGGCTGGGTGAACCTGCCTTCGTCGATCACTTCGGCGCAGCTCGACGAGATAGAGGCTGTGGCCGGGACGCTGCGGGCAGAGGCCGATCTGATTATCGCTGTCGGGATCGGCGGGTCGTACCTCGGGGCGAAAGCTGTGCTGGAGGCGCTCGGCGGGTCGTTCGACAGCCTCGCCGCACCGAAAAAGGGGAGGAATCCGCGGCTTCTCTTCGCGGGGCAGAACATCAGCGAAGATTACACCTGGGAGTTGATGGAGGCGGTCAAAGAGTACGACATTGCGGCGATCGTCATCTCCAAGTCGGGGACGACGACCGAACCGGCCATTGCGTTCCGGATCCTCCGCGACGAAATCGAACGGCGGTACGGAAAGGAGGGGGCGGCCCGGCGGATCGTGGCCGTAACCGACGCTTCGAAAGGGGCTTTGCGCCGGCTGGCGGATACGGAGGGGTACAAAACGTTCGTGATTCCGGACAACGTGGGGGGTCGGTTCTCGGTGTTGACGCCGGTGGGCCTGCTGCCGCTGGCGGCGGCGGGGATCGACGTGCGGTCGTTGGTCTGCGGGGCGGCGGAGATGGAGCGGCTGACGGCCGAGGCTCCGTTCGGCGAAAATCCGGCGATGCAGTATGCGGCGGCCCGGACGGCGCTTTACCGGGCGGGCCGGAAGATCGAAATCTTGGCTTCGTACGAACCGAAACTGCAAAATATCGGCGAGTGGTGGAAACAGCTCTACGGAGAGAGCGAGGGGAAGGAGGGAAAGGGGATTTTCCCGGCTTCGGTAACCCTGACGGCGGATTTGCACTCGATGGGGCAGTATATACAGGAAGGGGAGCGGACGATGTTCGAGACGGTGATCCGGGTGGCGGAACCGTCGCACACGTTCCGGATCGAGGCGGATGGGGAGAATCTGGACGGGTTGAATTTTCTGGCGGGCCGACGGATCAGCGAGGTCAACCGGATGGCGGTGCTGGGGACGATGCTGGCCCATGTGGACGGTGGGGTGCCGAATCTGGCGATCGAACTGCCGCGGATCGATGCGCGGGGGATCGGGGCTTTGCTGTACCTGTTCGAGAAGGCGTGCGGACTCAGCGGTTACGCATTGGGGGTCAATCCGTTCGACCAGCCGGGGGTGGAGGCTTACAAGAAGAATATGTTCGCTTTGCTCGGCAAACCGGGCTATGAACAAGAGGGTGAGGCGCTGCGAAAACGGTTGTAGGTATTGGAAAGGAGAGGGAGATGGTTTGACCGGCCTGCCGTTTACGGGGTAGTCTTGTTGTCTGGTCTGTGTCTGGGCACTTTGTTCTCTGTGTCGGACTCTTTTGTCGACAATCGGCTGCTGCCTGAATGGTATGCTTTTGCGTTCGGTGTGGCGGCGATCCTGACCGTTGCGGCGTCTGTGGGACTGAGGCGCGGCGGCGGTTCGGGGCGGATTCTGTTTTTACGTTCGAGGTGCCGGTCGAGCCGCAGACATTGGCCGGCGAGACCTATACCCGTTGCGTCATGATCTATCTTTCGAGAAAGGGCCGGGCTTATATGGGCTTTACGTTCTTCTTCACGGACGAGGGTTATCAGCGTCGGGCGGAGTATATGCGGGCGTTGGACGGGGCGATACGATACAAACGGGGAGAATCGAAATGGATGATACGACGGATGAAAAAACAAAACGATTGATGCGAAACAAAATCTTGCGGAAAGCAATCGGGCTGTTGGGCGGAGGCATTTGTCTTTTCGGCTGTTCGATTTTCGGCGCAAAGGCACAGGGAACAACGGATGTATTCAAAGTCATGAACGAGTCTTCTGAGAGACATCATGTCGTTCGGCGAATCCCCGAAAAGTTTCATATCACCCGCAACAGACTTTATTCTTGGGTATACGGTTATCGTTGGGTGCGTGATACCGCCAAACACCAATGGAAATGGAGGAATAAAACAGGAGCTTTCGGTCTGCTGCTCCAGTCGGACGACCGGCAGTGTGAGGTCTTGTACAGTGCTATGCTCGGAGGGATTAAACATCGCAGTTGGATCGAAAACGACCTGCTGAATATTTCGCAGGGACAGGACGATATT
Organism: Rikenella sp.; assembly: GCA_022511025.1. Classification (GTDB taxonomy): domain Bacteria; phylum Bacteroidota; class Bacteroidia; order Bacteroidales; family Rikenellaceae; genus Rikenella. Next base: position 2,346 of record JAFLSI010000053.1, on the reverse strand, counting down.
CGTTTTGAAGATCATGTACAGGCCGTCGGTGGACGGAAAGTGAAGCGGCGGTTCAATGCCGACTCGATATTCATGCTCGAACTGCCGATCGAACCGATGGAGCAGGATAGTGCCGTTTATACACGTTGCCTCCGCATGTATCTCACCCAAGGAGAACGCCATATCGATTTTGTTTGGTTCTTCACCGATGAGGGTTATGAGCGTCGGGCGGAGTATATGCGGGCGTTGGACGGAGCGGTTTGCTACAAGCGGGGTCGGTGGCGGCATAAACCGGAACAGGTCGTGCGGGCCGAGCAGCAGAACAGGGGGAAACGGTAGCGGCGATGCGTCCGAACCGGTTTATGCCGCTGTATTAAGTTGGTCCTACTTTATACGGCAAGAGGGCGGGAGGAGGAGGCTTGCGATTTGGCTCGGAAGATATTGGCGAAAGAGATCAAGATACCCTCTGCGACGGTAACAGCGATTCGTTATGAGATGCGCCGACTGATGGATGCGCAATCAAAATGAGATCGCTTTTTTTATGAAATATAAAAATAAATGCTTTCTTTGTAGGAAGAATTCGAAAAATCGTTGATTTTTAATGATGTTATCTCTTCTTTCAAGACTACGAAATAGCTTTATGCAAAGATTGTTGTGGGTTTTGCCGGCTCTTTTCAACTGTTTGGGTGCGGCAGCCCAAACCGGGTTGTCCCCCTGGCTGGATTCGGTGGCCGACCGGTTCCATGTAGTACGCAACGTTCCCGAGGACTTTCAGTTCAGGGAGGAATTTACGATTGTGAAATTCGATACCTTGTGGCGTAAACATCGGGAGTTGGGCGGAATATGGATGAAAGGCAAAGGAATAACCGGAGTGGTCGGGGCGTTGTTACAGTCCGATGACCGGCAGTGCGCAGTGATTTACGATGTGATCGACATCTATCAGTTCAATGGAAGAGGTTCACAACGGTGGATGCATCGGAGTCTCATGTTGAATTACCTACTGGCCCAGCTCGGCACGGCGGATTTTCGGTATGAAGATCACGTGTCGGTTGTGGCGGGGCGTGAGGCGCGGCGTCGGTTCGGGGCGGATTCTATCTTTACGTTCGAGGTGCCGGTCAAGCCGCAGACATTGGCCGGTGAGACCTATACCCGTTGTGCGATGCTCTATCTTTCGCGAAAGGATCGGGTCTATTTAGGCTTTACGTTCTTCTTCACGGACGAGGGTTATGAGCGTCGGGCGGAGTATCTGTCTGCGTTGGGCGGAGCGGTCTGGTACAAGCGGGGCCGGTGGCGGCATAAACCGGAACAGGTCGTGCGGGCTGAGCAGCAGAACAAGGTGAAACGGTAGCGGAGGTGAGGGTGCGCAGAGTAGTTGTTTGCTATGATACCCTACGGGCGGGATGCAATCTTGCATCCCGCCCGTAGGGTATCAGCTGTGCGCAGTCCCTATGGCGACTTTAAGGCAGCACCCCGAGGTATTTCGCCTCGTCGAACCGCCCCGCCTCGACGTCCGCGATCATCGCCCGGAACAGGTCGGAAAGTTGCGATAAGATTTGTTCCGATTCGTGTACTCTCAATGTCCGCAACTGTTCTTCGACGATACAACGAAAAGTGAAAGAGGTACCGTCTTCAACAATCTCTACTTGCTCAGTTCCATCTTTTTCCGGTTTAGCTTCTGCCTTTTCAATATCGTTTTTAACGGTCTGATAAATACTTCGAGCCAGCGAATCGCTGATCGAAACCGTTCGACTCGTTACGCGATACTGTTTCAATCGGTCTTTCCGGAGTTGTTCGGCCAGCGCACGATTCTTATTCCGAATCTCGGCCCATTGTTCCGATGTCAGGTTACGAATGGTTCGATCCGGAGCATAAGTCTTGTTGATCGAGTCGTTTACTTGATGCCAGTTCGCGATTTGTTTGACATCGAGCAACCAACCGTGGTCGGTCGAATCGCGATAGAGCCGACAACCTGCCGTTCCATTGAACGAAGGGGTCATGACAAACTCGACTGGAGCGTTGAAATCGCCGAAAAGAAGTCGTTCCTCGCTGCTTTTCTCCGGATTATTTAGGCTCGCGATTGTTTTGTGAGCGGATGCTGATATGACCGAGAAGAACAGAGTAATAACTGTCAGTACGTTTCTCATGATATATTTACATTAGGCCGTTTTCATCATACACTGTTCAAGTGCCATCGTAATAGATCGCTCGTCTTAGTCCGGGTGTATATCTTGCTGGGATGGTTTCGGACCGCTTGGGTAGGGACGGGAATGTCAATACCCAAACTCAGCAAAGCGCTACTGACGGTAACCGACTTTTAATGCAAGAAGTAATGATATGTTTGTTTTACTATTCGCATAAGGTAAGTAA
>JAFLSI010000052.1 GCA_022511025.1 Rikenella sp. | reverse complement strand
TGTTCAAAAGCAATTCATGCTTTTGAACGATTTCCCCCCTTATCCGCGGCGCGCGGTGCCGCTGGGCACTCCAACCGGGCAGCCTATACCCTACCAGAGAAAACCGCCCTCGGGCCGGGCAGGCCCCGCGTGCCCGCGGTGGGCAAGAGGCAGCCTCTAACCCCAAAGCGGGCGGTTAACTCAGGCAAAGGCGGCCCACAAAAAATCCCTTTCCTTGCTTGGCAAGGAAAGGGATTACAAAATAATAAACCCGTAAAAAAACTACGCTGCCGTAACGTCCGCCAAAAGCGACTTCGCAGCCGCCACATTCGGCCCCGCCGTTACCTTGCGCAACCATTCCGCCGCTTTCGCATTGTTCCCCCGGTTCTGGTACGCCACCCCGATCAAATAGGCCACATTGCTCTTTTGCGCCTCATCCGTCTGGACAGCATAGGCATCCCCCCCTTTCGCAATCACGACATCGTACTTTTTGAAGTTATTGGCCGTCTGGATCAGCAGCAGATTCGCATTCGCACTCTCCGGAATCAGCGCCACGAAAGTCTGCACCTTCTCGATATCCCCCGCTTTGGCCGCGTCAGAGATCGCTACGAGCAGGCTATTTTCCATATCCGCCTTCGCCGCCGCAGCCTGCTGAGCGAACTTGCTGTTCTCCGTCCCCTTGTCGATCACCTGTTTGTAGAGTTCGACCGCCTTGTCCAACTCTTTAAGCTCCGCATAAGACTTCGCCATGAAATAGGTCAGCTGGACATTGTCCGGATCCTGTTCATACCCCTTTTGGAAACTTTCGAGCGCTTTGGCGTAGTTTTTCGCATTGAAACTCCCGACCCCCTGCGCCATGTAGAGTTGCGACACCATCCGGCCCATCTTTCTGGCCATCATCATATCGCCCTGCATATCGGCCAGATCGGCCGCCCGGGTAACGGCTGCGATCGCCTCGTCGAATTTCTGTGCTTTGTAGAGCTCCGCCCCCTTTTGCTGGTAGCAGGTCGGCAGGTACTTCTGCGCCTCCGAGACCACCTCCGTCGCCTCCGGTCCCGCTGCCGCTCCCAACTTAACCACCTCTTCCAGCACCGGAATCGCCTCCACCAGTTTTTTGCTTTGCAGCAGCTCGGCCGCCTCTTGCCATTTTTGCTTCACATCCTCGACACTCTGCGCCGAAGCCGCGCCGACAGTCATCGCCGCCACTAACATCACACCCAATCGTTTGATTCGTTTCATATGCGTTACGGTATGTTTAGATTGTTTTTTCGTTCCGGGCCGCCCCGCGCGCAGGCCAAGCAGCGATCACAAATTGAATGATTTTTTCGGAAAATTCAAAATTTCCGCCGGAATTAATTCCCGGCAGGAGGCACAAAAGGTTACGGCAGCGTTTTCGTTTTGCGCAAGGCTGCGAAAAACCGACTCATCCGAGCCCCGCACTCCTCCTCCAACACCCCCGCGACCACCTCGGTTTTCGGATGCAGCAGTGCAGCGGAGACAACGCGGTAGCCCCGCTTGGGGTCGGGAGCGCCGTAAACCAGCCGCCCCAACTGCGCCCAGCGCAGCGCAGCGGCGCACATCGGACACGGCTCGACCGTTACGTACAGCGTACACCGGTCGAGGTATTTGCCCCCCAAAGCCGCCGCAGCCGCAGTCAAGGCCTGCATCTCGGCGTGAGCCGTAACATCGCCGAGAGTTTCGGTCAGGTTATGGGCGCGGGCCACGATCCGGCCGCCGGCCACCACCACGACGCCGACCGGAACCTCGTCCTGCCGGGCCGCCGCATCCGCCTCGGCCAAAGCCATCCGCATGTAACGTTCGTGGAGTTCGGGTGTCATGGTTCGTTTTTTCGGTTCACATCCGATCGCTATCTTTGTCCCGACATGAACATCATCGACATACTGGTCTGCCTCGTGCTGGCGCTGTGCGTGTGGAGCGGCTGGCGGAACGGCATCCTCGTCCAGCTGAGCGGCATCGTCGGCATCGTCGCCGGCACGTGGGCCGCCTACCGGTTTTCGCACGCCGTCGGCCGGTGGCTCGACATCGAGGAGCTGCCGGCCGAACTCCTGTTCATCATCGTATTGGTCGGTGTGCTGCTCTGCGTCATCCTGCTCTGCCACGGCATCACCCGGCTGCTGAAAGCCGGCGGGCTGGCCGGGCCGCTGCGACTGCTCGGCGTCGTGTTCGCCGGCGCGAAAGGGGTGCTGCTGGCAGGCTTGGCGATCGTAGCGATAGAGGCCGCCCTGCCGTGGTTTCCGGAGAACGGCCAAGCCTCTCTCGGCCGAACGCTGAAAGAGGCCCGCAGCTACCGGATCCTGAAAGGCGCCGGGAGCTATGTTTTTCCCTACATCGCCGGCGGTGTGAGAGCCTTGACGAACCGGTCAGGCGGTTATCCCACCACCGAACCGGCCGGCACTTCGTCCGCCTCGGGGGCCACGATGGACAAAGCCCCCGTCGGAGACTCGGCCAGGAGGATCATCCCCTGAGATTCGATCCCCCGGAGCACCCGCGGCGCGAGGTTCGCCAGCACCAACACCTGCCTGCCCACCAACTGTTCGGGGGTGAAGTGTTCGGCAATCCCCGACACGATCGTCCGCGTATCGAGTCCCGTATCCACGGTCAGTTTCAGCAACTTCTTGGTCTTCGGCACCGGTTCGGCCGCCACCACGCGGCTCACCCGGATATCCATCCGGGTGAACTCTTCGAACTGCACCGGCTCCTCCTTGGCCGGCGCCACCGTTGCGCAGGCCGCTGCATTGGCCGCTTTGGCCGCCTCCAACTTGGCTAACTGGGCCTCCACGGCCGAATCTTCGATCTTCTCGAACAGCAGCTCCGCTTCGCCCAATTCATGCCCCGCCGCCAACAGGGAGAGGGAGCCGATGTCGTCCCACCTCCGCTCCGGCAGCCGCAGCATCCCGGCCAGCCGTTTCGCAGTAAAAGGGAGGAACGGTTCGCATGCGATCGCCAGCGATGCGGTGATCTGCAACGCCACATTCAGGATCGTCGCCACCCGGGCCGGATCGGTCTTGATGACTTTCCACGGTTCGGTGTCCGCCAGATATTTGTTTCCCAAGCGGGCGAGGTTCATCATCTCCCGCAGCGCCTCGCGGAACCGGTAGTTTTCGATATGCTGTTCGACAGCGGCCTTGATGCGGGGCATCTCGCCGACCGTCCCGCGGTCGTACTCCGTCAGCCCGGCAGCCGGGTCCGCCGCCGGCACCCGTCCTCCGAAATATTTGTGGGTCAACACCATCGCCCGGTTGACGAAGTTCCCGAAGATCGCCACCAATTCGTTGTTGTTCCGGGCCTGAAAGTCGCGCCACGTGAAGTCGTTGTCCTTGGTTTCGGGGGCATTGGCACACAGCACGTACCGCAGCACGTCCTCCTTGCCCGGAAACTCGTCCAAATATTCATGCAGCCACACGGCCCAGTTCCTCGAGGTGGAGATTTTGTCGTTTTCGAGGTTCAGAAACTCGTTGGCCGGCACATTCTCGGGCAGGATGAAGCCGCCGTGCGCCCGGAGCATCGACGGAAAGACGATGCAGTGAAAGACGATGTTGTCTTTTCCGATAAAATGCACGAGTTTCGTCTCTTCGTCCTGCCAGTAGGGGCGCCACCCTTCGGCATCGCCGCGCCGGGCGAACAGCTCTTTCGTGGCGGAGATGTATCCGATCGGGGCGTCGAACCATACGTACAGCACCTTCCCTTCGGCCCCCTCGACCGGCACGGGAATCCCCCAGTCCAAATCCCGGCTCACGGCTCTGGGCAAAAGCCCTCCGTCCAACCAGCTCTTGCACTGCCCGTAAACGTTCGGTTTCCAGACCTCCCGCCCTTGGCCGTTCTCCGCTCCGTGCTCCGTCAGAATCCACTGCCGCAGAAACGCTTCGTACCGGTCGAGGGGCAAAAACCAGTGCCGGGTCTCCCGCAGCACGGGTGTGGCGCCGGTAATGGCCGATTTCGGTTCGATCAGCTCCGTGGGCGAGAGGGTGGAACCGCACTTCTCGCACTGATCGCCGTACGCCCCCTCGCTCTGACATTTCGGACAGGTGCCGGTAATGTACCGGTCGGCCAGAAACTGACCGGCTTCCGGATCGTAGTACTGTTCGGTGGTCTGCTCGATGAAGTCGCCCTGCTCGTACAGCTTGCGGAAAAAGGCCGAGGCGGTCTCGGCGTGGGTCGCGCTGCTGGTTCGGGAGTAGATGTCGAAACTGATCCCGAACCGCTCGAAAGACTCTTTGATGATCCGGTGGTATCGGTCCACCACCTCCTGCGGGGTGATCCCCTCTTTCTTGGCTTTAATGGTAATCGGCACGCCGTGTTCGTCGGAACCGCAGATCGAAAGCACGTCGGCGCCGCGGCCGCGCAGGTAACGCACATAGATGTCGGAGGGGACGTAAACGCCGGCCAAGTGGCCGATATGTACGGGGCCGTTGGCATAAGGCAGGGCCGAGGTAACCAAATATCGTTTCGGTTGTTTCATCGTTTGTCTGGTTCGGTTGGATTTATGGTTTTTTGCAGCGGCAGGGGCTCCTGCCCATTCGTGCAAATATACAATGTTTATCGGGTTCGTCTCCCTACCGCACGACGATCCGGCGGACGACTTCGGCCTGAAGCAGGCGGTTGATCCGGCCGGCCAACTGTTTCCGGCTCATGAAGATCTCGGCGCGCACGGCGGCCGACGAAAACCCGACGTACAGCGTGCCGTTCCGGATATAAACGTCTTCCGTATGCCGGGCGACGTACGGACCGGCCGCTTCACTCCACACCTCGACGGCCCGACCCTCCATCGAGGCGGCTCCCGCGGCGCGCTGCCGGAAAAAATCTTCGAGCAGCTGGCCTATGCTTGTCGGTTCTGTGCGTCGCATCTGTCTTGTCTGTCGTACTGAAAAATGATCCGTTCTTTTTGTTTCGGGTGCCGGCTGGTTCTGTGGGCCGACTTTGCGAGTCGGCCGCCCCGCCGCGCAGGGTGGCGCCGGTCCGCACTTTGTGGCCATCTTAGGGTAGAGGCTGCCGGTAAGACACCCGAAGGGTGTGCTACTCCCCGTCGGCCAACCTCCGGGCAATTTCGCGAAACGCCTCGCCCGCAACCGAATCCCGCACCGCAATCGGACAACCGGCATCCCCCCCCTCCGCAACCGCCTGCACCAACGGAATCGACCCCAGAAACGGGACCCCCTCTTCGCGCGCCAGACGGGCCACCCGCCCCTCGTCCGCCCCCGCCGGACCGAAAATATAGTACCTGTTGTCCGGCAGCTCCGCCGGCGTGAACCACGCCATATTCTCCACCACCCCCCGGATCGGCACCCGTACGTTTTCGTTCCGGAACATCGCGATCCCCCGCACGACATCCGCCAAAGCCACCTCCTGCGGCGTGCTGACGATCACCGCCCCCGACAGCTTCAATTCATTCACGATCGTCAGATGCAGATCGCCCGTTCCCGGCGGCAGGTCGATCAGCAGAAAATCGAGTTCGCCCCATGCCGTCTGGTGCAGCAACTGTTGCAGCGCACGGGTCGCCATCGGTCCCCGCCACACCAACGCATCGTTCGCCGAGATGAAAAACCCGATCGACATCACCTTCACCCCGTAGGCCTCCGCCGGAACGATGGATTCCAACTCCGAACCCTCCTCTGCGACCGCCGCCACCGGCCGGTACCCCTCGACCCCGAACATCTTCGGCATCGACGGCCCGTAAATATCCGCATCCAACACCCCGACCCGGTACCCCTGCCCCGCCAAAGCCACCGACAGATTCGCCGTTACGGTGCTCTTCCCCACCCCGCCCTTTCCCGACGCGACGGCGATCGTCTGTCCGATTCCGTTCGTGCCGCTCTTCTCGCGCAAGGTCTGCTGTTTCGCCGCGCGGGACCCCGCCGGCAGCGGTTCCGCCACCACCACCGACGGCGTTACGCCGGTCGCCTCCTCCAAAACGGCCTCCGCGGCCCGCCGCAGCGATCCGGCCACCGGATCGCGCGGCTTGGTCAGGCGCAGCGTAAACCGTACCGCGCCGCTCGCCCGATCGACCGTCAGGTCGTCGACCATGCCCAGCGAAACGATGTCTTTGTCCTGCTCCGGATGCTTCACGGCTTTGAGCCGCTCCAAAATCTCTTCGTTCGTCATACTCTATAATATATCGGATATATACGGTTTCAAAGGTTCGCCTCTGCCGGGAGGGCCGCCGGCCGGATTTTGCGAAACCGCATCCGCAGCACCCCCCAGAAAGCCTCGCCGAAAATTCCGCTGCTCATTTTGGAGCTGCCCCGCGTGCGGTCCGTGAAGATGATCGGCACCTCCACGATCCGGAACCCCAATTTCCAGACCGAATACTTCATTTCGATCTGAAATCCGTACCCCCGCATGCGGATCCGGTTCAGGTCGATCGTGCGCAGCGCCCCGGCCCGGAAACAGACGAAGCCCGCCGTACAGTCCCGCACCGGCATCCCCAGCACCCGCCGCACATAGGCCGACGCATAATACGACATGATGACCCGCCCGATCGGCCAGTTGATGACATTCACCCCCGTAACGTACCGCGACCCGATCGCCACATCCGCCCCCCCCTCGCTGCAGGCCCGCCAGAGCCGTCCCAGATCGTTCGGATCGTGCGAAAAATCGCAGTCCATCTCGAAAACATAGTCGTACCCCCGACTCAACGCCCACTCGAACCCCGCTATATAGGCCGTTCCCAACCCCGATTTTCCGCTCCGTTCGATCAGGTGGATCCGTTCCCCGCCGTACCGCTCCATCGCCTGCCGTACCGCTCCGGCCGTGCCGTCCGGCGACCCGTCGTCGATCACCAGCAAATCGAACCCTTCGGGCAAGGCGCACACCCGCTCGATCATCGCTCCGATATTTTCGATTTCGTTGTACGTAGGAATGATAACAACCTTTTTCATCGCCGTGCGGAATAGTGGATGGAACGATAAAGGTAAAATTTTTTGTTATCTTTGGGAATGATTCTTTTGAAAAAGAGAGGCCGGCCCGTTCCGATCCGCCGGTGGATCGGGATTGCGGCATGCGCGGTGCTGCTCGGTTTTCCGGGCCGTTCCGCCGCCCAGACGCTCCATGCCGGAGAGCTCCGCAAGTCGCGGCAGTCGGTGCCGACCCGGCAGCGGTTCTGGCTCGACAAATCGGTTTTCATCACCTCGGACTTCGAACATCGCAACATCCCCACGGAACTCGCCAAATGGATGCGGGCCAGGGGGATTGCGGCCTCCAATGCGTTCAACAAGGCGCGGGGCCGGATCGTTTTCGTACGGGTCGAAGCCGTCGAAGGGGCAACCGGGAGCGATGCGTGGCGGATCGAGGTCAAACCACGGTCGATCACCGTCTCGTTCACAACCGAAAACTCTTTGCGGCAGACGGTGGAGATGCTCCAAAGCATGGTGGAGCGAGACCCCGGCGGAAAATACTACATACAGGGAGGGATGCAGGCCGGCTGGGGATCGCGGACGACCGCCCGCGACTACGATGCGACGGCAGATGCGGCCACGAGCCTGAGACCGGTCAGCGACTTGGAGGCGGCGGTCAAGCGGCTCGGCGGAAAATCGAAGGAGGTCTACCTGATTCTGGTCAATGCCGAGAGCTGGCGCATGGAGAGTCCGTCGCTCGAACGGGCGGGTTCGGCCAAACAGCTCTACCCGGCGGACGGCTATTACAGCATCCGCCAGCTCAGACTGCTGGCGGATGCGGCGCGACGGAGCCGCGTCGAAATCATCCCGACGCTGGAGCTGTTTGCCGAGAACCGGCCGCTGATGACGGCTTTCGGCCATTCGATCTTCTCGGTCGAAGGGATGCGGTTCGTCCGGGCGGCGATCGAAGACTGTGTCGAGATGCTGCGGCCGTCCAAAATCTGCCTCGGACGGCTCTCGCCGCAGACCGACATGCGGTATTTGGAGTTCATCTCCGGTTTGGCTTCGATGCTGAACGTGGAGCTGGTCATTATCGAATCTTAAATCCTCGACGGGAAACGGCACCGAAAACACCCGAAAAGCGCCAACCGACCCGATGCAGACCGAATCTATGATGGAAAACGATTATCTGTCCGAGCTGAACGGTCCCCAGCGGAGCGCCGTCGAGAACTACGACGGCCCCTCGCTGATCATTGCCGGAGCAGGGTCCGGGAAGACCCGCGTGCTGACCATGCGGATCGCCCACATGTTGCAGTCCGGGGTCTCGCCCCAGAACATCATGGCCCTGACCTTCACCAACAAAGCCGCCAAAGAGATGCGCGACCGCGTCGCCAAGATTCTCCCCTACGAGGCTGTGCGCGGACTCTGGATGGGCACCTTTCACTCCCTGTTTTGCCGGATTCTGCGCGCCGAAGCGCCGCTGCTCGGCTTTCCCGAAACCTTCACCATCTACGACACCGCTGACAGCCGGAACGTCGTCAAAGCGATCGTACGGCAGCTCGAACTGCCCGACGAACAGTACAAACCCAACGACATTTACGCCCGCATTTCGTTGGCCAAGAACAACTTGGTGCTGCCCGAAGCCTATGCCGCCACCGCCACCCTCGTCGACGAAGACGCCCGCGCCAAACGGCCCCGGTTGGCCGAAGTTTATGCCGCCTACATGCGCCAGTGCCGGCAGAACGGCGCCATGGACTTCGACGACCTGCTGCTGTATATGAACATCCTGCTGCGCGACCACCCGGACGTGGCGCAGCGGTACGGCGAACGGTTCCGGTACATCCTCGTGGACGAGTACCAGGACACCAACTACTCGCAATACCTGATCGTCAAGAAATTGGCCGGCGTGCGGCGGAACATCTGCGTCGTGGGCGACGACTCGCAGAGCATCTATTCGTTCCGCGGGGCGCGGATCGAGAATATTCTCCGTTTCCAGAAAGACTATCCCGACGCCAAAGTATTCAAACTCGAGCAGAACTACCGTTCGACCCGGACGATCGTCGAGGCCGCCAACAGCGTGATCGAGAAGAACAGCCGCAAGCTGCCCAAACACCTCTTTTCCGAGAACGAGCCGGGCGATCCGATCCGCGTCTTCTGCACGATGAGCGACAAGGAAGAGGCCCAGCGCGTAGCGGGCGACATCCACGCCACGCTCTACGGCGAGCGGGCCTCGGCCGACGACTTCGCCGTGCTGTACCGCACCAACGCCCAGTCGCGCGTGATCGAAGAACACCTCCGGGGAAACAACATCCCGTACCGCGTTTACGGCGGCCAGTCGTTCTACCAGCGCGCCGAGATCAAAGACGCCCTCGCCTACCTCAGGTTAGCGGTCAACCCGCGCGACGACGAGTCGCTCAAACGGATCATCAACATTCCTGCACGCGGGATCGGCGAGACCTCGGTCGCCCGGATCGTCGCAGCCGGGCAGGCCGAACAGTGCTCGATGTGGGAAACGCTGTTGCGCCACACGCCGGAGGAGCTGGGGATTCGGGGCGGAGCGGTTCGGAGCCTCGGCGGATTCGTCAAGAACTTCACCGAGCTGTTCCGGCGGTCGGGCGAGATGGACGCCTACGAACTGGCGATGGAGGTGATGGCGCGGTCGGGATTGGTGGCCCACTACAAGAACAGCGCCTCGGTCGACGACGAATCGCGGTTGCAGAACGTCGAGGAGTTGATCAACTCGGTCAAAGAGTTCGTCGAGGAGCAGCAGAGGGGCGGCGGAGAGGGGGAGACCCTGTCCGGGGAGGAGGTTCCGGACGAAACGGCGGCGGGCAATCCGGGTCCGGTTACGCTCGACCGCTGGCTGCAGGAGGTCGCCCTGCTCACGGACATGGACAACAGCAAGGAGGACGACACGCCGCGGGTTACGCTGCTGACGGTGCACGCCTCGAAAGGGCTGGAGTTCAAGTACACATACATCGTGGGGTTGGAGGAGAATCTCTTTCCGAGCCAGCACGGCAGCGTATCGGCCGAAGAGATCGAGGAGGAGCGGCGGCTCTTCTACGTGGCGCTGACACGGGCCGAAAAGCGGGCGACGCTGAGTTTCGCCCTGTCGCGGTTCAAATGGGGTACGGTGGTGCCGTCGCAGGCGAGCCGTTTCATTCGGGAGATCGACCCGAAGTACCTCGACATGCCCTCTTTGCCGGAGGAGGAGACATTCGGAGCCGCAGCGGCAGGAGGCGAGGAGGATCCCGGCGCGGCTTTTCAGCGTTACCGGCGGCAGAGCGGCGGGAGCGGCGCTCCGGGGAGTGTTCCGACCGGAAAAACGGCACCGCCGGTTCCGGCCGGATTCCGACGGGTCGATGCCCGGCCGGCGGGAGTGCCGGAGGGAAGACCGCTCGACTCGGCCGGCGACCTGACGGTGGGGGCACGGGTGGCGCACAGCCGCTTCGGGACGGGGACGGTAACGGCGTTCGAGCAGACGGCTGCGGATACGAAAGTTACGGTGCGGTTCGAGGCGGCAGGCACCAAAACTCTGCTCCTGAAATTCGCCAAGTTGCGACTGATCTGAGGAAGGGAAGGGATGCTGGTTACGACGACATATTTGGGAAACATACAATATTTCGGGAAATTGGTGTCGGGAGCGCGGATCGAGGCGCACGAACATTTCCAGAAACAGACTTACCGCAACCGGGCGGAGGTGATGACTGCGGGGGGTGTCCGGCCGCTGAGCGTGCCGGTCGCATGGGACCACCGGGCCAAAATGCCGATCCGGGAGGTGCGGATCGACTACTCTTTGCCGTGGCAGCGAGAGCACTGGCGGACACTGCGGACGGCCTATGCGGCGGCGCCGTTTTTCGACCATTATGCCGACCGTCTGGCGCCGTTTTTCGACGGCGCAACCTATCGGCCGGAGACGCTGTGGCAGCTGAACGGCGATCTGACGGCACTTTTGCTCCGGCTGTTCGGTTTTTCGGACGTGCTGCACTACACGGAAGCATACCGGCCGCCGGCTCCTCCGGACGAGGCGGCGGCGGCCGGGGATTTTCGCGAGATCATCTCGCACAAACCGCGCCTGAAAAGGACCGACCCGACATTCACGGCGCCGGAATACTACCAGGTCTTCTCCGACCGTCTCCCTTTCGCACCGAACCTTTCGGCGGTGGACCTGCTGTTTTGCGAGGGGCCGCAAGCGGCCGGAACAATCCGGAAAAGTACTATTTTTTGAATACGCTATTCGTTGGGAACAAGAGGGTACCGTTCTTTTTCTGAAGAAAAAGAACCAAAAAG
>JAFLSI010000051.1 GCA_022511025.1 Rikenella sp. | reverse complement strand
AGAGCAGCGGACTCATAATCCGAAGGTCGTGGGATCATGCCCCTCTGGGCCCACCGTTCACAAGTTGGAGCGCCTCATTTCCTGTCGTTCTTGCAGGAAATGAGGCGCTCTCTTTTTATATACCACCCCGCCTATACTCCGGCACGCGCTATCCACCTCACCGCCCCTCCGGACCGAGGTAGGTCTCGCGCCAGCGCATCGGGGATTCGAGTATCCGGCTCCACGTTTTCAGCTGCTGGTTCAGGTAGGTGCCGAACGAATGCACCGGCTCCAACCTCTTCTGCGACAGTTTCCGCATCGCCAGCGCCGTCCGCTCCCAATTCCGCCCCGCCGCGTCGTAGTTCATCAACACCACCTGCAACGGCTCCTTCGAAGCCGCCTGCAACGCCAGCGCATAGGCCGTCGCCCCCCAGTTCCGGTCGCAACGGAGGTAAAGGCGGTTCAGATTCCGTTCGTCATGGCCCAGAACCTTGCCGTAGGTCTGCAACAAGTCCGCCTGAAAAAGGTCCGAGTTCCGTTCGGCCACCAATTCGCCGGTGCGGATAAAAACCGCCGTCGCCCCGGTCGTCCCCGATGCCGCCAGCATCGCATCCACCGGCCCCTCGCTCCTCCTCCCCTTGCCGTCAGCCGAAGCGAACAGCCCGCAGCCGAACAGCAGCAAAACTCCCAGTGCGAAAATTCGTGTCGTATTGCGTCGCATAGCTAAAAACTTTTCGTTCCTCATTCAAAAACACCGCTCTCCCGGATCGGCAATCTCAAGCGTGCGAACCTCGTCGTCCACCGCGGTCAGCCTCACAACCAAAGCATCCGCCGGTATCAACTCCCCGATCTTCTCCGGCCACTCGACCAAACAAAGGTTCCCGCTGAAGAAATACTCCTCGTACCCGAAATCGAACGCCTCCTCGATCGTTCGGATGCGGTAGAAGTCGAAATGGTAGACCGGTTCGGCCGGCTCCGCCGCCTCGTAGACATGGACGATCGCGAACGACGGACTCCCCACCTCCCGCTCGTCGACCCCCAACTGTCGGCACATCTCCCGAATGAGCGTCGTCTTCCCCGCCCCCATCGCTCCGTAAAAAGCGACGACCGTCGCCTGCCGTCTCCGAATCTCGGCCAACAGCGCCTCGGCCGCCTCCGGCAGGTCGGAAAGTCCTTTGATCGTGATCGTTTTCATCGTCTTCGGATCGGGGTTTCGGAACAAAGATACGATATTTTACCCGAACCCCCGCTACTTCGGGTTCAGAACGATGTACGGAACCATCATCTCCTCCATCGAGATGCCGCCGTGCTGGAACGTGTTCCGGTAGTACCGCACGTGCTGGTTGAAGTTGTTGGGATAGACCAGAAAGTCGTGGTCGCAGGCGAAAATATAGGTCGAGGTGAGGTTCGATTTCGGCAGGTGAGCCTCTTCCGGTTTGGTGATGGTGAAGACCTGCTTCGGGTCGTAACTGAGGTTCCGGCCGCTCTTGTAGCGCAGATTGGGCGAGGTCTCACGGTCGCCGACCACTCTCACGGGGTTGTCCACGCGGATGGTGCCGTGGTCCGAGGTGATGACGATCGTATGCCCCCGCTCCGAAAGTTGTTTCATGATCTCCCACAGGTCCGAGTGCTCGAACCACGAACGGGTCAGCGACCGAAAGGCGGACTCCTCCTCGGCCAATTCGCGGATGATCTCGCTCTCGGTCCGGGCGTGCGACAGGATGTCGAGAAAGTTGTAGACCACGACCGACAGATCGACTTGGGACAACCGGTCGATGTTTTCGAGCAGCCGTTTCCCCTGCTCCGGCCGCACGAGCTTGTCGAAACTCATCCGGTAGGGTTTGCCGAACTGCTGAAGCTGGCGCCGCAGGAACTCCTCTTCATAGCGGTTCTTCCCTCCTTCCTGGTTGTCGTTGAGCCACAGGTCGGGCATCAGTTTCGAGATGGCGAGCGGGGTCAAACCGGCAAAGAGGGCATTGCGGGCATATTGGGTCGCGGTGGGCAGGATGGCGCAGTAGAACTCTTCGCCGGCCACGTCGAAGTGGTTGTGCAGCAGGGGCCGGATCATGAGCCACTGGTCGTAACGAAAGTTGTCGATCAGCAGAAAGGTGGTCTTCTTCGACTTGTCCACGACGGGAAAGAGCCGCTGCCGCAGCAGGGTGTGCGAGAGGGTGGGCCGGTCGGGGTCGCTGTCGTCGAACCAGCCCAAATAGCTGCTCTTGACGAACCGGGCATAGAGATCGTTGGCCTCCCGAAACTGGTAGGAGAGGATCTCCCGCACGCTGCTGTCATTGGATTCGGCGAGTTCGATGTCCCACTGGACGAGTTTCCGGTAGATGTCGGTCCACTGGCCGAAGGTCCGGGCCGAAGACAAGGCGACGGATATTTTCCCGAAGTCGGACCGGTAGTCGGCGGTGCTTTTCTCGGAGACGAGCTGCTGCTGGTGGACGTTCTTCTTGATCGACAGCAGCACTTGATTGGGGTTCACGGGTTTGATCAGGTAGTCGGCGATTTTCGAGCCGACGGCCCGGTCCATAATGTTCTCCTCCTCCGACTTGGTTACCATCACGACGGGGGTGGTCGGAGCGTGGGCCTTGATCCGGGGCAGGGTCTCCAAACCGGTCATGCCGGGCATCATCTCGTCGAGGATGATCAAATCGAAAGGATGCTGCTGCACCAGCTCGATGGCGTCGTAACCGTTGTTGCAGGTCTCGACGTCGTAGCCTTTGTTCTGAAGAAAAAGCAGGTGGGGCTTCAGCAGTTCGATTTCGTCGTCTACCCACAGGATCCGTACGTTCATGGTATCTGAGTCTATGACTTGGTTTCGTTTCTTCTATGCTTTTCGGGTCCCCCGCCGGTGCGGGCGAAACCTCGCCGGCGGGGGTGGCAGCCCGCAAAAGGGCAGATAGAACAAACCTATCGGTCTGGTCAGCAATCAGGCCGATAGGTTTTCGATTCAACCGCTACAGCAGAGACCGGCCGGTCAGATCCGGCCGCCCCCCAAAGCCCGGTAAAGCGTGATCACACTCTGGATCTCGGCAAACCGGTTGGCCACTTGGTTCAGCTGCGCGCTCAGCAAAGTCTGCTGCGCCGTCAGGACCTCCAAATAGGTCGTACTGCCATGCTTCATCAACAGCTGCGTACTGCGCACCGCCGTCTCTAACGAGGCGACCTGCTGTTCGTAGAACACCGCTTTGTTTTTCGCCGTCTGGTAAGCCTCTATCGCCTCGTTCACCTCGACCCCCGCCTCCAACAGCGTCTGTTCGAAGCTCAACCGGGCCTCTTCCTGCTGCGCCTTCGCAATCCGCAGCTGCGCGATATTCATCCCCCGGTTGAACAGCGGCTGGGTCAGCTGCGCCACCGCCGAAGCCAGAAATTTGCCCGGATTGACGATCATCGCCCCCGCACTGTTCGTCCATCCGGCACTCCCGCTCAGCGTAATCGTCGGATAGAAAGCCGCCCGCGCCGCATTGGTGCTGTAGAAACTCCGCGCCAAAGCCAGCTCCGCCGCCTGTACGTCCGGCCGGTTCGAGAGCATCTGGATCGGAATCCCGACCGAGAAGTGTTCCGGCAGCTGCTGTCCCGCCAACTCGCCCCGCTCGATCGTGTGCGGGGTCTCTGCCAGCAAGAGGCACAACGAATTTTGCGCCGTGTTGATCTGCTCTTTCAGCCCCAGCACCTGAGTCCGAATCCCGTAATAGGTCGCCTCGGTCTGCGCCAGCGCCGCCTCCGTAACCATCCCGGCCTGCTTCATCGCCCGCATCGTTTCGACGCTGGCTTTCCACGCCGCCTCCGTCTCCACCGCAACCGCCTGCTGCGCATCGAGCATCAGCAGCGTGTAGTAAACGTTGGCCACTCCTGCCACCAACTGGGTCCGCACCGCCTGCGCATAGGCTTTGGTCTGCTCGTACCCCACCCGCGCCTGCCGTTTGGCGTTAGTCAATTTGCCGAAAATATCAAGCTCCCAGCTCGCCGTAACCGGCACCGAGTAGGTTTTGGTCGCTTTGTTTCCGTCGAAACTGCTGATCGCTCCCTGCGGGGTGAAGAAGAAGGAGGGCAGGTAGGAGAGCCTTGCCGACAGCAAAGCGGCTTCGGCCTCCTCGACTTTGAGCTGCGCCGCCTGCAGGTCGGTGTTCCGCACCAAAGCCGAGTCGATCAACGCCTGCAGGCAAGGATCGGAAAAGACTTCGCGCCACGACAGATTCCCGAAACAAGCCGTATCGGCCGCTGCTTCGCCCGCCGCCGTATATTCCTCGCCGTACAACCCCTCGGGCACTTCCTCCGCCGGTTTGTATCTGTTGTAGATGCCGCAGCCGCTCATAACGAGCGCGGCTGCCGACATCACGATGATTTTCTTCATATACATCTCTGTTATCTCTCTACAGTGTGGTTACTACTTGCCGGTATCGATCCCCGCCTCACGCAGTTCGTTTTCGGTGCGTTTGATCTCCTCCTGAATTTCCCAGTCGTCGGTCGGTTCGGTCTGCAGGGGACGGATCTTCTCCTGCAGCCACTGGAAAGCGATAAAGAGCGACGGCACCACGAAGAGCATCGCCAGCGTCCCGATCACCATCCCTCCGACGACACCGCTCCCCAACGACCGGTTGCCGTTCGCTCCGACGCCCGTAGCGGCCATCAGGGGCAGCATCCCGAAGATCATGGTCAGGGCGGTCATCAAAATCGGCCGCAAACGCGCCTTGGCTGCACTCACCGCTGCCGCCGTCAGACTCATCCCCGCGTGCCGACGTTCGGTAGCGTACTCCGTCAGCAGGATCGCCGTCTTGGCAATCAGCCCGATCAGCATGATCAACCCGGTCTGGAGGTAGATGTTGTTTTCCAAGCCCATCAGTTTGGCGAACAGGAAGGTCCCCATCAACCCGCACGGCACCGAGAAGAGCACCGCGAACGGCACGACGAAACTTTCGTACAGGGCGCACAGGATGAGGTAGACCATCAGGAAGCAGATGCCGAAGATAATCCCCGTCTGTCCGCTCTGCTGGCTCTCTTCGCGCGTGATCCCTCCGAACTCGAACCCGTATCCGATCGGCAGGGCCACTGCGGCCGTCTCTTCGACCGCCCGGATCGCATCCCCGGTACTGTATCCTTCGGCCGGCATGGCGCTGACGGCGATCGAGTTGTACATGTTGAAGCGGCTCAGGGTCTCCGATCCGTACACGCGGGTCAGGGTAACGAACTGGCTGAGGGGGGCCATTTCGCCGTTGGCCATCCGTACGAAGGTGTTGTCGAGCGACTCTTCGTCCAACCGGTGTGCCGGATCGGCCTGCATCATCACGCGGTAGACCCGCGAGAAGCGGTTGAAGTTCGAGATGTACTGCCCTCCGTAGTAACCCGACAGGGTGGTCAGCACGGCATTCGGCGTAATTCCCGCCCGTTTGCACTTGGCGGCATCGACATCCACCATCCACTGCGGATAACGCACGTCGAAGGTCGAATAGGCCCGCGCGATCTCCGGCCGCTGGTTCAGCGCGCCGATGAACTGCTGCACCGTCATGAAGAAGGTATTGATATCCCCGCCTGCCTTGTCCTGCATCTGAATGTCGAGGGAGTTCCCCATCCCGTAACCCGGAATCATCCCCGGCGACATGGCGAAAATCTGTGCATCTTTGATATCGGCCGTCAGGGCATAAATCATCCCGATCACCGCATCGACCGCATCGGTCTCCTCCGGCCGCTCTTCCCACGGTTTGAGCTTCACGATCGCCATCCCGAAGCCGCTCCCCTGTCCGGAGATCAGCCCGTACCCCGAAACGACCTGCAGGTTCCGCACCTGCGGAATGGTCTGCAAGCGCGACTCGATCTCCAACATGATGTCATTGGTGGTTTGCAGCGAGCTCCCCGGCGCCACGCTGACGCTGACCATCACCACCCCCTGGTCCTCCTGCGGCACGAGACTGGTTTTGGTCGTCTGCATCAGGAAGACGAGCCCCCCCACCGAAACCGCCAGCAACCCCCAGGTCAGCCACCGGTTTTTGATGAAGACCAGCACGATTTTCTTGTATTTCTCACTGATCGTGTCGAATGCCGCGTTGAAGGTTCTCCGGAACCGGGCCGCAAAGTTGTTTTTCTGCGTTCCGTCCTCGTTCAGATAGGGTTTCAGCAACAAAGCGCACAACGCCGGACTGAGGGTCAAGGCATTGACGGCCGAGATCCCGACCGCTACCGCCATGGTCAGCCCGAACTGCGTATAGAAGGTCCCGGAGGTTCCGCTCATGAACGATACCGGGATAAACACCGCCATAAAGACCAGCGACGAGGTAACGACTGCGCTGCTGATCCCTTTCATGGCGTCGATGCTGGCCATGTACGACGACCGGTAGCCCACATCGAACCGGGCCTGCACCGCTTCGACGACGATAATGGCGTCGTCCACCACCGTCCCGATCACCAGCACCAAGGCGAAGAGGGTGATGAGGTTGATGCTGAATCCCGCCAGCGACATGAAGGCGAACGTCCCGACCAGCGACACGATGATCCCCACCAACGGAATCAAGGTCGAGCGCAGGTCCTGCAAAAAGACGTACACCACCAAGATAACCAGAATAATCGCCTCGATCAAGGTTTTGATCACTTCGTGAATCGAGGCGAAGAGGAAGTCATTGGAGCTCATGAGCTGCGTCTCGGCCACCCCTTTGGGGAAACTCTTGGAGGCTTCGGCCAGAAAGGCGTCGATCTTCATATTGACCTCCGTGGCATTCGACCCGGCGGTCTGGAACACCATGCAGGCGATCCCCGGATGGCCGTTCATCCGCCCGTGGTAGGCATAGCTTTCCTGTCCTAATTCGATATCGGCGATATCCTTGAGTTTCAGCACTTCGCCGTCGTCGGTCGAGCGGATGACGATTTCGCCGAACTCTTCCGGCGTAATCAGCCGCCCGCGGTATTTCATCGTGTACTGGTAGGTCTCGCCCGAATTTTCGCCGAACGAGCCGGTCGCCGCTTCGATGTTCTGTTCGGCCAGCACCTGCGCCACATCCGACGGGATCAGCTTGTACTGCGCCATGATGTCCGGCTTCATCCAGATCCGCATGCTGTAGTTGGCCCCCATCACCATCATGTCCCCGACGCCGGTAATTCGCAGAATCTCCGGCTTCAGGTTGATGTTCAGGTAGTTGGACAGGAACGTTTCGTCATACGAGTCGTCCGGGCTGTACAAGGCGAACATCTGCAGGATACTGGTCTGCCGTTTCGAGGTGGTAACCCCGACCTGGGTAACTTCGGCCGGCAGCTGTCCGGTCGCCCGCGCCACCCGGTTCTGGACGTTGACCGCGGCCATGTCGGGATCGATCCCCTGCTTGAAATAGACCGTAATCGACACCGATCCGGCATTGGATGCGGTGGAGGTCATGTAGGTCATGTCTTCCACCCCGTTGATCGCCTCTTCCAACGGTGCCACCACGCTCTTCTGGAGTGTCTCGGCGCTCGCCCCGAAGTAGGTCGCGCTCACCTGAATGGTCGGCGGCGCAATATCCGGATACTGTTCGACCGGCAGGGTGAACAGACCGATGATCCCGACCACGACGATCGTAATGGAGATCACGGCCGACAGAACCGGTCGTTCGATAAATTTTCTCAGATTCATGAAATTGGTCCTCCCCGTTAATAGTTGGTTCTCCCGCTCCGAAAATTATTCCTGTTCGACCATTTGCTGCCGGATCGCTTCGGCTTTGGCCGCATCTTCGTCCGCCTGGGTGCGGGCTGCATCCTCTCCGGCTGCTGCCTCCTGCCGGGGCTGCCCCTCCGGAGCCTGAAGCGCTTCCGGATTTTTCGGTGTAATGGGTGTCCCTTCACGCAAAAGCCCCACGCCTTCGACCACGATCACATCGCCCGCCGACAAACCGCTGTTCACGATGAACTCCCGGCCGCCGTCGACCCGCGTTACCTGCACCGGCGCCGACTGCGCCACGCCGTCCACCACTTTGTAGACGAAGCGTCTGTCCTGTATTTCGAAGGTGGCCGACTGCGGAATCACCAAAACGCCGCTCTTTTCGACCGGCACGATGACATTCCCCGTCCCGCCGCTGTGCAGCAGCCCGTCTTTGTTCGGGAAGACGGCGCGCAGGCTCACCGTCCCGGTCGAACGGTCGATCACGCCGCTGATCGATTCGATCCGGCCCGGTTCGGCATAGGTCGAACGGTCGCTCAAGGTCAGCGTAACGGCCGGCATCTGTTTGAGCACCTCCTCTTTCGAGCCGTACTGCCGAATGAGGTTCAGGAGCTGGTTTTCGGTCATCGAGAAGTAGACGTACATGTCGGAGTTGTCGGACACGGTGGTCAGCGGCTGCGGCATATTGGCGCTCACCAAAGCCCCCACCCGGTAAGGCAGGGTCCCGACCACTCCGTCCGACGGGCTTTTCACTTCGGTGTAGGAGAGGCTGTTCCGGGCATTGACCTCCTGGGCCTGGGCCTGCTCCAGCTGGGCCTTGGCCGCCAGCAGGGCGTTTTTCGCCGTATTGAGGTCGAATTCCGAAACGACGTTCTGTTTATAAAGCTCCTGCCGGCTGTTGTAATTCAGCAGAGCCGTCGCCAACTGGGCCTTGGCCGCCGACACATTGGCGGTTGCGGTTTGCAGCGCCGCCCGGTAGGGCACCTGGTCGATCACGAACATCGTCTGCCCTTTCTGCACCTGCTGCCCTTCGGTTACCGCCACCTGGGTCAGCGTCCCGCCCACCTGCGGATAAATGTCGATATCCTGCCGTCCGCGAATCGTTGCGGAGTAGGCGGTGGAGATCGTCCGGTCCGACGGAGCGACGGTCATCACTTCGTAAGCCGTCGTCATCGGCATCTGAGGCGCCTGCTGGCAGCCGACGGCCGCCCAACCGGCCATCGCCGCTGCGGCAACCCGTTTCATCTTGCTGAACATGTTCTTACTCATTGGTTTATTGCGTTTCCGTTTGATTTTTCCGAACCACAAAGATACGAATTTTTATTTCTCAAAAATTATCCATTGACTATCCGGTTTTGTTCATTTTCGGAACAACTCCGGCGGGCAAACCGGCCGGATTCGCTATTTTTGCACCGGCGGCAGCATGTTTCCTGCCCGCTCTTTCAACCATGAAACAGGACTATTCGGAAAGGGTGTTGCTCCAGAAATCGTTCCTTGCCGGAACCTATCCGCTGACCCGCACGACCCACCGGCTCTGGAAATTAGGCGGCGGGGCGGTCTTCATCTGCCGGCGGGGTTCGGCGGTGGTGAACATCGACCTCAAGAACTACGAGATCACACCGGACACGGGGGTGGTGCTGCTGCCGAGCACGATTTTCCAGATCGAACGGCTCAGTCCGGACTTCACGATCTCGCTGTGCAGCTTTTCGTCCGCGCTGTTTCAGGAGGCTTCGTTCCGGGTGGGGTTGGGGCTGTTCGGCTTCCTGAAAGACCATCCGTGCGGAGCCATCCCGGACAAAAAGACGGAGACGGCGATCGGGATCATCTCGAGCATCGCGGCGGTCTATGCCGACCGGAAAAATACGCACCGGGACCGGATCGCCACGCTGCTCCTGCGGTGTCTGCTGCTGGAGTTCTACGACAAGACGCACCGCCTCTTCGACCGGCGGAGAATCCGGGAGCGGAACGACCGTCAGGAGGAGCTGTTCCGGCGGTTCACGGGGCTGATCCACGAGTTCGCGACGGAGGAACGAGAGGTCGGCTTCTATGCGGACAAGCTGTGCATATCGACGAAGTACCTGACGAGCATCTGCCGGCGGGTCGTGGGGGCGTCGGCCAAAGCGATCATCGACCATTTCGTGCTGCTGGAGATCAAGGGGCTGCTGCAATCGACGCAGCTGAGCATCCAGGAGATTGCCGACCGGCTCCGCTTCCCGGACCAGTCGTATCTGGGGCGCTACTTCAAACGGCACGAGGGGGTCTCGCCCAAAGACTACCGGACGGGCCGCCACGAGGAGGGAGGAATGGGGTGATCCGGATCGGATTTCGGCGGCGGAATGAGGCGGCGGCGCATCGTTTTTTCGGGGAAAATCGGTACCTTTGGGGAGCGATGCGCGGGGATCGCTTTTCGTCAACGGGCTAACGAACAAACAGATATTCAGGGTCTATGGAAAAAATCAAGGGTCTTATCGACGCGCCTTTCACGCCGTTCCGTCCGAACGGGGCGATCCATCTCGAACCGATTCCGGCCTATGCGGCCATGCTCCGCAAAAACGGACTCCGGGGGGTGTTCATCAACGGTTCGTCGGGCGAGGGCTACCTCCTCACGGAGGAGGAGCGGATGGAACTGGCCGAAGCCTGGATGGCGGCGGCGCCGGAGGGGTTCAAGGTGATCGTCCACGTGGGGAGCACGTGTGTGCGGCAGAGCTTCCGGCTGGCGGAACATGCCCAGCGGATCGGGGCGTGGGGAATCGGGGCGATGGCGCCGCCGTTCCCGAAGGTGGGCCGGGTCGAGGAGCTGGTCAAATACTGCGAGGAGATTGCGGCGGGGGCGCCGAACCTTCCGTTCTATTTCTACCACATCCCGGCGTTCAACGGGGCCTACCTGCCGATGGTCGAGTTTCTCGCGGCGGTGGACGGACGGATTCCGAACTTCGCGGGGATCAAATACACGTTCGAGAGCCTCTACGAGTACAACCAGTGCCGGCTCTACAAAAACGGCAAGTTCGACATGCTGCACGGACAGGACGAAACGATCCTGCCCTGCTTGGCCATGGGGGGTGCCCGTGGGGGAATCGGGGGCACGACGAACTACAACGGCCGGGAACTGGTGGGGATCATCGAAGCGTGGGAGGCGGGCGATCTGGAACTGGCGCGCGAACGCCAGAACTTCTCGCAGGCGGTCATCAACGTGATCTGCAATTACCGGGGAAATATCGTGGGGGGAAAACGGATCATGAAACTGATCGGACTGGACTTGGGCCCGAACCGCACGCCGTTCCGAAACATCACACCGGACGAGGAGGAGGCGATGAAACGCGAATTGGAAGCGATCGACTTCTTCTCCCGCTGCAACCGTTTCTGATTTTTTCTCTTTTCTCTATGTTCTTTGGCTTACCGGCTGGAACCGTTCTTTTTCTGAAGAAAAAGAACCAAAAAGACTTTCGGGAATGCTTGCGCATTCCATGACCGTGCGCGGTGGTATGCTTCGCCCTGTCTTTGAGTTGGGGTAATGGAGCGCTTAGGGAGAGAAACTACTTTTAGCGCTCCATTACCCCAACCCAACACAAAGACAAACATAAGGCCGAGGCGGCCACAGCGATACGCCAGTATCGCCTAAAGTTTTTCTGGTTCTCTTT
>JAFLSI010000050.1 GCA_022511025.1 Rikenella sp. | reverse complement strand
TCTTTTTGGTTCTTTTTCTTCAGAAAAAGAACGGTTCCATACCCCGGCTCCAAAAGAATACAACAGCAAAAAACGAGCAGTAATAGAAATTACAATAGTTTATGAGTATGATCGAGCGTTATTTTCCGGAGCTAAGCGAGCGTCAGCGCGAGCAGTACGTTGAGATGGCCGGACTTTACCGGGAGTGGAACGCCCGGATCAACGTCGTATCGCGCAAAGACATCGACCAGATTGAAGAGCATCATATTTTGCACTCGTTGGCCTTGGTCAAGCCCGCCTTGATCGTGTCCGGCGAGACCGTATTGGACGTCGGTTGCGGCGGCGGTTTTCCCGGATTGCCGTTAGCCGTTTACTATCCCGACGTGCAATTCACCTTGGTGGACAGCATCGGCAAGAAAATTCGCGTAGTTCGGGAAGTGGCCGGCGCCTTGGGTCTGACCAACGTCCGGGCCGAGCATTGTCGCGTCGAGCAGTTGGACGGCGGCCGCAGCCGGTTCGACTGGGTGGTCAGCCGGGCCGTAACCGACCTGAAAACCTTTGTGGGCTGGACTTGGTCGCGAACGGTTTACGGGATTCTCTACCTGAAAGGAGGCGACCTGGCCGCCGAGATAGCCCAGGCCGGGCGGCGGACGGAAGAGTTGCCGGTGTCGCGGTGGTTCGACGGTGAATTTTTCGAGACGAAAAAAATCCTCGTCCTGCCGAAAAAATCGTGAGGGCGGCAGCGGGCGCCCGGCACCCGGACCGGGCAGTCGCTCCCCCGCAGCCGAAATAGAACCTCCCGCCGTTCCGGGTATCGTTTTTTCGGTTTTAATTCTTATCTTGCGGACTTCAAAGTTTTAACAGCTTCTACATTTATGTCTCAGGATCAATTTGTAAACCGCCATATCGGCAACGGACCCCAAGAGGTCGAAGAGATGCTTTCGGTGATCGGAGTAAAGTCGGTCGGAGAGTTGATCGACCAAGTCGTGCCGCCGCAAATCCAACTGCCGGAACCGCTCGATCTGCCCGCCGAAGGGATGAGCGAATCCGACTTTGCCGCCCATATCCGCGCATTGGGGGCGAAAAACAGACCCCTCCGGACATTGATCGGCATGGGTTATTACGGAACGGCGACACCGGCGGCGATCCTGCGCAACATTTTCGAGAATCCGGCGTGGTACACCTCCTACACCCCCTATCAGGCCGAGATCTCGCAGGGACGTTTGGAGGCGTTGCTCAACTTCCAGACCGTGGTCAGTTCGCTGACCGGGTTGGAGGTGGCCAACTGCTCGCTTTTGGACGAAGCGACGGCCGCAGCCGAAGCGATGATCATGATGTTCAACCTGCGGTCGAGGGAGGCAGTCAGAGAGGGGCGGAACCTCTTGTTCGTAGACGAAAATATCTTTCCCCAGACCTTGGACCTGCTGCTGACCCGCTCGGAACCCTTGGGGATCGAGCTGGCGGTGGATGCTTACGAAGAGTATGAGTTCAGCGGACGGGAGTTCGGGGCGATCGTCCAGTATCCGGGGTGCGATGGACGGGTGGCGGACTACACCGCTTTTGCGGCGGCATGCCACGAGCGGGGGATGTTGGTGGCAGCGGCTGCCGATATTCTGTCGCTGGCCCTGCTGAAGGCGCCGAGCGAGTGGGGAGCCGATATTGCGGTGGGGTCGACCCAGCGGTTCGGGATTCCGATGGGATTCGGCGGTCCGCATGCCGGCTACATGGCGACCCGGGATGCCTATAAACGGAATATGCCCGGCCGGATTATCGGCGTGTCGGTAGACCGGTTGGGGCAACCGGCCCTGCGGATGGCCCTCCAGATGCGCGAACAGCACATCAAGCGGGAGCGGGCTACCTCCAATATCTGTACGGCCCAGGCGCTGTTGGCCACCATGGCCGGCATGTTCGCCGTGTACCACGGGGCGGAAGGGCTGCGGCGGATCGCCCGGCATGCCCACAGCCATGCCCATGCGGCGGCGACCCTGCTCAAGGAGATGGGGTATGAATTGGCCGCAGAGGACTATTTCGACACGATCGAAGTGCGGGTGGCCGATGTCGAAGCGATCGAAGCCATTGCGCTGCGAAAGGGGCTGAACCTCTTTTATCCGGCCGTCGATACGGTGCACATCAGTTTCGACGAACTCTCCACGGCGGCGGAGGTCAATACCGTGGCCGAGATCTTTGCCGAAGCGCTTGCGGCGGGAGGGGCGGCCGTCGCTGCCCCCGCAGTCGGGACGGTCGGGGAGGGGATTTTTTTCGACCGGGCCTTGCAGCGCGAGAGCGATATACTCACGGAGGCGGTGTTTCATAAATACAGGAACGAGACCGACCTGATGCGCTACATCAAGCGGTTGGAACGGCGCGACATTTCGCTGGCCGACTCGATGATTTCGCTCGGGTCGTGTACGATGAAGCTCAATTCGGCGGTTTCGATGATGCCGCTGTCGCTGACCGAGTGGGCCGATGTCCACCCCTTCGTGCCGCTGGACCAGGCCGAAGGGTACATGGAGGTGATTCGCAGCTTGGAGCATGACTTAGCGGTGATTACAGGGTTCGATGCGGTTTCGCTGCAACCCAATTCAGGCGCGGCGGGCGAGTACACGGGGTTGATGATCATCCGGGCCTACCACCTCAGCCGGGGGGACCACCGGCGGCGGGTGGCGCTGATTCCGGCCTCGGCGCACGGAACCAACCCGGCCTCGGCGGCGATGGCGGGGATGAAGATCGTGGTGGTGGCCTGCGACGAACGGGGGAACGTCGATGTGGAGGACCTGCGCAGCAAAGCGCAGGAGCATGCAGAGGAGCTGGCTTGCCTGATGATTACCTACCCGTCGACCCACGGGATTTTCGAGAGCCGGATTAAAGAAATTGTCGATATTATCCATGCGAACGGCGGACAGGTCTATTTCGACGGGGCGAACATGAATGCCTTGGTGGGTCTCTCTTCGCCGGGTTACATCGGGGCGGATGTTTGTCATCTGAACTTGCACAAAACGTTCGCCATTCCCCACGGCGGCGGCGGACCGGGGGTCGGGCCGATCGGGGTGGCGGCGCACTTGACGCCGTTCCTGCCCTCGCACCCGATCGTGAAGACGGGGGGAACGGAAGGCATTACGGCGGTGGCGGCGGCGCCGTGGGGGAGCGCGCTGGTGCAGCTGATCTCGTACGGATACATCAAAATGCTGGGGGCGAACGGTCTGCGGCGGGCGTCGGAGATGGCGATCGTGGCGGCCAACTACATGGCGTGCGCACTCGAGGGGCACTATGGCATCGTCTACACGGGCGAAACGGGGCGTGTGGGGCACGAGATGATCGTGGACTGCCGGAACTTCCGGGCGGACTACGGAGTGGAATGCGGGGATATTGCGCGGCGGTTGATGGACTACGGCTTCCATGCGCCGACCCTCTCGTTCCCGGTGCACGACACGCTGATGGTGGAACCGACGGAGAGCGAACCGAAAGCGGAACTGGACCGTTTCATAGAGGCGTTGATCGCGATTCGCAAGGAGTGCGAAGCGTATGCGGGAGGGACGGAGGATCATATCGTGAAGAATGCGCCCCATACGGCTTACGAATGCTGCGAGGCTTCGGCGGAGGGAGGCTGGACCCATCCCTATTCGCGGCGCGAGGCGGCATTCCCGCTGCCGTGGGTGCGGGAGAACAAGTTCTGGCCTTACGTCTCGAAGATCGATGCAGGCTACGGGGACAGAAACTTGGTCTGCACGTGCGATCCGATCGAGACCCTGCGGTAGCTTCGCGACTTTCGGAGCCGCCCGACGACACAAGATTCAGGAGAAAATAAGAAAACAGCAGAACACAGATGAAAATTTCGGAAAACAAATTCGTATCGCTGGCCTACACCCTGACCGTCGACGGCCGGGTGGCCGATCAGGCGACGGCGGAACGGCCGTTGGAATTCGTGTACGGCATAGGGATGCTGTTGCCCAAATTCGAAGAGTTTATCGCCGGAAAAGAGGCCGGGGAGCGATTCGAGTTCGTTTTGTCGCCCGCCGAAGGGTACGGCGAACTCAATCCGCAGGCCGTGGTGAACCTGCCCAAAGATGTATTTATGGTCGACGGTGCGATACCGGACGACATGCTGACGGTCGGAAACGTCCTGCCGATGGCCGACCAGAACGGAAACCGGCTCATGGGGACGGTCAAGGCGGTCAATGACACGGACGTTACGATGGACTTCAACCACCCGATGGCCGGAAAGACCCTGAACTTCGCAGGCGAGATCCTCGGCGTGCGGGAGGCGACCCCGGAAGATATGAGGCCGATGGGCGGCGGCTGTTCGTGCGGCTGCGAGGGGGGAGAGTGCGGCGACGGCGGCTGCGGCGACGGATGCGGAGGCCATTGCCACTGATGATCGGGGCAGGGTGCGGATCATCGGCTCCGGGCAGGACGGACCGTTGGCGCAGGGCGGTCGTCATGGCGTTGCTGTGCTTGGCGTGCAGCCGGGCGGGGAGCGGTTTCGCAGCGGCGGCAGGTGGAGAGAAACAGAGGCTGACCTATTGGGGCAGCGACCCCTATGCCGCGCTGGCGGAGGCGGGAAAGCAGCGAAAACTGCTGCTCGTGGAGTTCTACGCCGACTGGAACCGCCGGAGCCGCTGGATGTCGGAGCAGGTGTTGGGCGACTCGTCGGTGCGGGCGTTGGTCGACCGGCACTTCGTGGCGGTGCAGGTGCCCACCGGGACGGCGGACGGAGCGGAATTGGCCGCGCTGTACGAGGTCGGGGACTATCCGGTGATCGTGATCTTCAACGCAGGCGGCGAGGTGCTCGACAAGATCGACACGACGCTCGATGCGGAGGATTTCGAGCAGCGCCTCCGGGCGATTCTGCTGGCGGTGCAGGGGACGGGGATGTGGCGGTTGAGGGTGGTTTATGCGGCGGCGGAGACGGGCGACCCGCAGGCGACCGACGCGGCGGCGGAGCAGCTCCTTGCCGGACTGACCCCTTTGGCGGCGACCGACGCGGCGGTGTGGCCGGTGTTCGAGAACAGCTTGGTGATGCGCTACGGTTCGACAGCATTTCGGTATGTAGTCGAACATGCGGCGCTGTTTCGCGACCGGATCGGGGCGGAGCGGGTGAACGGCCTGTTGGATGAAACGCTGCTCCGGGCGATGCTGCCGTATGTGGTCGGCAGCGTGCCGTACGAGCGGGGAGCGGCGGAAGAGATGGTGCAGGCGGCGGAACGGTTGGGCCTGCCGTCGGTGTGGACACTGCGTTCGATGGCCGAGGTGGCGGCGCTGCGCGAAACGGACGACTTGGCGCTGTTTGCAGCCCGCGTGGGGCTGCTGGCCGACCGGCTTCCGGAGTCGTATCAAATGTCGCTGGCGCTGGCGCTGGAGGTCGTGGCGCAAAGAGGATCGGCGGAGGCGAAAAAAACGGCGCGGGAGATCGTCGGCCGGGTGCGGGCGGCGCTCGTCTCGCCGGCCAATGCGGCTTTGCTGCTCCAGTTAGCGGGGCGTTTGGAATAGATCGGGTTTATGCTGTCGCCTCCGGCGGGCCGAACGACGCGCCGCCGCCCCGAACTGAACGAACACACAAGAAACGAAACAGAACAAACAGTCATGAAGATTTCGTATAACTGGTTGAAAGACTATATCCGGACCGGATTGGGAGCCGAAGAGGCGGCTGCCCTGCTGACTGCATCCGGGTTGGAGGTCGAAGCGGTCGAAAAGGTCGAAAGCATCCGCGGCGGGCTGCAAGGGTTGGTGGTGGCCGAAGTGCTGAGCTGCACGGAGCATCCCGATTCGGATCACCTGCATATTGCCACCGTTTCGGTCGGCGGCGGGGCGGAGCCGCTGCAAGTGGTGTGCGGAGCGCCCAATGTGGCGGCGGGGCAGAAGGTGATTCTGGCACCGGTCGGAACGACCCTGTATCCTGTCGGCGGGGAGGAGGAGTTCAAAATCAGGAAGTCGAAGATTCGCGGAGTCGAATCGTTCGGCATGCTGTGTGCCGAAGACGAGATCGGCGTCGGGACGGCGCATGACGGGATTATCGTGCTCGATGCGGCGGTGCCGGTCGGTACGCCGGCGGCGGAGGTGTATGATTTGCAGGACGATTATGTCTTTGAAATCGGCCTGACCCCGAACCGGATCGACGCCGCGTCGCACTATGGAGTGGCCCGGGATCTGGCCGCCTGCCTGACCGCCAAAAACGGCGAGGGAAAGGCCCCGGTGCGGGCCTGTCTGGCCGATGTGTCGGCTTTCGGAGCGGATGATCCGGCGGCCTTGCCGGTCTCCGTAACGGTGGAGGATCCGGAGGGGGCGCCGAGGTATATGGGCGTTACCGTCAAAGGGGTCCGGGTCGGGCCGAGTCCGGAGTGGCTGCAACAGCGGCTGCGCGCCATCGGGATGAACCCCAAAAACAATGTGGTGGACATTACCAACTTCGTGCTGCACGAGTGCGGACAGCCGTTGCACGCATTCGACGTGGCGAAGATCGGGGGGCGCCGGATCGTGGTGCGGCGGGCGAAAGAGGGCGAACCGTTCGTTACGCTGGACGGTGTGGAACGGACGCTGTCGGCCGAAGATCTGGTGATCTGCGACGAGCGGCGGCCGATGTGTCTGGCCGGCGTCTTCGGCGGGATGGAGAGCGGAGTGCAGGAGGATACGACCGATATTTTCATCGAGTCGGCCTATTTCAACCCCGTTGCGGTGCGGAAAAGTGCCCGGCGGCACGGGCTGAACACCGACGCCTCGTTCCGCTACGAACGGGGAGCCGACCCCGATATGGCGGCCTACGCTTTGCGGCGGGCGGCTCTGCTCGTCAGGGAACTGGCCGGCGGGACGATCGCTTCGGAGGTGGTCGACTGCTATCCGAATCCGATCGGACCGTTCGAGTTCCGGATCGATCTGGGGCGGATCGGCCGGTTGATCGGAACGGATATTCCGGTGGCGGCGGCCAAGACGATTCTGACCGGCTTGGAGATCGAAATCCGGAACGAATCGGTGGCGGCGGACGGAGCGGTGCTGTTGGACATCGCGGTGCCGGCTTACCGGGTGGACGTGCAGCGCGAAGCGGATGTGGCCGAGGAGATACTCCGGATCTACGGCTTCAACCGCGTGCCCGATCCCCACTATATCAAAAACGTCATTACGTACGGCAACCGGAAAACGGCCGACCGGGTGATCGAAGCGGCCTCGGAACTGCTGGCCGGATTAGGCTGCGTCGAAATCATGAGCAACTCGCTGACCAAAGGGGCCTACTACGAGGGGTTAGTCTCCTCCTGCCCGGCGGAACGGTGCGTGCGGATACTCAACCCGCTGAGCAACGAACTCAACGTGATGCGGCAGACCTTGCTGTTCAATGCCTTGGAAGCGGTAGCGCTGAACGTCAACCGGCGGAACGGAGATTTGAAACTGTTCGAGTTCGGGAACTGCTACTTTTACGACCCGGCCGCCGCAGCGGAACCGGAGGCGAAAGGGACGCTCAAGCCTTATCGCGAGGAGCGGCGCTTGGCGATCGCGGTCTCCGGCTTGGAGCGGCAGCCGAACTGGAACCGGCCGAAACCCCGGCCCTCCGACTTCTTTACAGTCAAGTATCTGACCGAACAGCTGTTGCAGCGGCTCGGAGTCGATATTTACGAGGGGTATTGCGAGACTTTGGCGTCGGATCTGTACAGCGAGGCGATCGCCTACAACATGCGGGGCAAGCGGCTGTTCGAGATGGGGATCGTTTCGCCGAAACTGTGCCGGGAGCTGTTCGACCTCAAACAGCCGGTCTGCTATATGGAGATGAATGTCGGCCTGCTGCACAAAATCGTCGAAACGGTGCGGGTGCAGGCGGCCGAGCTGTCGAAATACCCGGAGGTGAAGCGCGATCTGGCCCTGTTGGTGGACAAGGCGGTAACCTTCTCGCAGCTGCGCGAGGCGGCCTGCCGGGCCGAGAAGAAACGGCTCAAGTCGGTGGGGCTGTTCGATGTCTACGAGGGAGACAAACTGCCGGAGGGGAAGAAATCGTATGCACTGAACTTCGTGATCGAGGATCCGGCCAAGACGCTGACCGATGCCGAGATCGAACGGATCATGGGGAACATAGCGGAGGCCTTGAACCGGGCGACGGGGGCGCAGGTGCGGGGATAGCCGGACCAACGGGGCCGGGAGGGGGTTGTCGCCGGCCGCCACCTGCTCGCCTCCGGAAAGTGTTGGAGGAACGGAAAAATATCGTATCTTTGCAGCGCTTTTCGACCGCTTCGGCGGGCGGAAAGGCGTCGATACATAATGTCTAACCCGTTTAGTTTCATTCAAAACACAACCATGACTACAAACGCAGAAGAAACGAAGGTGCAGAAAGCATCCAACGCATCGGTGCCGGTCGATCAGTTCGACTGGGCGGCTTTCGAGACCGAAGCCGGCGTCTACGGCGGCGAATCCAAAGAACAGATCGCCGGCGAATACGACCGGACGCTCTCCAACATCCAAGCGGGCGAAGTGCTCGAAGGGACGGTTACCGCAATCGACAAACGAGAAGTGCTGGTCAATATCGGCTTCAAGTCGGAAGGGGTGATTCCGAGCAGCGAATTCCGCTACAACCCGGACCTCAAGGTGGGGGACAAGGTGGAAGTCTACGTCGAATCGGCCGAGGACAAGAAAGGACAACTCCTGCTCTCGCATAAAAAAGCACGCCAGCTGCGCTCGTGGGATCGCGTCAACGAAGCTCTGGAAAAGGACGAAATCATCAAGGGCTATATCAAGTGCAGAACGAAGGGCGGTATGATCGTCGATGTGTTCGGTATCGAAGCCTTCCTGCCGGGCTCGCAAATCGATGTGAAACCGATCCGCGATTACGATATTTATGTGGACAAGACCATGGAATTCAAGGTCGTGAAGATCAATCAGGAGTTCCGCAACGTGGTCGTGTCGCACAAGGCGCTGATCGAGGCCGAACTCGAACAGCAGAAGAAAGACATCATCGGAAAACTCGAAAAGGGACAGATCCTCGAAGGGACGGTCAAAAATATCACTTCGTACGGGGTGTTTATCGACCTCGGCGGGGTGGACGGGCTGATCCATATCACCGACCTGTCGTGGGGCCGGGTGAACCATCCGGAAGAGGTGGTGCAGCTGGACCAGAAACTCAATGTCGTTATCCTCGACTTCGACGACGCCAAGAAACGAATCGCGCTGGGGCTGAAGCAGCTGACGCCGCACCCGTGGGATGCGCTCGCTTCGGAACTCAAAGTGGGGGACAAGGTCAAAGGAAAAGTGGTGGTGATGGCGGATTACGGGGCCTTTATCGAGATTGCAGCAGGGGTCGAAGGGCTGATCCATGTCTCGGAAATGAGCTGGTCGCAGCACTTGCGCTCGGCACAGGACTTCATGAAGGTGGGGGACGAGGTCGAAGCGGTGATCCTGACCTTAGATCGCGAAGACCACAAGATGTCGTTGGGGATCAAACAACTGACGCCGGATCCGT
The DNA here is from genome assembly GCA_022511025.1 of Rikenella sp. Taxonomy (GTDB): domain Bacteria; phylum Bacteroidota; class Bacteroidia; order Bacteroidales; family Rikenellaceae; genus Rikenella. Next base: position 1,870 of record JAFLSI010000050.1, on the reverse strand, counting down.
GGGAAAACATCGAAACCAAATATCCGGTCGGATCGCGGCATACGGCGCGGGTGCGGAACTTTACCAACTTCGGCGTCTTCGTCGAATTGGAAGAGGGGGTCGACGGCTTGATCCATATCAGCGACCTGAGCTGGACCAAAAAGATCAAACATCCGTCGGAATTTACCCAAATCGATGCGCCGATCGAAGTGCAGGTGCTCGAAATCGACAAGGAAAACCGTCGCCTGAGCTTGGGCCACAAACAGTTGGAAGAAAATCCGTGGGACGTCTACGAAACGATCTACAAACCGGATTCGATTCATGCCGGAACGATCACCGAGATCAATGACAAAGGGGCGGTCGTGGCGTTGAACGAGGGAGGCGAAGGATTCGCACCGGGGCGTGGCTTGGTGAAAGCGGACGGAACGACGGCGACCAAAGGGGAAACGCTCGATTTCCGGGTGCTGGAATTCGGCAAAAACAACCGGAAGATCATCCTCTCCCACACACGTACGTTCGAAGAGGCCAAGGCGAAAGAGGATGTCGTGAAGGAGGCTTCGACGCAGGAGGCGGTCAAGAAACTCTCTTCGTCGATGGAAAAAACCACGCTGGGGGATATTTCCGGGCTGGCTGAACTCAAGGCACAGTTGGAAGGGAAGAACTAAAGGTCGGGACTCGGGTTCGATGACCTTTCAGGTTACCATATTGGGATGCAGTTCGGCGCGGCCGACGCTCTCGATGCACCATACTGCTCATGTACTCCGGGTACATGAGCAGTTTTTTTTGATCGACTGCGGTGAGGGAACGCAGCTGCAACTCTTGCGGTATGGTATCAATCCGCTGAAGATCAATGCGGTGTTTCTCTCTCACCTGCACGGGGATCATGTGTACGGGATTTTCGGGCTGCTGTCGACGATGGCGATGATGGGGCGGCAGCGGGGGTTGACGATCGTGGCGCCGAGGCCGTTCGAAGAGATGTTGCGGAGCCATTTCGGATATTTTGCGGTGGAACTGCCTTATGCGTTGGACATTCGGGAGGTGGATGCGCGGCGGGCGGGAGAGGTGGTATGGGAAAACCGTGTTTTGACCGTTTCGACCGTTCCTTTGCGGCATCGGGTACCCTGTTGCGGTTACCTCTTTCGGGAGCGGACGCCGGATTGGAATGTGCACCGGCATATGGTCGAGGGCTATGGGTTGGACCCGGGGCGGATTGCGGCTCTGAAACGGGGAGAGGATGTCGTTTTGGCCGATGGGGGGCTGCTGACGGCTGCGGAGGCGACCTATCGGCCGTATGAGGGGCGGAGCTATGCTTTTTGCAGCGATACGACGGCGTCGGGACGAGTGGCGACTTTGGTTCGGGGGGTGGATTTGCTCTACCACGAGGCGACTTACCTGCATGCGGACAAGGCGCTGGCGGCGAGGACGGGGCATTCGACGGCGTTGCAGGCGGCGCGTGTGGCGAAGAAAGCGGAGGCGGGGCATTTGGTACTGGGGCACTATTCGGCACGATACAAGGAGTTGAGCGGGTTAGCGGCCGAGGCGCAGAGCGAATTTCCGGAGGCGGTGCTGGGGGAGGATGGACTCGTCCTGACGGTGGAGAAGGACCATTCGCTGAAAATTGCGCGGATTTGAGGGGTCGAGTGGGTGTATATTTCGCTCGAAAGGTGTAAATTTGTAGTTCGCCGCCGCGGTTGTGTCGGAGTGTTTCGGAGTTGTGCCGGCTTTGGGGTAGGGACTGTAGTAGCATCCCTTGGGATGCGTGCTAAAGTTTCTTTGGTTCTTTCTGTTCACAGAAAGAACAGTTCTCTCTTTTAGGGTAAAGGCTGCCCGTTTCGAGTGCCGAGCGGCACCGCGCGCCGCGGATAAGGGGGAAAATCGTTCAAAAGCATGA
>JAFLSI010000005.1 GCA_022511025.1 Rikenella sp. | reverse complement strand
TCGGCGGCGAGGTATTTATCGTATTCAGTTTGGATGGCGAGATTGCCAACAAAGAGGTTGTTGAAAATATTCGTTTGGAGGTAGAACGATTGAATAAATAAGTTGAGTTTAGATGAAACAATTTTTGGTTCTTTTGGCAATTGTAATTTGCGGATGCCCGGCCGTTCGGGCGCAAGCCTCTTTTCTGTTCGGAGTCAAAGGGGGCTTGTTGGTGAATAAATCGGAGTTGAAATACACCTTTTCGGGACCGGACACGCAGAAACCGTATGACAAGAGCAGTACGAAACCGGGGTTCGAACTCGGTTTTCAGGCCCGGTTGCAGATGTCGTCCGGCTTTCTGTTGCAGCCGGAGATCGTTTACAGCCGGACCAGCGGCTCGTTTCCGATCGAAGAGTCCACTGGCGGCGGAGGGGAATATGGAGAGACGCTGAAAGTGCGCTCCAACTGGATCGAAGTGCCGGTTCTGGCGGGGTGGAAATTTTCGATCGTGCGGTTGATGATCGGACCGGCGTTTCGCTTTCCGATGGATGAAGTGATGAACGCAGGACGGAAAGAGGCCAAAGTGGCGCCGAGGCTCCAAAATTTCGTGCTGGGGTATCAGGTCGGAGCGGGAGTCGATTTGGGACGGTGGACCATCGATGCCCGGTTTTGCGGAAACTTCACCCATATCACCGACAAGGGGGTGATGGAACAATATACGCCGAATCTGAAGGTCCGCGAACGGAAAGTGGCTTTCTCGATCGGCTATATGCTTATCAAATAGCAGTTTATGGGCGAAAAAATCATCGAACTCGGCGACTGGATCGATCCGGCGGATTTCTATGGGGCGGGGCATGCCAACGTCGACCGGCTGGCCGGCAAGTTTCCGGGGTTGAAGATCGTGGTGCGCGGAGGGATGATGAAGCTACTGGGGGCCGACGGACAGATCGCCCGCTTCGAGGAGCGGTTCGGACAGTTGGCGGCTTACTACCGGAAGTACGGACATATTTCGCCGGAAGTGGTGGATCAGATATTCGACGTTCCTGCCTTCTCGCGACCGGATCGGATCGCCGTTCCGAGGAAAGAGGAGCCGGGTCGTACTGCAGAGGCGGAGGAGGCGGGGGAAAAGGAGATCATTGTGTTCGGGAACAGCGGGACAGTGGTGCGTGCGCGGACCGAGAACCAGCGGCGGTTGGTCGAACTCTATGCCGCGAACGACCTGCTCTTCGCCGTCGGTCCGGCGGGGAGCGGAAAGACCTATACCGCCATCGCATTAGCCGTTCGGGCGTTGAAGAACCGGGAGGTGCGGCGGATTATTCTGACCCGGCCCGCGGTCGAGGCCGGAGAGAAATTGGGATTTTTGCCGGGGGATTTGAAAGAGAAGCTCGATCCCTACTTGCAGCCCCTGTACGATGCGCTGCACGACATGATTCCGCCGAAAAAGCTGCAAGATTATTTGGCCGAAGGGATCGTCCAGATCGCTCCGCTGGCCTACATGCGGGGGCGGACGTTGGATAACGCCTGCGTGATTTTAGACGAGGCGCAGAATACGATCCTTTCGCAGCTCAAAATGTTTCTCACGCGGATGGGACGGAATGCGAAATTCATCGTTACGGGAGATGCGACCCAAGTCGACCTGCCCAACCGGCAGGATTCGGGCCTGCTGCCGGCGATCGGACTGCTGCGGGGGATACGGGGAGTCGGCGTGGTGGAGTTCGACAAGCGGGATATCGTGCGGCACGAATTGGTGAAAGAGATCGTGCAGGCATTCGACAAACAGCCGGCCGTTTAGGATGGCAAAAATTGTACACATACCAAAAACAAAACCTTTTGAATCATGGCCAAAGCATTGGTAAAGACCGACATGCAGTTCGACGGACAGCGTTCGCTGTATGAAGGCAAAGTGCGCGACGTTTACAACATCGACGACAAATATTTGGTGATGGTGGTGTCGGACCGGATTTCGGCTTTCGACGTGGTGCTGCCCAAAGGGATTCCCTTCAAAGGGCAGGTACTGAACCAGATCGCCGCCAAGGCGTTGGACGCGACTGCCGACATCTGTCCGAACTGGAAGATCGCCTCGCCCGACCCGATGGTAACGGTAGGGCACAAATGCGAGCCGTTCGCCGTGGAGATGATCGTGCGGGGCTACCTGACGGGAAGTTCGTGGCGGGACTACCGGGCCGGGGCGCGGTCGATCTGCGGCGTGCCACTGCCGGAGGGGATGCGCGAACACCAGAAATTCCCCGAACCGATCATTACGCCGACCACCAAGGCCGAATTGGGGTTGCACGACGAGAATATCTCGAAAGAGGATATTATTGCGCGAGGGTTGGTGTCGGCCGAGGATTATGCGGTGCTGGAGCGGTATGCCATGCAGCTCTTCGAGCGGGGCACCGAGATTGCAGCCCGGCACGGATTGATCTTGGTGGATACGAAGTATGAGTTCGGGAAGAAAGACGGAGAAATTTATCTGATCGACGAGGTGCATACGCCGGACAGTTCGCGGTATTTTTATGCCGAGGGCTACCGGGAGCGGTTCGACCGGGGCGAGCAGCAGCGGCAGCTCTCCAAGGAGTTCGTGCGCGAGTGGTTGATGGAGCACGGTTTTCAGGGGCGGCCGGGCGAGGTGGTTCCGGAGCTTTCGGACGAATTCGTGGCCAGCGTCAGCGACCGGTATATCGAACTGTATGAACATATCACGGGCGAACGGTTCGACCGCACCACGGCGGCGGAGAGTGAAGCGGCGATTCAGGAGCGGATCGAAAACAATGTGCGGAACATGCTGGCCCGGCTGCGGTAGGGCATGGACAAACGGGAGTTCGATATGAATAGGACAGAGCATCCCAACCGGCAGCAGCATGTTCCGTGGATCGACCTGCTGCGCGTCGCGGCTTGTTTTATGGTGGTTTTTTCACACAGCTGCGACTTCTTCGTCGCCCGTTTCGACGACGACCGGGCCGAATTTCTGTCGGGCATGCTGTGGGGAAGCGCCATGCGGGCTTGCGTGCCGCTCTTCGTTATGATCTCCGGCGTGTTGCTCCTGCCGGTGAGGATGGAGACCGGGGCGTTTTATCGCAGAAGATTGGGGCGGATTCTGTGGCCGCTGGTGGTGTGGAGCCTCCTGACGCCCCTGTTTTACTGGGGTTACGGACATGCCGAGGGGGAGCAGCTCGGGTATAATATCGCCTCGTTTCCGCTCAACTTCAACTACACGACCACCCCGTTGTGGTATCTCTACATGTTGGTGGGGCTTTACCTGATTTTTCCGGTCGTGTCGCCGTGGATTGCGCAGGCATCCAAGCGGGAGTTGAAACGGTTTCTGTATCTCTGGGGGTTCACCCTCTTTATCCCGTATATCCGGGTTCTGGCACCGGCGTGCGGCTATGTCGGCAATTACGGCCATACCGGGATTTTCGGCGAATGCGACTGGAATGCCTTCGGCACGTTCTACTATTTCAGCGGTTTTCTGGGCTATGCGGTGCTGGCCTGCTATCTGAACCGCTACCCGTCGGAGAGACCGAAACGAACAGTCTTGTGGCGGTCGACACTCTGTTTTGCTGCGGGGTACGGCCTGACGGCAGGAGGATACTGGCTGACCCAGCGGTTCTATCCGACCGACTATGCTTATTTGGAGGTGCCGTGGTTTTTCAACGGGTTCAGCGTCTTTTTGATGGTCTACGGCCTCTTCACAGCCTTGCAGACCGTTCGGTCGGCGGATGCGAAAGCGGCCGGACGGTGGAACCGGCTGGCCGGACTGACTTTCGGGATCTATTTGTGCCACTTTTTTATCGTCCAGTTAGGGTACGATTTCGTGTATGCCTGTGTACCGCTGCCGCCCGGTTTGCAAATCCCGTTGATCGCCGTGCTGGTGTTCGGCGTGTCGGCCGGGGTGGTGCGGTTGCTCCGGAAATTGCCGTTTCATAGATATTTAATCGGATAAAGACCCGGAGCGAAAGACGGCCGGCTGAGACCTCCCGGAAGAATCTTTACCGCAGCTTGTTCCGTTCGAAGTAAGGACCCGACCAGAAGAAGAAAAGCAGCAGGCCGATCCCTAACAGAGCCGTTCCGAGCAGAAATGCCGTGGCATACGAAGTCTGCTGGGCGATCACGCCGCCGAGCAGGACGCCCGACCCGACCCCGAAATCCCAGGATGTCAGGTAGGTCGCATTGGCCGTTCCCCGCTGGTTGTGGTGCGCCAGGTTGATGAACATGGTTTGGAGCGTCGGGCAGAGCAGTCCGTAGCCTACACCGATCGCAAAGCCGCAGCCGTAGAACGGCAGCGGATGCCTGAAGTACGCGAAGCAGAGAAAACTGACGATCAGTATCGCCATGCCGGCCTTGCTGACCTGTGTCAGATAGCCCCGGTTGATGAGTTGTCCCGATACTAATCGCGAGACGACCAACCCGCCGGAAAGAGAGACGAAAAACAGACCGGTTCCGCTGGTCAGTCCGACCTCTTCGGTGCCGTACACCGCCACATAGGTGCTCAGCACGCCGTAGACGAACGACAGAAAGAGAGTCGTTACCGCCCCCGGAACCCCTTTAAGCAGCAGAAACCGGTCGAGCGAGAGAGTCTGTTTCGCACCGACCGCCTCGGTTTTGGTCCCTTTGATTCTCGAGGCGACGAACAGCCCCAGCAAACCGACCCCGAATGCCGTAGCGAACACCCAGTTGTAATTCGGCGTTGCGTCGTGGATCAGCAAGGCGACCATCGGCCCAATGGCCATCGCCAAGTTGGTCGACACGCCGAAATAGCCGATCCCTTCGCCCCGTCTGGCCGCCGGCATGATGTCGATGGCGACGGTGTTGACCGATACCGTAACCATCCCGAAAGCCATGCCGTGCGTGGCGCGCAGCAGGGCGAAAACGGCCAGCGCGCCGGCGAGCATGTATCCGCCGAAGTAGGAGATGAAGAAAGCGTAGCAAATTATCAGCAGCGGTTTCCGCGGAAAACTGTCGACCATGAATCCGGCGAACGGCCGGAACAGCAGGGCCATGATGGTGTAGGAGGAGAGGATCAAACCGGAGACCGACTTGGTGGTCTCGAACTGCTCGATGAGGTACATCGGCAGGATCGGCAGCAGCATGTAAAAGGTGAAAAACATGAGGAAGTTGGCGCCGCAGGCCGCTACGAAACTGCCGCTCCAAAGTCTCTCTTTCTGCATCGGTCGGTCGGGAAAAAGCGTTTTCGAGGGGCAAAGATAAGGAAAATCTGGGCGGAGTGCCCGACAAACGGTGAAATGAAACCGGCTTGCAGTGGAAAACCGCAAGCCGGTGTCGGATAGTGAGGTGTCAGACCCGCCGGGCGGTCAGTCCGCTTTCGGCGTCAGAATCAGGTTCATCTCGTCGGAGGTCAGTTTGAAACCGTTGTCGGCCTTGACGATTCCTAATGCCTGAATTTTCTCCTCTGCAGCGAGGAACAAACTGTCGTTCCTAACTTTCCAGTCTCCTTGGTACGAATGGGATTCGCTCCCCATCGAAAGGGTGATGTCGAACGTGCCGTTCGCTTGGAAATTCATGCTCATCTCCAACTGCGAGAAGATCGAAGCGGCCATTTGGGCCACGATATCGGTCGAATCCGCGATTTCGATTTCGGGTTTGGCCTCGTAATGGCCGACCAACTCTTTTTCGAGACCGCTTTTCCCGGTGCAGGCAACCAAAGCCGCAGCTGCAACTGTCCACAAAAACTTTTTCATTGCAAATCAAGTCTGTTTGGATATTATCGGCTGTAAAAATAGGGATAATTTCCGGTTTTTACAGGGCCGACAGGATTTGCAGCGCCGCCGCGTTGTACGGAACGGGAATCCCCTGTTCCGCCGCCAAACGGCAGAGCGTTCCGGCCAAGCTGTCGATTTCGGTCGGCCGGCCGGCCTCCACATCTTGCAGCATGGAACTTTTCCCCTCCGGATTCATCGACCGGATCGCTTCGACCGCCCGGTCGACCAGCTGCTCCGCCCCGGCGATGTGCAGCCTTTCGGCCACTGCGGCCGCCTCCCGCATCAAATCGACAGCCAGCGCCAAGGCCCGGCCGTTGGTCTGCAAATGGCCGTACGGGCGGCGGAGCAGGGCAGTGGTCTGGTTGCAGCCGATGTTGATGACGAACTTTTGCCACAATGCCGCCGGCATGTCCGGAGGAATCTCATACGGAATGCCAGTCCGGTCGAACAGGCGGGAGATGCGTTGCACCCGTTCCGACACGATCCGGTTGTCCGCCTCGCCGAAATGGACGCAGAACGCCCCGTCGTGCACGATGCGGTTCCCCTCGCGCAGACTCGGATGGCCCATAAAAAAAGAGTACAGCACCCGTTCCGGCCCGAACCGTTCGGCCAGCACCCGTTCGCTGTCGAGGCCGTTCAGCAGCGAGAGAATCGAGGTCCGTGGCCCCGTGTAAGGGGCAATGGCCTCAGTCGCTTCGGTCAGGGCGGTCGCTTTGGTGGCGACCAAAATCAGGTCCGGCGGCTCGGTCGGTTCGGCAAACGCGAAATCGTAACGTACACCGTTGAAAACGATTCCCTCCCGCCGCAGAGTTTCTCGCCGCCGGGCGTCGGCAATGACTGTGAAACGGCATCCCAGCTCCTCCTGCAGCCGGGTGGCCAAGACGTTCCCCACGGCCCCCAAGCCGATCAGGGAGACGCGTTCGATCTCCTTCATGGTTGCAAAGATCAACTTTTTTTGGCAATCGCGCGGATAATCTGCCTCGAAACCGCTACTTTTGTGGGCCTGCCGAGGAGAGACCGACCGGTGCCGGCAGCGGATTTATTTCAACGAAGGATGCAGAAAATCAAAAACATCGCAATCATTGCACACGTCGACCACGGCAAAACGACGCTCGTGGACAAGATGATTTTTCAGGCCAAATTGGTGCGCGACCAGGAGAAGTCGGAGACGCTGATTCTGGACAATAACGAGCTGGAACGCGAGCGAGGGATTACGATTCTGGCCAAAAATGTGTCGGTTCACTATAAAGATTACAAAATCAACATCATCGATACGCCGGGCCATGCCGATTTCGGGGGCGAGGTGGAGCGGGTGCTCAACATGGCCGACGGGGTGCTGCTGCTGGTGGACGCTTTCGAGGGGACGATGCCGCAAACGCGCTTCGTGCTCCAGAAGGCCTTGCAAATGGGGTTGAAACCGATCGTGGTGATCAACAAGGTGGACAAGCTGAACTGCCGGCCCGAGGAGGTGAACGAACAGGTGTTCGATTTGATGTTCAGCCTCGATGCGACGGAAGAGCAGCTCGATTTCAAGACGATCTACGGGAGTGCGAAGAACGGCTGGATGGCGACCGACTGGCGGACGCCGACAACGGACATTATCCCGCTGCTGGATTGCATCGTCGACGAAATTCCGACGGCCCGGGTCGAGGAGGGGACGCCGCAGATGTTGATTACTTCGTTGGAGTATTCGCCCTACGTGGGACGGATTGCAGTGGGGAGGCTGAGCCGCGGCGTGCTGCGGGCGGGGCAGCAGGTCTCGTTGGTGAAACGCGACGGGACGGTCGAGAAGTCGAAGATTCGCGAGTTGATGACATTCGAGGGGTTGGGGAAACAGAAGGTCGAGGAGGTGCAGTGCGGCGACATTTGCGCGATCGTGGGGATCGACGGCTTCGAGATCGGGGATACGATCGCCGATTACGAAAATCCGGAGCCGCTCATGCCGATTGCGATCGACGAACCGACGATGAGCATGCTTTTCACGATCAACGATTCGCCTTTCTTCGGTCGGGAGGGGAAATACGTTACTTCGCGCCACATCAAGGAGCGGTTGGATCGGGAGTTGGAGAAAAATCTGGCGCTGAAGGTGAAGCCGGGAACGACGGCCGATTCGTTCCGGGTGTTCGGGCGCGGGGTGTTGCACCTCAGCGTCCTGATCGAGACGATGCGGCGCGAGGGATACGAATTGCAGGTGGGGCAGCCGAAGGTGGTGGACAAGGTGATCGACGGGCAGCGGTGCGAACCGATCGAGCATTTGACGGTCGACCTGCCGGAGGAGCTGGCGGGCAAGGCGATCGAGATGGCGACGCGGCGCAAGGGGGTGCTGCTGCATATCGACCACCGCGGCGAACGGGCGCATCTGGATTTCGACATTCCGGCACGGGGGATTATCGGTCTGCGCAGCAACCTGCTGACGGCTACGGCGGGCGAGGCGGTGGTGGCGCACCGGTTCAAGGGGTTCGAGCCTTACCGGGGCGAGATCGAGGGGCGGTCGAACGGGTCGCTGATCGCAGCGGAGAGCGGAACGGCTTATGCCTATGCCATCAGCAAGTTGCAGGATCGGGGGCGGTTCTTTATTTCGCCGGGCGACGAGGTCTATGCGGGGCAGGTGATCGGCGAAAGCACGCGGGCGGAGGATATTTGCGTCAATGTCTGCAAGTCGAAGAAGCTGACCAATATGCGGGCGTCGGGCTCGGACGAGAAGTCGACGGTCTCGCCGCCGGTGATCTTTTCTCTCGAAGAGACGCTGGAGTACATCCAGGAGGATGAATATGCGGAGATTACCCCCTCGTCGATCCGGATGCGCAAGATTCTGCTCTCGGAGACGGATCGCAAACGGGCGGGAAAGGCGTAAGAAATTTTCGGCCAGCGCCGGATCGCCTTTGCATTCCAAAGGCAGATCCGGCGCTGGCCGTTGACACCCTATGTGAGGCGGCGGGAACTACTTCACCTCCCACGTTTCGCCGCTGTGCAAGAGCTGGTCCATGTTGAAGATTTTGGCCCGCATCCGCACCGCAATCAACTGGTCGCGCACCTGGTCGTCGTACGTATGGTCCTGCACCGCCCGGATCACCCCCAAAGCCACCGGCATCTCCGGCGCTTTCATGTTGACCAGCATCATGTGGATCCCCGGATTCGGTTCATGCGCATCGTGTACCAAGATGTCCGACCGGGTAATCCCGTTTTCGCCGATCTTCACCACCTTGAGTTTCAGGCCGTCCAAAACCAAACCTTTGTCCCGGTTTTTGCCGAAGATCATCGGCTCCCCGTGTCTGAGCACGATCGTACTCTCCTCCCGCACCTCTTTGTTGAGAAACGCATCGTAGGCCTTGTCGTTGAAAATCACGCAATTCTGCAAAATCTCGACCACCGAAGCCCCGTCGTTTTTCGCTGCCGCCACCAAACACTCTTTCGTCAGGTTGACATCCACATCGACCGTCCGCGCAAAGAAAGTTCCCCGTGCTCCCAAGACGATCTCGCCCGGCGAAAAGGGATGTTCCACGGTTCCGTACGGCGAGGTTTTCGTAATCTTTCCCAACGGCGAGGTCGGGGAATACTGCCCTTTGGTCAGCCCGTAAATCTGGTTGTTGAAGAGCATGATGTTGATGTCGATGTTCCGGCGTATGGCGTGGATAAAGTGGTTCCCGCCGATCGCCAGCGCATCGCCGTCGCCCGTAACCTCCCACACCGACAGCGTCGGGTTGGCCACTTTCACCCCCGTGGCGATCGCCGCCGCCCGGCCGTGAATCCCGTGGAATCCGTAGGTGTGCACGTAGTACGGAAACCGCGACGAACAGCCGATGCCCGACACGAACGCAAAACGCTGGTGCTGGTAGTTAAGCGCCTCGGCCACCTCCGGCAGAGCCTTGGTTACGGCATTGAGAATGAAATGGTTGCCGCAACCCGGACACCATTTGACCTCCTGGTCGCTTTTGAAATCCTGTGGAGTATATCGTATCATAACCCTTGTCTGTTGCTGCTTATTCGTTTTTCAGCCATGTGCGGAAACGGTCGGTCAGTTCGAGCACCGTGAACGGCTGACCCTGCACCTTGTTGTATTGCAGGTAGTCGAACTGCTGGAAGTTCATCCGCAGATAGTCGGCGAACTGTCCTGCATTGAGTTCGCAAACCGCGATCGTTTTGAATTGCGAGAAGATTTTTTCCACTCCGTGCGGCAACGGATTGATGTAGCTGAAATGGCAGTACGAGACGGAGTGCCCCTCGGCCCGCAGCGCATCGACCGCCGTCCGGAGCTGCCCGTAGGTGCCTCCCCAGCCGACTACCAACAGGTCGCCGCTCGGATCGCCGTACACCTCCTGTTCCGGAATGAAATCTGCCACGCGGGCCACTTTGGTGGCCCGCAGTTCGACCATCCGCTGGTGGTTCTGCGGGTCGTGCGAGAGGGTGCCTGCACCGTCCAACTTTTCCAGCCCTCCCAACCGGTGTTCGCACCCCGGCGATCCCGGCAATGCCCAGCTGCGCGCTAACCGCTTCTCATCCCGCACGTAGGGCAGGAATCCTCCCTCCGGCCGTTCCGTTACCACCGGCGGATCGATCGTCGGGTAGTCGTTCATCGACGGAATGCGCCATGCCTCCGATCCGTTGGCGATATACCCGTCCGAGAGCAGGATAACCGGGGTCATGTGCTCCATGGCGATTTTCGCCGCTTGGAACGCTGCATCGAAGCAGCCCGACGGCGTACACGCTGCCATCACCACCAACGGACATTCGCCGTTCCGTCCCCACAGGGCCTGGTAGAGATCGGCCTGTTCCGTTTTGGTCGGCAGCCCGGTCGAAGGCCCCCCGCGCTGTACGTCGACCACCACCAACGGCAGTTCGGTCATCACCGCCAACCCCAGTGCCTCGCTCTTGAGCGACAGTCCCGGCCCGGAAGTGGTCGTAACCGCCATGTCTCCGGCAAAGGAGGCTCCGATCGCCGTACAGATTCCGGCGATCTCGTCCTCGACTTGAAGTGTTTTGACTCCCAAGTCTTTGCGTTTGGCCAACTCTTCGAGGATCGCGGTTGCCGGGGTGATCGGGTAGGAGCCGCAGAAGAGCGGCCGTCCCGATTTCTCCGAAGCCGCCATCAACCCCCAAGCCGTCGCCACATTGCCCGAAATGGTCCGGTAGGTGCCTTTCGGCAGCTGGGCCGCCGGCACTTGGTAGGTCGTCGCAAAGATGTGCGTATTGGAGGCGTAATTGTATCCTGCTTTCAGCGCGAGCACATTGGCCTCGGCCACGGCCGGTTTCTTGGCGAATTTGCGCCGGAGGTAGTTTTCCGTATGGTCGAGCGGCATGTCGTAGAGGCAGAAGCAGACTCCCAAGGCAAACATGTTTTTGCATTTGTTCACCGCCTTGAGGTCGAGTCCGGTTTCTGCGAGCGCCTCTTTGGTCATGGAGGAGATCGGTGCGCGGACGATGTTGTAGTCGGTGATTTCCAGTTCGGCGAACGGATCGAGCGTCTGGAATCCCGCCTTTTTGACTGCCGCTTCGGTCAGGCTGTCGGCATCGACGATCACCGTCGCCCCTTTCTTGAGCCATTTGCGGTTGGCGCGCAGGGCCACCGGGTTCATCGCTACCAACAGGTCGCAGTAATCGCCTGAGGTCAGGACCTTTTCGCTTCCGATATGTACCTGAAAACCGGATACGCCGGCCAGCGTTCCCTGCGGGGCGCGAATTTCGGCCGGATAGTCGGGAAAGGTTGCAATGCTGTTCCCTCCCAACGCTGAAGTATCGCTGAAGAGTGTCCCGGTCAGTTGCATCCCGTCGCCCGAGTCCCCAGAGAATCGGATGACTACATCGTTTGTTTGCTGCATGTATTCGGGTTGATAATTGCTTCGGCAAATATATTGGGATTTTTCACAAAATAGCCCCGGTCGGTTAAAAAAATCGAACATTTGTCGGCTCCGGCCGGAATAAGCAAACAGGGGACGGCCTCTCTTGCCGTCCCCTGTGTCGGATACCCATGCTCTCCGGAGCTATTCGCCGAAAAGCACAACGATCTCACCTTGCCGGACCAGTGTTCCGTCGAATGGTGCTACCCGGTATTTGTTGTCGGAGATTTGTTCTACCGTCAGATTCGCCGAAGATGCCAAACGGGAGAAAGCCGGCGAAACGCCGTTGAAAGTCAGTTCCACTGTACAATAGCTCCCTTCTAAGTAGAATTCCCCGATATTCCCGTCGGCCGAACCTGCAAAAGCATAGTTGTGTCCGTTGTCGGTAACTGTTGCGATCACACTGCCGGATTGCAAACCGAACACACGGACGGAAATGTGCGATTGAATAGCCGTCGCTTCCTCCCGGGTATTGCCGCCGGTGTTTTGTTCCGAACAGGGAGCGGCTGCCGAAGCCGACAGAGCGATGCCGCAGGCTGCGAGCAGGGTGAAAAAGAGGTGTTTTGTTTTCATAACTGTTAATTTTTAGGGTGAATAAAAAGGTGTTTTTCTCGTTTCAGGTCCCTCGTCGGCGGTGCAAAGATCGGAGGCGGTCAAATTCCGTAGCTCCTCTCCCCGAAGATGCTGCTGCCGATCCGCACCATGGTCGCCCCCTCTTCGATCGCCGTCGGGTAGTCGCCCGACATCCCCATCGACAGCAGGTCGATCTGCGGCAGATAGTTCGCCTTGATCCTCCGGAATGCCTCCCGCAGTTCGGCGAACTCCCTCCGCACCTGTTCCGCATCGTCTGTCAGCGAAGCCATTCCCATCACTCCCCGGATGCGCAGGTGGAGCAGTGCACCTAATGAACCATCTTGCAAAAATCGTTCCAAATCTGTCGCATCCCAGCCGAATTTCGTCTCCTCCTGTGCCACCCGCAGCTGCAACAGTACGTCGATCGTCCGTCCTGCCTTGGCCGCTTCGCGGTCGACCGTCTCGGCTAACCGCCACGAATCCACCGAGTGGATAAGCGAGACGAACGGCACGACAGTTTTCACCTTGTTGGTCTGCAAATGGCCGATCAGGTGCCATTCGATGTCGTCCGGCAGGAGCGCATATTTGGCCGCCAACTCCTGCGGCCGGCTCTCGCCGAAGATGCGCTGTCCCGCCTCGTAGGCCTCCCGGATCGCCTCCGCCGGATGAAACTTCGACACCGCCACCAACGTTACCCCCTCCGGCAGCCCCGCCCGGATCCGGGCCAGATTGTCTGCGATCGTTCCCATCGTTTCGATAATTTTACGTACATTTGTCCGGATCGGTCTCTCGAACCGGAACCGAACCTGAACAAATTTACACCACTCCGATGAAGAAAACAAAACTTTTCGCCGCATTGCTGCTGTCGGGCGGAGCGCTCCTGAGCCTGCCGCTGCCGGAGGCTGCGGCATGTACCAACATTCTCGTAACGAAAGGGGCTTCACGCACCGGATCGACGATGGTCAGCTACTCGGCCGACTCCCATACCCTCTACGGCGAACTCTACTACCGTCCGGCGGCCGACTATCCGGCCGGGACGATGATGAAAGTCTACGAATGGGACAGCGGCAAGCTGTTGGGCGAAATTCCGCAGGCGGCGCACACCTATTCCGTGGTCGGCAACATGAACGAACACCAGCTGCTGATCGGGGAGAGTACGTGGGGCGGCCTGCCCCAATTGGTCGATACGACGGGAATCATCGACTACGGGTCGCTGATGTACATCGCTTTGCAGCGGTGTCGGACGGCACGCGAGGCGATCGGTTTGATGACGCAGTTGGTGGCGGAGTACGGGTACGCCTCGTCGGGCGAGTCGATCTCGGTGGCCGACCCGAACGAGGTGTGGGTGCTCGAAATTATCGGAAAAGGGACCAAAATCGTGAAAGGGAAGAATGTCGACAAGGGGGCTGTGTGGGTGGCCCGGCGGATTCCGGACGGTGCGATTTCGGCCCATGCGAACCAGGCCCGGATTACGACCTTTCCGCTGAACGATCCGGAAAACTGTCTCTACGCACCGGATGTGATTTCGTTTGCCCGCCGGGAGGGACTCTATAGCGGAACGGACGGCGATTTCGACTTCGCAGCGGTTTACAACCCGTTTGACTACAGCGGGATGCGGGGGTGCGAGGGGCGTGTGTGGAGCGTGTTCCGGCAGGTGGCCGACGGGATGGATGCCTATTTGGACCATGTAACGGGGCGGAATCCGAAGAACCGGCTGCCGTTGTGGGTGGTGCCGAACCGGAAGCTGACGGTTCGGGATGTGGCCGAATTCATGCGCAACCACTACGAGGGGACAGAGTTGGATATGACACGCGATCCGGGGGCGGGGCCTTACAAGTTGCCCTACCGCTGGCGGCCGATGACTTTCCGGGTGGGAGACGAGGAGTTCTTCAACGAACGGGCGATTGCGACCCAGCAGACGGGCTGGTGGTACGTGGGGGAATGCCGCGGATGGCTGCCCGACCCGATCGGCGGGGTGCTCTGGTTCGGGGTGGACGATACGGACAGTTCGCCGCTGACGCCGTTCTACTGCGGGATCGACCGCATTCCGACGGCCTATGCGGTGGGGAACGGGAATATGACCACCTATTCGGAAAGTTCCATGTTCTGGGTGGTGAACCGGGTAACCAATTTTGCCTACCAGCGCTACAACATCATTCACCCGGATGTGAAACGGGCGATGGACCGGTTCGAGGAGCGTTGTTTTGCCGAGCAGCCGGCCGTGGACGGTGCGGCGGAGATGCTCTACCGGCAGAATCCGCAGTTGGCGGTCGACTTCCTGACGGATTATTCGGTCAACACGGCGCAGCGTCTGTTCCAGACTTGGGTCGAACTGGACCGTTACCTGCTGGTCAAATACATCGACGGGAATGTCAAGAAAGAGGATGCGGAGGGGGTATTTACCGACAACGGCTACGGACGGGGGATTCCTGCGATGCCGGACTTTCCGGGCTACGACGACGAGTGGAAACGGATCGTCAAAGAGGCGGCGGGCGACCGACTTCGGGTAGTGGAGCCGGCGGAGGCGAAGTAATCATTTCGGATTTATGTTAGCGATCATCGGTCAGGTCATCCGCCAGCTGCGCGAGGAGAATGGTATCCCGCTCGAAGAACTCGCTTCGCGCGTGGGGATCAGTGTCGACAAGTTGGACAGGATCGAGAAAAACGAAACGCATCCGTCGCTGCGGCTCTTGATTCGTATCTCACGGGCTTTGGGGGCGAAGTTGGGGACGCAGCTGACCGGAAAAGAGGCGGATCGGACGGTCGACGTGGTGCGGCGCGAGGAGTTGTCGGCCTATCCGATTCTGGCGGGGGACGAGGAGGAGCAAGACGGGCGTTTGCGGTTCTATGCAATGGCGCAGGCGAAGTCCGACCGTCATATGGATCCGTTGGTCGTCGAGATCGCGCCGGGAGACCGAACCGATACCGGGGCCGAGCGGCGGTCGGAGCATGCGGGGGAGGAGTTTCTCTACGTATTGGAGGGGGAGGCGGTGCTGTACTACGGCGACGAGATCTGTCGGCTGAGGGCGGGAGACTCCGTTTACTACAACTCCTCCGTGCCGCATACCCTGACCAATGAAACCGAGCAGCCGGCGCGGGTGTTGGCCGTGCTTTATATGCCTTACTGAGGCTTGTTTTTCTTAGTCGATTCGCTATGATTCGTCCTGTGCGCCCGGCCGAGGATGCCGGTGCGATCTGTGAAATCTACAACCATTACATTGCCGAAACGGTTATCACGTTCGAGATCGAGCCGTTGACGTCCGATGCCATGCAGCGGCGGATCGAAGAAATTGCCTCCCGTTTTCCCTATTTGGTGTACGAACAGGGGGGAAAGGTCTTGGGGTATTGTTATGCGACGACGTGGCACAGCCGGGCGGCGTACGACCGGACGGTCGAAATGACGATCTATCTGCATCGGGACCGGGTGGGGAAGGGGATCGGCCCGATGCTCTACCAAGAGTTGATCCGGTTGCTGCGCCGGGCGGAGTTTCATGTGGCGGTGGCGACGATCACGCTGCCGAATACGCAAAGTGTCGCTCTGCACGAAAATTTCGGGTTCCGCAAGGTGGCTCACTTCACGGAGGTGGGCTGCAAGTTCGGCCGGTGGCTCGATGTGGGATGTTGGGAGCTGAGGCTGTGAGAGGAGCGGCCGACTCAAAATGATCGGGGCAGGGAAAATGACAATTTTCCCTGCCCCGATCGGCATTCTGCACCGAAGCGAAAACTACGCCTCTACCGGTTCGTCCAGCACCATCTTGAAGTACCCTAAACTGTCCGGTTCGAAAGCCTTGATGTAGTCCGCATGGGCGCTGCATTTCGCCTGTCCCTCCTTGATGAAGGCAATGGCCGAAATGCGGTATTCCTCGCCTGCTTCCGGATGGCTGGCCTGTTGCAGCAAGAGGTGTCCCATAATGATGTACCCCCCCATTTCGACCAACCGCCGGGCGTGGAAATCGAGCAGATCCGCATCGTTCCCCTCCTTCGCCGCAGCCTCTTGCACCGCCTTGACAGCCGTTTCGTACTGCTCCCGCATCGCCACTAACGTCCGGTGTTGTCCGTCGAGTTCCGATACCGGTTTGACCGCTTCGTAACCCTGCATCTGGGCGAGCAGCACGCCTGTCGTAACCCCCCGGATCGCGGCCACTACCTGCAATTGCGAAGTCCCTTCGTAGATCGTCGTGATTCGCGCATCGCGGTAGATCCGTTCGATCGCATAATCTTTCATGAAGCCCGATCCGCCGTGAATTTGCAGCGCATCGTATGCCACACTGTTGCTGTACTCCGACGAGAAGAGTTTCAAGAGCGGCGTGTAAGCATCCGCCAACTTCTGGTACTGCTTCATTTCGGACCGCTCTTCCGGCGTGAGTTTGCGTTCCTTTTCGAGGTGGAAATAGTTCTTGTAGACGTCCACGAATCGGGCCGTTTCGTACAGCAAAGCCCGGCTTGCCTGCAAGCGTGCTTTCATGTTGGTCAGCAGTTCGTAGACCGCCGGGAACTGAATGATCGGTTTGCCGAACTGTTCGCGTTCGTTGGCATACTTCAGCGCCTCACGATAAGCCGCCTCCATGATCCCCACCGACTGCGCTCCGATCCCCAACCGGGCCGAGTTCATCAGTGCCATTACGTACTTGATCAGCCCCATCTTCCGGTCGCCCACTAATTTGGCCGGTGCATTGGTGAAGACCAGTTCGCAGGTGGGCGATCCGATGATCCCTAATTTGTGTTCGATCCGCCGCACCTTGACTGCCATGTGCTTTTTGTCGTAAACGAACAGCGACAGCCCCCGTGCATCGGTCGTCCCCTCTTCCGACCGGGCCAGCACCAACGAAATATCCCCGTCTCCATTGGTGATAAACCGTTTCACCCCGTTCAGGAGCCATTCGCCCGGTTTGTCCGGATTGGGCGTCGCCTTGAGCATTACTGCCTGCAAGTCCGACCCGGCATCCGGTTCCGTGAGGTCCATCGCTGCCGTCGCCCCTTTGTTGATCTGGGGCAGAAATTCGGCGTTGATCTCTTCGCTGGCAAACTCGTGCAGCGTCTCCGCACAGTCCTGCAAACCCCAGATGTTCCCGAAACCGGCATCGGCCCGACTCACCAATTCGCAAGTCATGACATACGGTACGAGCGGAAAGTTCAGCCCTCCGAAGCGCCGCGGCAGCGAAATTCCGTAGACTCCCGCCTGCGTGAGCATGTCATGGTTTTCCTGCGTTCCCCGGGCGTAGATCACCCGGTCGTTTTCCACCCGCGGCCCCTCCTTGTCCACCGAATCGGCATTCACGGCGATCGTATTGGCCGCCACATCCCCCACGATCTCCAGTACTTTCTTGTAGCTGTCGACCGCATCCTCGAAGTCCACCGGTGCGTAGTCGTAGGTCGCCTTGTCCCGGAACCCTTGTTCCTTGAGGTCCACGATCTTCTTCATCAGGGGGTGATCCAGATGAAACTGTATGTCCTTATTGTCCAAGAAAAAATTAGCCATGTCCTGTGTCAGTCAAAAAAGGTTACTTGCTGTTTTGTTTGTAGTATTTGATCATCTTCGGGATCACGGTGTTCACATCTCCGACGATCGCATAGTCCGCAATCTTGTTGATCGGTGCCTCCGGATCGGTGTTGATCGAGATGACCATCGAACTGCCGTCCATACCTGCCGTGTGCTGGATTTGACCCGAAATGCCGCAGGCGATGTAGAGTTTCGGCCGCACCGTAACCCCCGTTTGTCCGATCTGCCGTTCATGCTCCGCAAATCCGGCATCCACCGCCGCCCGCGAAGCGCCCACTTCGGCCCCCAGCACTTCGGCCAACTGATAGAGCAGGCCGAATCCCTCTTTCGATCCCATTCCGTAGCCGCCTGCCACGATAATCGGCGAACCTTTGATGTTGATCTTCCGCTCTTCCATTTCGCGGGCAATGATCTTGACGGCGAAATCCCCGTCGCTCAGGTATTTCGCGTAATCGACCTGTTTGACTTCGGCCGGTTTCACCTCGCTGGCCGGAACCGGCTCCATCTTCATCACCCCTTCGCGCACCGTGGCCATCTGGGGCCGGTGGTCCGGGTTGATAATCGTTGCGATGATGTTCCCGCCGAACGCCGGACGGATCTGGTAGAGCAGGTTCTTGTACTCGGTGCCGGTCTTCGGATCCTTGTGGTCGCCGATCTCTAACGAGGTGCAGTCCGCCGTCAAACCGCTGTGCAGCGCCGACGACACCCGCGGGGCCAAATCCCGTCCGATGCAGGTCGCTCCGAACAGAGCGATCTGCGGCTGCTCTTCCCGGAACAGGCCGCAAACGATCGCCGCATGGGGCAAGGTCCGGAACGGCGCCAATTCTTTGCCGTCTGCCACATGCACGACCTCTGCCCCGTACTGGGCCAGCTGTTTTTCAATTCCCGAGAGGTTATGCCCGATAGCCAGTGCTTCGACCCGGCATCCTAACGTTCCGGCCAAGACCCGTGCCTTGGTCAAGAGTTCCAGCGAAACGTCCGCCACTTTTCCCTCTTCGATCTCGCAATATACGAATATGTTGTTCATGGTAATTTCGTTTGATGTACAAGTCTAAGTAAACTGCATTAACCGATTGTGTGCGAAGCGATCAGTTCTTTGATTAATCCGTCGATGTCGTTGTCCTCGCCGGTCAGGTGCTTCGCCTCTTTCGCCTGAAAGACGATGTTTTCGATCGTCTTCACCTTGGTCGGCGATCCGCTCAGACCCAGCGATTCCGGATCGGCCGCCACGTCGTCCGCACCCCACTCCGGAATGGAGAGGTAGCAGCGTTCCTTGTGCAGAGCCAGATAGTAATCTTCCTGCTGCTCCTGCACTTCGCTCATCGTCCGGGCGTGTTTGTACTTCATCACCATCTTGGCATTCCGCGGCCGGCACTCCGGCGCGCTGGCATTGACCGTAACCACCCCCGGCAGGTGCATCGTTACGGTCTCTACCCCGTGCTCCAACCGCCGGCGAATGGTAATCTCGCCTGCCTGCACATCGACCTGGTCGACCGCTTCGGCATAAGTTACCTGAGGCAGCCCCAACTTCTCAGCCACCTGAGGCCCTACCTGAGCCGTGTCGCCGTCGATCGCCTGCCGTCCGGCGATGATCAGGTCCGGGTTCAGCTTCTTGATGGCGCAAGAGAGCGTGTAGCTCGTGGCCAGCGTATCGGCTCCGGCAAACTTGCGGTCGGTCAGCAGTACGCCGCCGTCGGCTCCGCGGAACATCGCTTCGCGGATCACTTCGGCTGCCCGGAACGGCCCCATGGTCAGAATTGTGATCGTCGTTTCCGGAATCCGGTCTTTGATGCGCAATGCCTGTTCCAAGGCGTTCAAGTCCTCCGGATTAAAAATGGCCGGCAGAGCCGCCCGGTTCACCGTACCGTCGGCTTTCATGGCATCCTTGCCCACGTTCCGCGTGTCGGGAACCTGCTTGGCAAGAACGACAATTTTCAATGCTTTGTTCATGAGAAAATTGTTTGGGAGTATTTGGTTATTAATTTGATGTTCGACCTCAAGTGTTGCTCTATTCGATCTTGCGGAACATTCTGTTCCACCGGATTCCGTTGAATATATTTTTTCCCGGTGTAACCGAGAGCCACACGAACGAAGCCCGCCCTTCGATATGATCCTCCGGCACGAATCCCCAGAACCGGGAGTCCGCCGAATTGTGGCGGTTGTCTCCCATCATGAAGTAATAGTTCATCCGAAAGGTGTAACTCGTTGCCAATGAATCGTTGATATATATAACTCCTTCCGCCTCGTCCACCCGCAGATCGTTCCCCTCGTAGTTGCGGATAATCCGTTCGTAGAGGGGCAGATTGTCTGTCGTCAGCGGCACGGTCGCTCCCGCCTGCGGTATCCACAGGGGGCCGAAATTGTCCTCTGTCCACGGGTACCGCACCGGATCGTGCGGAAAGATCGACTCGTTCGGCAGCCGGTTGATATACCGCGTAATCTGTACCACTTCCGGCAGCCCTCCGATCCGTTCCGCCCCTTCTGCCGTGAGCGGCATGGTGTACCGCTGCGTCTGCGGGTTGTAATCGACCTCTTCTGCATTGATTCCCAAGCGTTCGAATGTCCGGTTCCCGATCGGGGCGTCTACTTTCACCAAGTAGAGGTGCTGCACCCCCGGCAAATCGTCCGTCATCTGTTCTCCGTCGACAAACACCTCGCCGTCGGCGATCTGCACGGTGTCGCCCGCCACGGCAATGCACCGCTTGATGTAATTCTCCCGCTTGTCCACCGGCCGGTAGCGCACGTCCAACTCCTCATGCACCCGCTTCCGCCCCAGCGAGCGGACCAATTCGTAATAGTTGGTGGTCGACACGTCGCTCGACACCGTGCGCCCGTATTCGTCCGTTACCGTCAGCATCCCCAACGCCACGGTGTCCCCCTCCGGAAAGTTGAAGACCACGACGTCGTTGTTCCGCACCCGATCCCAACCCTTCAACCGTTTGTAGGGCGATTCGATCCAGTCTATATACGACGGGGTGTGGGCCGTAAAAGGGAGGGTGTTCTGCACGAACGGAAACGACAGCGGGGTATTGGGCATCTTCGGTCCGTAGCGAACCTTGCTGACGAAAATGTAGTCGCCGGTCAGCAGCGTATGTTCCATCGACGACGACGGAATGACGTACATCCCGAAAAAATAGATCTTGAGCGGCACCACCACGACCGTTGCAAAGAGCAAGGCTTCGACCCATTCGGCCGCTTTCCGGAACCGCCGGTTGTTCGCTTTGCAGCGCCGGTAGCGGTCGAGAAAGAGCCGGTCCATCCGTTTCCCGATGTAAATATCGTAGATCACCGCCACTCCGAGCAGCCACCACAAGTTCCGTGTCCAGATCACGAACCACAATACGTAGACTGCGCTCGCCACCGAGAACTTGACCCATCGGTTCCCCCAGATTTCACGCACCTTTTCGATTGCTTTCATCTTCGTCTCGTTTCGGTTAAAATCCTAACAGGTCTTTCATTCCATAGACTCGCCCCGTCCCGCGCCGGCCGGCCAGAAACTCCGCCGCCAGCACCGCCCCCATGGCGAATCCGGTGCGGCTTTTCGCCGTATGGTCAATCGTGATGCGGTCGGCCTCCGACTCCCACACCACGGTGTGAATCCCCGGCACCACCGACCGCCGCTGCGCCGTAACCTCCAGCTCCTCCGGTACGGTCGTCGTCCCCAGATGCCATCCGGTTTTGCGGTCGATCCCCGCCAGAATATCTTCAGCCAGCGTTACCGCCGTGCCGCTCGGCGCATCTTTCTTCTGCACGTGATGCACTTCGTTCAGCGTTACATCGTACTCCGGAAACCGGTTCATCATCTGCGCCAGATGGCGGTTGACGGCGAAAAAGAGGTTGACGCCGATGCTGTAGTTCGAGGCGTAGAAGAATGCTCCCCGCATCCGTTCGCACGCTGCGGTTACCTCCGGCAGCCGGTCGAGCCACGCTGTCGTCCCGCACACCACCGGCACTCCGGCCTCTAAACAGGCCAGGACATTCCCACAGGCCGTCGCCGGTGTCGTGAACTCGATCGCCACGTCGCATGCCGCGAGGTTTTCGGCCGTCAGCCGGTCCGTGTTGTCTATGTCGATAATCAGGGAGAGGGTGTGCCCCCGCGACACGAGAATCTTCTCGATCTCGTGTCCCATCTTGCCGTAACCTATCAGTGCGATTTTCATATCAGGGTTGAAAGTAATACATAAAAAGCGAAAAACAAAATCGGCGGGTTCTGTTTTTCGCTTCTTTGCCTCATTCGGAAAGGGGAGAGTGCCTCTAACGAACGATCGTCTCCTCGCGGTCCGGCCCGACCGAAATGATCTTCACCGGCACGCCCGTCTCCCGTTCGATAAATTCGACATAGGTCTTGAATGGCTGCGGAAAATCTTCGTACCGCCGAATCCCGGTGATGTCGCACTGCCACCCCTCGAACTCTCTATATATAGGTGTAATCTCTTCGTTGGTCTCGTACGGGAACTCCGTTACCCGTTCGCCGCCGATCTCGTAAGCCACTGCCACTTTGATGGTCGGGAAGGTGTTGAGCACGTCCGATTTCATCATGATGAGCTGCGTAACGCCGTTAATCATCGTGCTGTACTTCAGCGCCACTAAGTCCAGCCAGCCGCACCGCCGCTCCCGGCCGGTTACTGCTCCGAATTCGTGGCCGATCCGCTGCAAATCCCGGCCGGTCTCGTCGAACAGCTCGGTCGGAAACGGACCGCTCCCCACCCGGGTGCAGTACGCTTTGAAGATCCCGTAAACCTCTCCGATCCGCTTGGGCGCCACCCCTAAACCGATGCAGGCCCCGGCGCACACCGTATTGGAGGAGGTTACGAAGGGGTAGGTGCCGTAATCCACATCGAGCAGGGAGCCTTGCGCCCCCTCTGCCAAAATTCGCTGACCTCCGTCCAACAGCCGGTTCACCACATGTTCCCCTTCGATGATCGGGAACCGCCTCAGGGTATCGATTCCGGCAAACCACTGTGTCTCGTACTCCGCTATGTCGTAAGCGAAGTCGAACTGAGCCAGCATGGCCGTGTGTTTCTGTTTCAGCCGTTCGTACCGCTCGGTGAACGACGGCGAGAGGATGTCTCCCACCCGCAGCCCGTTCCGTCCGGTCTTGTCCATGTAGGTCGGCCCGATTCCCTTGAGCGTCGAGCCGATTTTCGCCTTTCCTTTGGCCGCTTCGCTCGCGGCATCGAGCATCCGGTGGGTCGGCAAAATGAGGTGGGCTTTTTTCGCCACCCGGATCTTGGCCGTTACGTCGACTCCCATCGCTTCCAATTCGCCGATCTCCTGGGCGAACATCACCGGGTCGAGCACGACGCCGTTGCCGATGATATTGATGGCGTTGTCGCGAAAAATCCCCGACGGGATCGACCGCAAGACATGGACTTTGTCGCCGAAGTGGAGGGAGTGGCCCGCATTCGGCCCCCCCTGGAATCGGGCGATGACCTGATAATCGGGCGTGAGGACGTCCACGACTTTTCCTTTGCCTTCGTCGCCCCATTGCAGGCCGAGAACTACATCGACTTTCATGCTGGTTTCAAAAATTGATCGTTGCCATAGCGCCGGCTCGTCGAAAGCCGCTCATTTCCACAGGATAAGCTCCGAAACGGGAAGCCTCTCCGGCGAAATCCGGCGGATAAAAGTACAAAAAAACGGCATTCTCCGCCAATTCCCGGCCGGAATCTATTTCGGGGTTTCGGCCCGCTTCACCGACACGCCGCCGTTCTCCACCAATCCCCGGCTCATCAGGTAACCCACCGCCCGTTTGAAAATTTTCTTGCTCAACCCGGTGGCCATCCGCACCGCCTCCGGTTCGGATTTGTCTCCCACCGGCAGGAGGCCGCCCGACTGGTCGATCATCGTCAGGATCTCGGCCGCTGCGATCTTCACCTGGTCGAACCCCTCCTGCTGGAGCGACACGTCGATCCGCCGGTCGTCGGCGATCTTCCGCACGTAGGCTTTCATCCGCATCCCCAACTTCACGTCGGTGAAGATCTGGTTGTCGTAGAGCATCCCCCAGTGGCGGTCGTTGATGACCACCCGGAATCCTTTGGGCTTGCGTGTCGCAACCAAAATGTCCACCTCCTCTTTCGGCCGCACGGTAATCTCGTCGTTGTTGATGATTTTGTTCAGTTTGGAGCTGCCGACGGCCCGTCCGGTCAGGTTGTCGACATAGACCGTTACCACATACCACTCGCCGACCAACATCGGTGCCTGCTGGTTCCGTTTCGGCACGAAAAGATCTTTGGGCAGCCCCCAGTCCAAAAAAGTCCCGTGGTAGTTGAACCCCACCGCCTGCAGGGCGGCGATGCCCCCCTCGACGATTTTCGGCCGTTCGGTCGTCGCCACCGGCCGGTCCTCCGAGTCGGTGTAGACGAAAACTTCCAGTTCGTCGCCGGTCTCGATCTCCTCCGGCATGTAACGGTTCGGCAACAGCACTTCGTTTCCCTCGCCGTCGGTGAGGTAGCCTCCGTTGTCCGTCTTCCGCGCTAAGGTCAGCCGGTTGTAATTCGCAACTCGTATCAAGTTCGTTCTCCGCTTTCGTTGTTGACAGCTACAAAGATAGAATTTTCCCCGGAAGAACGACCGGATCGCCGAATTATCCGCATACTTTCGTTGCAGGAAAGCTCCCGGAAACGTACCTTTGCAGCAATCGGTCGTTCAACCGTCGACTTATGGATAAAATTCTGAAAATAGCTCTTTTTCAGATGGATATACAGTGGGAGAGTCCGTCTGAGAATTGCCGGAAAGCGGCCGGATGGATCGAGCGCGAGGCACCCGAGGCCGATTTGGTCGTCTTGCCGGAGATGTTCGCCACCGGATTCAGCATGAATCCGGCGGCAATCGCGCAGGAGATGGAGGGTGAAGTCGTAACCTTTCTGCGCGACTTGGCGGTGCGGACGGGCAAGGCGATCGTTACGAGCGTGGCCGTCCGCGACCGGATCCGCCGCACCGGGCCGGAGACCGGATTTTTCAACCGCCTCTTTTTCTTCACGCCGGACGGGGTGCGGCTGACCTACGACAAGCGCCACCGCTTCCGGATGGGGGGCGAACACGAACACTACGCCGAGGGGAGCGAACGGCGCCTGGTGGTCCATTACAAAGGATTCCGGATCTGTCCGTTGATCTGCTACGACCTGCGTTTCCCGGTCTTTTCGCGCAACCGGGGCGATTACGACCTGTTGCTCTATGTGGCTTGCTGGCCGGAGGCGAGGCGGGAGGCGTGGAGCACGCTGCTGCGGGCGCGGGCGATCGAAAATTTGGCTTATGTCGCAGGGGTCAACCGGTGCGGCGAGGAGCCGGGCGAACGGCTCTATTCGGGCGATTCGGCCGTGCTGGACTTTGCGGGGCGGCCGCTCGCCGAGGCGGAGCCGGGGCGGGAGTGCATGCTCTCCGCCACCTTGTCGTTGGATGAATTGGAGGCTTTCCGGCGGCGTTTCCCGGCCCATCTGGATGCCGACGAGTTTGCGTTGGGCGGAGAATAGCCATAGGATCCAAGAGACCGCCGGTGTAGGGGGAAAACGATATACTGCAAGAAAACGTGAGTCTTTCGGTCGTCATACTGTTGATCTGTTCGGGGATTTTCGTCGGGGTGGTCAACACCTTTGCGGGGGCTGCGGCGGTGGTCTCCATTTCGGTCTATACGGCACTGGGGCTGCCGATCGAGGTGGCCAACGGAACCAACCGGCTGCCGGTGCTGTTCCAAGTGGGAGCCGCGGCCTTCAACTTCCGGAAACAGCGGCTGCTGGACTATTCGGTGGGGCTGAGGTTAGGGATTCCGACAGCCCTCGGAGCGGTGGCCGGGGCGGAGTTCGCTGCGTGGGTCGATCCCTCGGTGTTTGTGGTGCTGTTGGCGACGATTCTGGTCCTGCTGCTGACCTTGCTGCTCTTCAGCCCGAACCGGATCCTCCAAGGGAACGGAAAACCGCTCCGGCGGGTGCACCGGCTCGACTACCTGTGGTTCTTTTTGGTGGGAATCTACGGCGGGGCCTTTCAGATCGGGATGGGATACGTGATCCTCGGACTGACCATCATGGGGATGGGCTACGATGTGATAACGGCCAATGCGCTGAAGAGTTTTATCGTCATGCTCTACATTCCGCTGACGCTGGCCGTCTACATGGTACACGGGCAGGTGGCTTACGGCTACGGCCTGGTCCATGCTGTCGGAAATGTGATCGGAGCTTACGTCGCATCGAAGTATGCCACCCGGATCGACACGCGGCTTTTGCGGTGGCTCTTGATTCTGTTCATCGCCCTGACCGTGCTCGACCTCTTCCGGATCATCAGCATTCGGGATGCGTTGGAACATATATTGTAAAAAAAACAACAGCAGTACGTATGAAAAAACTCGCTCTTTTGTTTACGGCCGCAGCATGGGCCGGATGCGTCGCGACCGCTTGTGCACAGCAGGGATACGGTCCGGCGGAGGTCTCCCCGGTCTTTGTGCCGGAACTGCCGCAGCAATTGGATTTCGCCGGCGAACGGGTGCCGCTCGAATACGACGATGTGCGCGAGGCGCTCGAACGGGAGCTGACCGTTACGATGTTCATGCACTCGCGGACCCTGCGGACCCTGCGGCTGACGACCCGCTACTTTCCGGTGATCGAGCCGATCTTGAAACAGTACGGCATTCCGGAAGACTTCAAATACCTCTGCATGGCGGAGAGCGGACTCGACCCGAATGTCGTCTCCCCGGCGGGAGCGGCAGGCCCGTGGCAGTTGATGAAATCGGCCGCCAAAGACTACGGAGTGGAGACGGGCGACAACGTCGACATGCGGTACAACATCGAATACGCGACAGAGGCCGCCTGCAAGTATTTGCAGGATGCTTACAAACGCTACGGCAGCTGGACGCTGGCAGCCGCTTCGTACAATGCGGGGCTGGCCGGGGTCAGCAAACGGCTCGATATCCAGAAAGCGGTGAACTCCTACTACGACCTCTTTTTGCCGGAAGAGACCATGCGGTATGTTTTTCGCATTCTCTCCTACAAACTGCTGGTCGGAGATCCGCAGCAGTACGGCTACCATTTGCGGAAGCGGGACTACCTGCCGCCGTTCGAGCACTACCGGACCGTGAAGGTCGGATCGCAGCCGATCGACTGGGTGGCTCTGGCGGCCCGATACGGAACGAACTACAAAATGCTGCGGGTGCTCAATCCCTGGATTCGGAGCTACGAGTATGAGAACCGGGCGGGGAAGGTCTATCCGGTGAAGATTCCGACGGAGGGATTCAGTGAAAATGGAAACTAAACAGGATTGGATTGTCGTCGAAGGGGCGCGGGTGCATAACCTCAAGAACGTGGACGTCCGGATCCCGCGCGACAAACTCACGGTGATTACCGGTTTGTCGGGTTCGGGGAAATCGTCGCTGGCGTTCGATACGATCTATGCCGAGGGGCAGCGCCGCTATCTCGAAACCCTGTCGGCCTATGCGCGGCAGTTTTTCGGGACTCTGGAGCGGCCGGACGTGGACAAGATCGAAGGCCTCAGCCCGGTCATCGCGATCGAGCAGAAGACCACGGGGCGCAACCCCCGGTCGACCGTGGGAACGGTTACGGAGATCAACGACTTCATGCGGCTTTTGTTCGCAAGAGCCTCCGTTGCCTATTCCAAGGCGACGGGCGAGGAGATGGTGCACTACAGCGACCAGCAGATCGCCGAACTGATCGTCGAGCGGTTCGGCGGGAAACGGATCGCCCTGCTCGCACCGTTGGTCAAGGGTCGGAAAGGGCACTACCGCGAACTCTTCGCGTCGATGATCAAGAAAGGGTATCTCTATGCCCGGGTGGACGGAGAGATCGTCGAACTCCACGGGGGGATGCAGCTCGACCGGTACAAGATCCACCACATCGAGTTGGTGATCGACCGGATGGTGGCCGCTCCGGAGGCGGAGGCCCGCATCAAAAAGAGCCTCGAAGAGGCGATGCGGCAGGGAAAGGGGACGATGATGGTGGCCGACTACGAGACGGGCGAAAGCCGCTTCTACAGCCGGAACCTGATGTGTCCGACGACAGGCATTTCGTACAACGAGCCGGCTCCGCACACCTTCTCGTTCAACTCGCCGCAGGGGGCCTGCCCCCATTGCAACGGTCTGGGCGAGGAGACGGTGTTCGACCTCTCGCGGATCATTCCGGACAGCTCCAAGTCCATTGCCCGGGGAGGGATTCAGCCCTTGGGAAAGCCGAAATCCAACGCGGTGTTCAACAAGATGGGAGCGCTGGCGGTGCGGTATGACTTTACGTTCGACACGCCGTTGGACGAGTTGGACGAGGAGGCGATGAACGCCCTGCTGTACGGCGACGCCACGCCGCTGCGGGTGAAGGCGCATTCGGGGGCGGGGAACAGCTATATGACCACTTGGGAGGGGGTGATCGCCTACTTGGAAGCGGAGGCCGAGGAGGGCGACAAAGGGGCGAAATGGAAAGAACAGTATGTGGAGCGGCGCCCCTGTTCGGTCTGCGGAGGGACACGGCTCCGGGAGGAGTCGCTCTATTTCCGGATCGACGGCCGGAATATCGCGGAACTGTCGGCGATGAGCATCGAGGAGCTGACCGCGTGGTTCGACGGGATCGAAGCGAGGCTGACGAAGAAGCAGCAGGCCATCGCGCGGGACATTCTCAAGGAGATCCGCGACCGGCTGCGTTTTCTGACGGATGTGGGGTTGGGCTATCTTTCGCTGTCGCGCTCGTCGCGCACCCTGAGCGGGGGCGAGAGCCAGCGGATCCGGTTGGCGACACAGATCGGGTCGAAATTGGTCAACGTGCTCTACATTCTCGACGAGCCGAGCATCGGGCTGCACCAGCGGGACAACATCAAACTGATCGACTCGCTGCGCCGGCTGCGCGATGCGGGGAACAGCGTGATCGTGGTGGAGCACGACCAGGAGATGATCGAGTCGGCCGACTGGATCGTAGACGTCGGCCCGGCGGCGGGACGGCAGGGGGGCAAGATTTCGGCGGCGGGGACGCTGGCGGAGGTGCTCGAAAAGCCGACCTTTACGACCGACTACCTGACCGGACGGCGCAAGATCGAGATTCCGGCTGTACTCCGGAAAGGGTCCGGCCGGTTTTTGACGATTCACGGGGCGCGGGGGAATAATCTGAAAAATATTACGGTACGGTTTCCGCTGGGCCAGTTCATCGTGGTAACGGGGGTGAGCGGCAGCGGGAAGTCGACCTTGGTCAATCAAACGCTGCGGCCGGCGATGGCCCGGGAGTTGTACCGGTCGTTCGACCAGCCGCTGGCCTACGACCGGATCGACGGAATGGAGCACATCGACAAATTGGTGATTGTCGACCAGTCTCCCATCGGGCGCACTCCGCGGAGCAATCCGGCCACCTATTCCGGCGTTTTCGGCGACATCCGCAGCCTGTTCGAGGCGACACCCGATGCCCAGATCCGGGGGTACAAGGCGGGTCGGTTCTCGTTCAACGTCAAGGGAGGCCGGTGCGAAGCCTGCCGGGGAGCCGGGGTGCAGACCATCGAGATGAACTTCCTGCCGGACGTGTACGTAACCTGCAAGGAGTGCAACGGACACCGGTATAACCGCGAAACGCTTCAGGTAAAGTACAAGGGCAAGAGCATCGACGACGTGCTGAACATGACGATCAACCAGGCGGTCGAGTTTTTCGAGCCGGTGCCGACGATCCACCAGAAACTCAAGGCGATTCAGGATGTGGGGTTAGGTTATTTGCGGTTGGGGCAGCCGTGCACC
Organism: Rikenella sp.; assembly: GCA_022511025.1. GTDB lineage: Bacteria > Bacteroidota > Bacteroidia > Bacteroidales > Rikenellaceae > Rikenella. Next base: position 18,280 of record JAFLSI010000005.1, on the reverse strand, counting down.
ACCCTGTCGGGAGGCGAGAGCCAGCGGATCAAACTGTCGGCCGAGCTGTCGCGGCGCGATACGGGAAATACCCTCTATATTTTGGACGAACCGACCACCGGCTTGCACTTCGAGGACATCCGGGTGTTGTTGGGGGTGCTGAACCGGTTGGTGGACAAGGGGAATACGGTGATCGTCATCGAACACAACATAGACGTCATCAAAGTGGCCGACCACTTGATCGACATCGGACCGGAGGGGGGCGAAGCCGGAGGCCGGCTGCTGGCCGAGGGGACGCCGGAGGAGGTGGCAGCTTGCGAGGCGAGCTACACGGGACGGTTCCTGAGGCCCGTTTTGGCCGGCGTGCAGCGGGAACGTCCGACACCGCCTCAGCCGCGATCGCAGCAAACGAAAGGTCTCCGGCGCGGGCGGACGAAAAAATTTGAGAATGGAGAAAAATCTTCCTAATTTTGTAGGACAGTTTGGATGCCCGGTTTTCCGGAGGGCTTTCTCAGTCGAAGATTCTTCGGAAAACCGGGCATCGTTGGTTCTATCAATGCAAACAACCTGAACACAAGATGGAAAGTCAAGGTTTAACTTCTGCTCCGGTTCCGGCCGAAAATCTCGGCGGAGAGGAGCGATTCGCAGCCGAAACCGGGGCGGCCGCCGTGGCGGCGGCAGGGAGAGAGGAGGGCGAGGCTGTCGAAACTACGCAGGAGAGGGCTGCGGCGGAGGAGGGGAATCCGTATGCAGACAAAACGCAGGACGAACTGATCGACCTGTTGAGTCGGATGCTGGCCGAACGGCCGGTGCAAGATTTGCGGGGTGAAGTGGAGGCGGTGAAGATCGCTTTCTACAAAGCCGGGCGTGCCGGAATCGAGGCGCAGCGGGCCGCTTTTTTGGCGGCGGGCGGCGAGGCTGAAACATTTACCCCCGCAGCGAACGACAAGGAACCGTTGTTCAAGGAGCTGTTGGTGCAGTATCGCGAGAAACGCAATGCCTTCATCCACCGGGCCGAAGAGGAGAAAGAGCGGGCCTATGCCGAAAAACTCCGGATTATCGAAGAGTTGAAAGAGTTGGTGAACGGGAACGAGACTTTGGGGCAGACATTTCAGACTTTCCGGGAGTTGCAGCAGCGCTGGAAAGAGGCCGGCATCGTGCCGCAAGAGAAGATCAAGGACCTGTGGGAGACCTATCACCATCATGTCGAGAACTTCTACAACTATATCAAGATCAACAGAGAGTTGCGCGACTTGGATTTGCGGAAGAACTGCGAGGCGAAGACGGCGCTGGCGGAACAGGCTGAGGCGTTGATGCTGGAGCCGAGCGTTACCGAAGCGTTCCACAAACTCCAGAAACTGCACGACGAATGGCGCGAGGTGGGTCCGGTGGCGGCGGAACTCAAGGAGGAGCTGTGGGAGCGGTTCAAGGCGGCCAGCACCCGGATCAACAAGCGGCACCAGGAGTATTTCGAGGGGATCAAGGCCGAGCAGAAACAGAATCTGGCACTGAAAGCCGAATTGTGCGAAAAGGTCGAGGAGCTGGCGGAGAACGGAGGGGCATCGCACAAGGAGTGGACGGCGGCTTCGGAACGGGTCATCGAGATACAAAAGGTGTGGAAGACGATCGGGTTTGCGCCGAAAAAAGACAATGCCAAAATTTACGAACGTTTCCGGGCGGCTTGCGACCGGTTTTTCGAGGCGAAGCGGGCGTTTTATCAGGAGATGAAGGCGGAGATTGCAGACAATTTGCAGGCCAAGTTGGATTTGTGCGTACAGGCCGAAGCGCTGCAGGAGAGCGAGGACTGGAAAGCGACGACCGACACCTTGATCGCCCTGCAAAAACGGTGGAAAGAGATCGGTTCGACTTCGCGGAAACATTCGGAACAGCTCTGGAAACGCTTTCGGGCGGCCAGCGACCGGTTTTTTGCCCGCAAGGCGGAGCATTTCGGCAATCAGGATTCGCAGTATGCCGAAAACCTGAGCCGGAAAGAGGCGCTGCTCGACGAAATGCGGAACTGCTTGCAGGAGCAAACCGATATGACGCTCGACACGATCAAAGAGTTCCAGCGCAGGTGGTCGGAGATCGGATTCGTGCCGATCAAGAAGAAAGAGGCGGTTCAGACGGAGTACCGGCAGATCGTGGACAGCCTGTTCGACCGGCTGCGGGGCGGGGAGCGGGAACGCCACCTGCGCAACTTCCGCGAAAAGGTCTCCAAGATTCAGGAGGGCGGAGCGAAACGGTTGGGACAGGAGCGGGAACGGCTGCACGCCAAGATCCGGCAGATCGAGAACGACATCCAGATTTGGGAGAACAACATCGGATTCTTTGCCCGGTCGAAAAATGCCGATGCGTTGGTGAAAGAGGTGCAGAACAAGATTGCCCGGGCCAAAGCGCAGATCGCCACGCTGAACGAACAGATCCGGTTGCTCGACCGGCCGGAGGAGGCAGCGAACGGCGGGACGGCGGCTTCGGAGGAATAACACATGGAGGAACAGAGGGAAATACAGGTATGAAACAACAGACCAAATATATTTTCGTAACCGGCGGAGTGGCCTCTTCGCTGGGAAAAGGGATCATTGCAGCCTCGTTGGCCAAGCTGCTGCAAGCCCGGGGCTATTCGGTAACGATCCAGAAGCTCGACCCGTACATCAACATCGATCCGGGGACGCTGAATCCGTATGAACACGGCGAGTGTTACGTTACGGAGGACGGAGCGGAGACCGATTTGGACCTCGGCCATTACGAACGCTTTCTGGGTCGGCCGACCTCGCAGGCCAACAACGTAACCACGGGGCGGGTCTACCAGAGTGTGATCGACAAGGAGCGGAAAGGGGAGTTTTTGGGGAAGACCGTACAGGTCATTCCGCATATTACGGACGAGATCAAACGGCGGATTCAACTCTTGGGGAACCGGCATGACTACGATGTGGTGATTACCGAGATCGGAGGGACGGTCGGGGACATCGAATCGCTGCCGTATATCGAATCGGTGCGTCAGCTGCGGTACGAATTGGGATTCGGGAATACGCTGGTGGTGCATTTGACCTTGATCCCCTATATGCGGGCCAGCGGAGAGCTGAAGACCAAGCCGACCCAGCACTCGGTCAAACAGTTGCAGGAGAACGGGTTGCAGCCGGATATTCTGGTGCTGCGGTCGGAGCGGGAGCTGACCGAGGAGGTCAAACGGAAAGTGGCCCTCTTCTGCAACGTGGAGCCGGATGCGGTGGTGGCTTCGCTGGATGTGCCGACCATTTACGAAGTGCCGCTCATGATGCTGGACCAGAACTTGGATACGGTGGCGCTGCGGAAGCTGGGGCTGGATGCCGAGCGGCCGATCGACCTCGAAAAGTGGCGCGACTTCGTCGACCGCGTCAAACACCCGGACAACGGAGAGGTGCAGATCGCTTTGGTGGGGAAATATACCGAGCTGCCGGATGCCTACAAGTCGATCAGCGAGGCTTTCATCCATGCCGGAGCGACCAACCGGGTGAAAGTTCGGTTGCAGTATGTCCATGCGGAGAAAGTTACGGCTGAGAATGTGGAGGAGATGCTGCGGGAGATGAGCGGGATCCTCGTTGCGCCGGGCTTCGGCCACCGGGGGTTGGAGGGGAAGATCGCAGCGGTGCGGTATGCCAGAGAGAACCGTGTGCCGTTTTTGGGGATTTGTCTCGGCATGCAGTGCTGCGTGATCGAATACGCCCGGAATGTTCTGGGGCTGGCCGAAGCCAACTCGACCGAGACGGGGGCGACGCCTGATCCGGTGATCGACCTGATGGAGGAGCAGAAAGGGGTTACGGAAAAGGGCGGAACGATGCGCTTGGGGGCCTATCCGTGCCGGTTGATGGAGGGATCCCATGCTTGGCGGGCCTACGGCCGGACGGCCGAGATCAGCGAAAGACACCGCCACCGGTATGAGTTCAACAACCGCTACAAGGAGGCCTTGGACGCAGTCGGGATGGTGGCGACGGGGATCAATCCCGACACGAATCTGGTCGAAGTGGTCGAAGTGCAGGACCACCCGTGGTTCGTCGGCGTGCAGTATCATCCGGAGTACAAAAGTACGGTGGCCCATCCCCATCCGCTGTTCGTCGATTTCGTGCGAGCGGCCATTCAGTATCAGGACAATAAGTAACTTTTTTCGAGAAACTCACACCCATGAACAAAAATACACTCATCGGTTTGTTGGTGATCGGCCTGTTGCTGTTCGGCTTCAGCTGGTACAACAACAAGCAGTACACGGAACGGTTGGCGGCGCAGCGGGAACAGCAGCTGTTGCAGGCGAGAGAGGATTCGGCTGCCTTGTCGGCAGCAGCCGTTGCAGCGGCGGGACAGGCTCAGAGTCAAACCCAAGTGCAGGAAGAGTATCTGACGCAGAGCCAGCCGAAGGCGGCTGTCTACGGCGGAGCTTTCGATGCGCAGCTGACGGGAACCGAGGAGTTCTATACCTTGGAAAACAAACTCTTTCGGCTCACCTTCTCGAACAAAGGGGGGCGGATCGCAGCGGCCGAACTGAAAGATTACAAAAAATACAACGGCGATCCGTTGATGCTTTTTACTGAGAGAGGATCGCGGTTCAACCTCAATCTCTTCGCACCGGTTCAGATCGACACGGAAGACTTCTATTTCACGACACAGGAGGTTTCGGACAGTTCGATCGTTTTCCGGCTCTATGCGGATACGACGGGGAGTTCCTATTTGGAGTACCGTTACACGATCCGGCCGGACGACTACCTGATGGACATGAAGATCGACCTCGCCCGGCTCAAGGGGGCGGTGCTGCCGAACCAGACGGAGATGCTGCTGGCGTGGAACATCGTATCGCCGCAGGAGGAGAAAGGGTTCCAGAACGAAAACAACTACACGACCATCGCCTACAAGTATCCGGGCGAAACCTCGATCGAGGAGTTGGGCATCTCGACCGGAACGAAAGCGGAGGAGGTCAAGACCAAAGTGCAGTGGGTGGCATTCAAGCAGCAGTTTTTCTCGTCGATTCTCGCAGCGAACGACCCGTTTGCGGCAGCGGATCTGAAGTACAACACCTTTCCGCCGACGAATCACGACATCAAAGAGTTCTCGGCACAGCTGACTTTGCCCTACTCGGCGGCGACGCAGGGTTATGACCTGCAATTCTATTTCGGGCCGAACAAATACTCGGTGCTGAAACAGTACGGAGATTTGGAATTTCAGAAACTCGTGCCGTTGGGGTGGTGGATCATCGGCTGGATCAACCGTTACGTGGTGATTCCGGTGTTCGATTTTCTGGGCAGCTACATCGCCAACTTCGGGATCGTTATTTTGATTCTGACGGTGTTGATCAAGCTGTTGATTTTCCCGCTGACCTACAAATCCTACCTCTCGACGGCGAAGATGCGGCTTCTGAAGCCCGATATCGACAAACTGAACGAAAAGTACCCCCGCAAGGAGGATGCGATGAAAAAACAGCAGGCGATGATGCAGCTCTACAAGGCGGCGGGGGTCAATCCGATGGGCGGTTGTCTGCCGATGCTGATCCAGTTCCCGATTTTGATCGCCATGTTCCGGTTCTTTCCGGCTTCGATCGAACTGCGGGGCAAGGCATTTTTGTGGGCGGACGACTTGTCGTCCTACGACAGCATTTGGACCTTCCCCGACGGCTTCTCGATTCCGTTCTACGGCGATCATGTGAGTCTGTTTGCGCTGTTGATGGCCGTGTCGCTCTTTGTCAGCTCGAAGATCAACTACGCACAGTCGGCCGGCATGAGCAGCCAGCAGATGCCGGGGATGAAGTTCATGATGCTCTATTTGATGCCCGTCATGCTGTTGGTGTGGTTCAACAACTATGCGGCGGGGTTGTGCTATTACTACCTCTTGTCCAATATCATTACGATCGGGCAGACCTTTGCTTTCCGCTCCATGGTGGACGACAAGACGCTGCATGCCCGGATGATGGAGAATACGAAAAAGCCGGTCAAAAAATCGAAATGGCAGCTGAGGCTCGAAGAGATGCAGCGCCAGCAGGAGGCGATGCGCAAGCAGCAGCAACAGCAGCGAGGAGGGAGGCGGTAAAGCCGGGTGAATGGCACGATTGTTGCGAAAGTTGCGGGGTATGTAACTCTAAACCGATATGAAAATGGAAAAATATGCGAAAAACCGGCTCCCGTTGTTGATCGGAGTGATTGCAATGGTCGTGGGATTGGTGATGATGATCTGGTCGGCCAGAATCCTGAAATGGGGAGTCAAGCTGATCGGGGTGGTGGCGATAGTGATCGGACTCATTCAGTTCGCCGGATTCATGATTCGGACGAAAGGGAGGGCCGACCGGTGGAAATACCTCCCGGTTGCGGCACCGATCGCCGTGATCTGGGGTGGACTGCTGCTGCTCACGCCGGAATTGTGGACCAGCCTGTTTATGATTCTGTTCGGCGTGCTGTTGATCTTTCTCGGACTCTACCAGTTGGTGGCGATGTATAAAACCAAGAAAAGCGGAATCAACGTCCCCGGCATCTACTTTTTCTTTTCGATTCTGTTAATGATCGCCGGAATTTTTGCCTCCGTTCAGCCTGTATTCATGCAGACTTGGTTCATGACCTTCATCGGCGCATGGATTCTGGCCTATGGGGTGATCGAGGTTTTCGGCTACTTCACCCTGCGGAAGCCGATCGACGAACCGAACGAAACGGGGGCGGAAACGACAATACAGGAGAAAACGAACAACACGTTGAAAAATGAATAAATCTTTGCTTTTGGTTCCCGTCGGCCTGTCGGTCTGCGGAACCACTTTGCAGGCCAAAAACAAAAAGTCGGCCGAAACGTGCGACAAGCCGCTGAACATCATTTACATCATGACCGACGACCACTCGTTCCAGACGATCAGCTGTTACGATGGCCGGTATAACCAGACCCCCAACCTCGACCGGTTGGCCCGCGAGGGGGTGCGGTTCGACAACAGTTTCGTAACCAACTCGATCTCCGGGCCGAGCCGGGCGGTCATGATTACGGGCAAACACAGCCACAAGAACGGTTTTCTGAAGAACGAAGGAGGCGTACCGTTCGACGGCACGCAGCAGACCTTTCCGAAACTCCTGCAGCAGAGAGGTTACCAGACCGCTCTGATCGGGAAGTGGCATTTGATAAGCAACCCGACCGGATTCGACCACTGGGAGATTTTGCAGGGACAGGGATACTATTATAATCCGGATTTCATCACCCCGGAGGGGACCCACCGCGAACACGGCTACGTAACGAACCTCATTACGGATAAAGGGATCGACTACCTCGAACACCGCGACCGGTCGAAACCCTTCTGCCTGCTGCTGCATCACAAGGCGGTGCACCGGATTTGGATGTCGGACACCTGCAACCTGACCCAGTTCGAGGATCGGACCTTCCCGGTGCCGGAGACCTTCTGGGACGACTATGCCGGCCGTCCGGCAGCGGCCGACCAGGAGATGAGCATCGACAAGGACATGGACTTGGCCTACGACCTCAAGATGATCGACAGCACGATCGAAACACGACTCAAGGGAGGCATCATGTACGGCGAATTAGGGCGGATGACGCCGGAGCAGCGGGCGCAGTGGGACAGCGCTTACCAGCCTTTGATCGACCGCTTCATCGCTTCCGGGCTTTCGGGCAAGGAGTTGGCCGAGTGGAAATTCCAGCGCTACATGCGGGATTATCTCAAGAGTGTGAAGTCGTTGGACGACAACATCGGCCGGTTGATGGACTATCTCGAACGCGAGGGGCTGCTCGAAAATACCTTGGTGGTCTATGCTTCGGACCAAGGGTTCTACATGGGGGAACACGGCTGGTTCGACAAACGTTTCATGTACGAAGAGTCGCTTCGGACACCGCTTTTGATGCGCCTGCCGGACTGCTGGAAACACGCCGAACGGGGACGGGAGATCGGCCAGATGGTGCAGAATATCGACTATGCGCCGACATTTTTGGATTTGGCCGGCGTTACGGTGCCGGAAGATATACAGGGGGTGTCGCTGGTGCCGCTGCTCCGGGGCGAACAGCCGAAAGAGTGGCGTGATGCGATCTATTACCACTATTTCGAGTTCCCGGGCGAGCATCGCGTGCGGAGACATTACGGGGTGCGGACCGATCGTTACAAGTTGATCCATTTCTACGGCGACGATATCGATATGTGGGAACTGTACGACTTGAAAACCGATCCGTCGGAGCTGCACAACCGGTATGACGATCCGAAGTTAGCCAAGGTGCAGGCCAAGATGCACGAAAAATTGGTGCAATTGCGGGAGCAGTACGACGACCGGACGGAGTAGAGCGGAGCTGGTGCGACCGCGATATATTCATGCGAGAGGGGCGACATGTTGTGCATGTCGCCCCTCCTTTGTTCAATTCGGCAAGTAAGAGGAAAAACGTTTTATTTCCGCGTATTGTTCGCAATCGCCACCAATGCCCGCATCGCCTCGGCGAACCAGCGGAAAAGAACGACCGTTATAAAACCATAGATCGGGAACAGAAGCAAGCCCAACCAGCCGAGACCTTTCCCCATGCCCGGAATAAAGCCTGTATTGCCGTTCGTAAAGATCAAAGCCAGCAGGGTTACCGCGAAACCGACGGCGGCAATATAGCTTCCGAGCCATTCGCCGAAAGTCTGGATCAGGTTGGAGAGCACCGGCGTCGCCACGAAGTCGTCTCCTTCGGTCGAGGTTTGTTTCAGTTGCGCCGCCCGGTTCCACCACAGCTGGAAACTGAGACATCCGGCCGCAGCGAGGACCAACCAAATCAAGATCGCACCGAAAATCATCCCTCCCGTAGCGTGCTTGAAAAAGCCGGTGTTGAGCAGTTGGAAGAGTACCGCAAGCGGGAAGAGCAGCATCAGAATCGCGATCGCTTGATACAGAATCCGGAACGGCTGTTTGTAGAGTTTGCCTGAGTCGATGTAGCTCAGATAAGGTTTGATGAGAGAGAAGAATTTGTTTTCCATAAACTGTTGTGTTTTAGAAAGGTTAAAAAAAGGGTTTTGAGTGTTTATACGTCGTCCGAGCGGAACTGGTACCCCAACCGTTTTCCCGTTTGGAGTTTCGAGTTTTCGATTTTGGTGTTCATCTGGTCTACCGTTACCAATTTGACCGTGTCGTACGGCGGCACGAGCAGGTCGAAATCGAGCGTGTAAGCCATCGTGTTTTCGATGATTTCGGTCAGCGCCTCCGGCGTAATGGCCCCCTGTCCGAAGCGGTCGTGGCGGAAAGCCACCTGCCGTTTCCCCTCGACCATATACTGAAATTCCCGGTTGACGAAGATCCGCGCCACCAAATATCCCTCGTCCGCCGACCGGTTGTATTTGAACGAGTCGGCCAGAAAGTTGTAGATGTGGATCACCCCGCAATAGGCATTCTGCCGGTCCTGTTTCACGTAGGAGTTCTGCCAGATGATGTTCTCGCGGTCGAACAGGAAGATGTTCGTGTGCATGCTGAAAATCAGAATGTCGCCCGCCATCTGCAACTGAGCCTCGAACTTGCCCCGGTCGCGGTACTCCATCTTGACCCGTTTGTCGGTCGTCCCGTCTAACCGTTCGTTCACCTCGACGGCATACTCCTGCAAAATCTCCTTGAGCTGTCCGAAGACCTGCTGTGTGTTGTCGAAAATGTGTTGCAGCAGAGCCGATTTCGTCTTCAGCGTCTCGATGATCTGTTCCCGTTTATTTTCGGATTCCATAGGTGTCGTGCAATTAGAAGGTCAGCAAAGCCCGGCGCAGAACGAGGAGCCGTTCCAGCATCCCCTCCATCCGGTCCAAAGGCAACATGTTGGCCCCGTCCGACAGCGCGCTGGCCGGATCGGGATGGGTCTCGACGAACAGGCCGTCCGCCCCCACCGCAATCGCCGCCCGCGCCACGGTCTCGATCATTTCGGGCTGTCCGCCCGTTACGCCGCTGCTTTGGTTGGGCTGTTGCAGCGAATGGGTAATATCCATCACCACCGGGAATCCCGTCCGTTTCATGATCGGAATCCCGCGGTAGTCGACAATCAAATCCTGATAGCCGAACATCGTTCCCCGGTCCGTCAGCATCACCTGCCGGTTTCCGCATTCGGTGATCTTCGCCGCTGCGAAGGCCATCGACTCCGGCGCCAGAAACTGCCCCTTCTTGATATTGACCCACCGGCCGGTCTTCGCCGCTGCCGTCAGCAGGTCGGTCTGCCGGCACAGAAAAGCCGGTATCTGGAGCACATCGACGTATTCGGCGGCCATAGCCGCCTCCTCCGGAGCGTGAATGTCGGTAACGATCGGCACGCCGAACTCCCGCCTCACCTTCGCCAACAGTTGCAGCGCCCGTTCATCGCCGATTCCGGTGAACGAATCCGACCGGCTCCGGTTGGCCTTGCGGTACGACGCCTTGAAGATGTACGGAATCCCTAACCGTGCCGTCATCTCCGCCAACCGCTCCGCCGTTCCCATTACAATCGCTTCGCTCTCCACCACGCACGGACCGGCCAGCAAAAAAAACGGCCCCTTTTTGTTGTCATCGGTAAAGCCGGGCAACTCCACCCGAATCGCTCCGTCGCGATGATGCCGTTCAGTTTTCATAGCATGCTTTTTCCAGTAAATTTAACGCTATTTGGGCAATTATCAAAGTCTCAGCCTCCATATTTCCCTCCCCACAGCTCCTCCATGCGGGCTTTGAGTTTCTCTTCTGCCGGGTTGTCGGCCGGTGTCCAGAAGCGGGTGCCGGCCAAACCCTCCGGCATGAACTCCAGATCGACGAAGTGGCCCGGATAGTCGTGCGCATACCGGTATCCCGTCCCGTAACCGGCCGTTTTCATCAGGGAGGTAGGGGCATTCCGCAGGTGGAGCGGCACGGGTCGGTAACCTTCGCGTTCGACCTGCGCCATTGCCCGGTCGATCGCCATGTAGGCCGAGTTGCTCTTGGGCGAGGTCGCTAAATAGATGGTGGCCTGCGCCAGCGTGATCCGCGCCTCCGGCATGCCGATGTTGTGCACCGTATTGAAGCAGGCTTCGGCCAGCAGCAGCGCATTCGGATTGGCCAACCCGATGTCCTCCGAAGCTAAGATGCAGAGCCGCCGGGCGATGAAACGGGGTTCTTCGCCTCCGGCCAACATGCGGGCCAAGTAGTAAATCGCAGCATTCGGATCGCTGCCCCGGACGCTCTTGATGAAAGCCGATATGACATCGTAGTGCTCCTCGCCGTTCTTGTCGTACCGGGCGATGTTCTGTTGCAGGGCGGCCCGCACCGTCTCGTCGTCGATGACGATTTTCTCGCCGTCGGCCGTGCTGCAAATCATCTCGACGATATTCAGCAGCTTGCGGGCGTCTCCGCCGCTAAAACTGAGCAGGGCGCCCGTCTCCGCCACCTGTATGTCCATCTCTTTCAAGCAGATGTCTTCGGTGAGAACCCGGTCGAGCAGTTTTTTCAAATCCTCCTCCTCCAACGGTTTCAGGATGTAGACCTGACAACGCGACAAGAGGGGCCGAATGATCTCGAACGACGGGTTTTCGGTCGTCGCCCCGATCAGCGTTACGACACCCTGTTCGACAGCTCCCAACAGCGAATCCTGCTGGGCTTTGTTGAAGCGGTGGATTTCGTCGATGAAGAGCACGGGCGGCGCCGAATCGAAAAACCGGCTCGACCGGGCTTTCTCCAACACCTCCCGAACCTCTTTCACCCCGGCGCTGATGGCGCTGAGGGTGAAGAATTTCCGCTCCAAAGCCCGGGCCATGATCTGGGCCAGCGTGGTCTTTCCGACTCCGGGAGGCCCCCACAGAATAAAGGAGGAGAGGTTGCGCGCGGTTACGAACTTGCGCAGCACGCCGTCGGGACCGACCAAGTGGGTCTGTCCGATGTACTGCTCGAGGGTCGCGGGGCGCATCCGCTCGGCCAGGGGGATATTGCTTTTCATAATGATCTACAAAGTTATATAATTTGTTCGTTGGGCGAGAAAGAATTATCGCTTTGTCTATTTCGCGTTACCTTGATACAGGCCGGAGCCAGCGCGGGCTGCATGCGAGCGAAGCGAGAAATTGCAGACCGTCGCCGGGGGTGGCTCCGGCCTGCAGCGCCTTGCGGCGCGCAAAGCGACTGTTTTTCGTTTGCAAAAGGAAGCAGCCTATCTCGCCCAACGAACAAATTATATAACTTTGTATTCCGATGGTAAGAATAGGTTTGATATCGGACACGCACGGCACTTTCGACGACAAAGTGCGTCATTTTCTCGACCCCGTGGAACAGATTTGGCACGCCGGCGACATCGGGTCGATCGAGCTGGCCGACCGGATCGACGCCTTTCGGCCCTTGACCGCCGTGTACGGCAACATCGACGACCACCGGGTGCGGACCGTCTATCCGAAATTCAAACATCTGATTTGCGAGGAGCTGAGCGTCTTGATGACCCACATCGGCGGCTACCCCGGCCGGTACGAGCCGGAGGCACGGCAGTGGATCGAACAGGTGCACCCCGGCCTCTTTATCAGCGGCCATTCGCATATTCTGAAGGTCGTCAACGACAAACGCTACCACCTGCTGCACATGAACCCCGGCGCCGCGGGATATGGATACCAGGGGGTGCGAACCGCCTTGCGTTTCACGGTGGACGGCGACCGGGTCGTCGAATTGGAGGCGGCGGAGTTTTAACCGGTCGGGTGGCGGACGAATCGAAAAAAAATCTAATTTTACGCCCGCTTAGCTGAAAACCTCTCATATGGCCATGGGGATCAAACCTAAAATCCGGTTAGGATTCATCACGATCGGCATTCTGCTGTTCCTGTCCGGTATCATTTCGTCGCTCGAACTGGCGAAATTCAACCGCACCACCCACAGCGTACTGGCGCACACCCAGGGGAGCATCGAAATCGCAACCCAGATGCTCGACGCCGTGCAGAACCAGAATACAGCCCTGCTGCTCTCGATCACCGACACCGAACAGGCCGGGATCTACGATTCGATGATCGCACAGGGGCGGCGAAACTTCAGCCGGGCACTCCGGGAGGCGCAAAGTTCGCGCTACGACTCCGTGCTCTTAGAGGAGATCCGGACGACGGCCCGGTACTACAACAGCATCGTGCCGCAGGTGGCCGACAGCATCGACATCGAATGGTTCACGGAGGTCTACCGCACTTCCTACTACAAACTCACCCGGGCGATCAAGGAATCCATGGTCCGGATCCAGCAGCAGACGATCGACTACACCGCCCAGTTGGAGCGGAACGCCTACCGGGCCTCGATGGTCGGCATCATCGCCCTCGGCGCCGGTATCCTGCTGCTGACGGTCTTTTACTTCATGCTGAGCAACTATTTCGTCGGCCCGGTGCTGCAAATCACCCGGTCGCTCCGCGGATATGTCGACTCGCGGCTGCCGTTCGAAGTCTCGGTCAGCACCCAGGACGAAATCAATACCTTGAAAGAGTATGTCGCCTCGGCGGTGAACCTCAGCAAAAAGGCGAAACAGTAACCCCTCAGGGAGATGAAGTTCGGATTGATTATTCGCTACGTCGGCTTGGTGATGCTGCTCAACGCAGCGTTCATGCTGATCTCGGCCGGAGTTTCGTTCGCCAACGGACTCGACACGGGATTCTATCCCCTGCTGCTCAGCTTTTTGATCACCGCGATCGTCGGCGCTTTCCCTTTGATTTTCGTCCCCAACGAACACAACCTTTCGACCAAGGAGAGCTACGTAGTGGTTACGATGTCCTGGGTCATGTCGTGCCTGCTGGGGATGCTTCCCTATTTGATCTGGGGCGGCGAGTTTTCGATCGCCAACGCTTGGTTCGAAAGCACCTCCGGATTCACCACCACCGGCTCCACGATTCTGTCCGACATCGAAGCCCTGCCCGACGGGCTGCTCTTCTGGCGCTCCTCCACCCACTGGATCGGAGGCGTCGGCGTCATTCTGTTCGCCCTCGCCATCCTGCCCTCGATGGGGCGAACTAAAATCAGCCTGTCGAGCGCCGAAATGTCGATGATGGCCAAAGACAACTTCCGCTACACCACCCGAAAGATCCTCCAGATTATCCTGTACGTCTACGTCGGTCTGACCCTGTGCGAAACGGCGGTGCTGAAGATCGTGGGGATGCCGTGGTTCGACGCCGTAACCAACTCCTTCTCGACCATCGCCACCGGCGGCTTCTGCATCAAGAACAACAGCATCATGGCCTACGGCAGCGCGACGGTCGAAATGATCATCCTCTTTTTCATGGCCGTAGCCGGACTGCACATGGGGCTGATCTATGCGACGATCCGGGGCAAACGCAACAACCTTTTCCGGTCGGAGGTGGCGCGGTTCTACGTGCTGTCGCTGACCCTCTGTTCGATGCTCGTTGCGGGGGGGCTGCTGCTGAACCACAACTGTGCGAGCTTCGGCGAAGCGCTGCGCTACGCTTCGTTCCAAGTGGTCTCCTACACCACGACCACCGGTTTTGCCTCGGTCGATGACGCCCTTTGGCCTCCGCTGGCGATGCTCGTGATGATGTACTGCACGATGCAGTGCGCCATGGCCGGTTCGTCGACCGGAGGGCTGAAAGCCGACCGGATTTTGCTGCTGTTCAAGTCGATCCGGGCGCGCATCCTGAAGTTGCAGCATCCGAATGCGGTGATTCGGATCAAACAGAACGGCGTTACGCAGGATGACGGCGCAGTCAATTCGGCGATCCTGTTGGTGGTGATCTACCTGCTGAGCGCGCTGGTCGGAACCTTGCTGTTGGCGGCGATGAACATCGACCTGCTGACCGGGTTTACCGCCACGATCGCCAGCCTGAGCAACGTCGGGCCGGGATTCGGGGCGGTCAGCAACCTGAGCAACTACGGTGTGCTGCCCGATACGGCCAAATGGCTGCTCAGCGGCCTGATGCTTTTCGGCCGTCTGGAGTTTTTCGGATTCATCCACATTTTCATGCTCCGCAGTTGGAAATAAGCCGGATATTCCCTACCTTTCGTTCGAGATCAAAACTATGGGCAACTGTTTTACACGATTCATATGGGCCGTCATCGGATTGGGGGCCGGATGGGGAGTAGGGAGTGCCTCGGCCCAGCAGGCGCGGATTGCGGGATTGGCGGGGGATGGGACCTACATGGAGCTGCTGCGGCAGCAGGCGCAGCTCAAGGCAAGGGAGGATTCGACCGCGGCAGAGCTTTCCGCCTGCCGAAGCCGGTTCGAGACAGCGGCGGGTCAGCGGGGAGAGTTGGGCCGGGAGATCGTGCGGCTCGAAAGCGAACTGTTCGAGGTCAGGAACCGGATGGGGCGGATTACGGCCCAAGTGGCGGCGATCGAGCAGGAGTATATTGTCAGCCATTTGGACGATCCGGCGGGAACGGCAGCCGAGGGAGAGGAGGGCGATGCGGGAGGTTCCCGGCATGACGGCGGGCGACGGATGCTTTACGACAATCCGTTTTTCGTCGACAACCTTTCGGGGACGGATCGGCGTCTGTTCGCCGTTTTGCCGAAAGTGGAGGCGGAGATAGGACGCATCGGGCGACAGATTTCCGGACTGTACGAACAGCTGACAGCGACGAAGCGGCAGTACGAGGCGGCCGCCGAACAGGAGACGATCGACAGCTTGAGTTTGCGGGCCGGGGAGTTGAAAGAGCAGATCGAACAGGTCGACGCCCAGATGGAACAGTTGTGGCTGACGATCTATCACCGGAAATTGGATCTCTATTCGGTGCTGCTGGACCGGATCGGGTCGATCGACCGGCTGCAGTTGGAACAGTTGGACCAGGAGAGCCGGCAGGTGCGGCGGGCGGAGCGGTTGGCGGGGGAACAGCTGGCGCCGTTGTTGACGACCTATCCGGTGCAAAAGCGGTTGACGTTGAATTACGAATCGGTTCTGGCGCAGGCGTTGGGGTTGACACAGGCCGAAGACTCGCTGAAGACGGAAAGGGGCAGGACCGAGGCGATGGTGGCCCAAGCCGAAGCGGCGGATTACGCCGATATTCCGTTCGAGCCGCGGAGCATGATCGTCTACGGAGCGATTGCCAAGTCGGCGGAGCGAAACTATACGACGGTCGACGACATACCGGCGTTGCAGGTGCCGAAGCGAGGGGTTTACTATACGGTGCAGATCGGTTTGTATCCGGCGCCGCCGAAAGGAATCGAGGTTTTCAAAGGGTTGACGCCGGTAATGTACCAGCCGTTGGGGAACGGGCAGCGGCGCTATGTGGCGGGGGGATTCGCCACACATGCGGAGGCGCAGGCGGCCGTTGCGCAGATGACGCGGGAGGGACTACGGGCTTCGGTGATCGCTTTTGCAGAGGGCAAACCGGTCTCTGCGGCTCAGGCCAAAGCGTTGGAGGCAGCTGCGGAGCAGGCCGAGGCGGCGGCACGGACAACGGGCGAAGGGCGATACCGGGTGGAGATCGTTCCGGAGGAGCTGCGGCTCTCGGCGGCGGCACGGGAGATTATCGCAGCCCGGGCACCGGGAAAGACGATCGTCCGGAACTCTTCGGGAAACGAGGTGGTGTATGCAGTCGACGGCTTCGAGCAGCAGACCGAGGCGGAACGGTTGGCCGAGGCGCTGCGTACCCAGCCGAATGTTAAAATCAAAGTCGTGGCATTATGATGGTGTTGTGGATTTCGCTCCTGATTTTCTTGGGCCTTTTGCTCTTCGTGGCGGAATTGGTGCTGCCGGGAATTACGATAGCTGCTGCGGGTTCTTTTTGCTGTTTGGTGGGGGCGGCGGCATGGGCTTTCGCCGGGGGAGGGATGCAAACCGGATGGATCGCGGTGGGGGTTATTGTGGGGCTGTTGGTTGTGCTGACGGCACTCTTCCTGCGGCCGCGGACATGGAATCGCGTAACGCTCAAAACCCGGATCGAGTCGCAGGTGCAGCCGGTCGGGATCGAAGAACAGGTGGCGATGGGGACGCGGGGGACGACCTTGACCCGCTTGGCACCGATGGGAAACATCCGGATCGGCGAACGAATCTTCGAAGCGAAATCGCTCGACAGCTACATCGACCCGAAACGGGCTGTGTCGGTGGTCGGGTATGACAATGCCTGCCTGATCGTCCGGCCGGTGGAGGATTAACCTAAAAAACGATTTAACGGACTGAATATGGATTATTTTTCGACAACTGCCCTTGTCATAGCTGGGATTGCGATCGTCCTGCTGTGGATCGTTCTTTATTTCATTCCGATCGGGCTGTGGTTTTCGGCTTTGGTCTCCGGGGTGCGGATCAGCCTGCTCCAGCTCGTCTTGATGCGCTGGCGCAAGGTACCGCCGGCCACCATCGTATCGGCCATGATCGAAGGGACGAAAGCCGGACTGCACCTGAACCCGAACGAACTCGAAGCCCACTTTTTGGCGGGCGGACATGTAGCCAACGTGGTTCACGCGCTGGTTTCGGCCCAAAAAGCCAATATCACGCTGGATTTCAAAATGGCCACGGCAATCGACCTGGCCGGACGGGATGTTTTCGAGGCGGTGCAGATGTCGGTCAATCCGAAAGTGATCAACACGCCTCCGGTAACGGCGGTGGCCAAGGACGGGATTCAGTTGATCGCCAAAGCCCGGGTAACGGTACGGGCCAATATCAAACAGCTGGTCGGCGGGGCGGGCGAGGAGACGGTGCTGGCCAGAGTAGGGGAGGGGATTGTCTCTTCGATCGGTTCGTCGGATTCGCACAAGAGCGTGATGGAGAATCCGGACTTCATTTCACGCGTGGTGTTAGAGAAAGGGTTGGATGCGGGGACAGCTTTTGAAATACTCTCGATCGACATTGCGGACATCGATGTGGGGCGGAATATCGGTGCCGTATTGCAGATGGACCAGGCCAATGCGGACAAGAACATCGCTCAGGCGCGGGCAGAGGAGAAACGGGCGATGGCCGTGGCGCTGGAGCAGGAGATGAAAGCGAAAGCCCAGGAGGCGCGGGCCAAAGTGATCGAGGCTGAGGCGGAGATTCCGATGGCGATCGCCGAAGCGTTTCGGAGCGGGAATCTGGGGATTATGGACTATTACAAACTTCGCAACCTTCAGGCCGACACCTCGATGCGGGAGAGCATCGGAAAGCCGGGGGATGTCGGCAAGCAGTGATTTTTTACGGGTTTTCGGAGCGTTACCGAAAATTTCATTTGGAAATAAAGAGCGGAAGCACTACTTTTGTGGTGCTTTCAGCGTTCGGGAGAGATGGGTGAGTGGCTGAAACCAGCAGTTTGCTAAACTGCCGTACGGAGTAATCTGTACCGGGGGTTCGAATCCCCCTCTCTCCGCCACATTTTGTCGCCGACTGCGAAAAACTCTCTTTGGGGGGGTAGTTTTTTCGTTGCAATGATCCCCATTTAGGGAGAGATGCCGGAGTGGTCGATCGGGCCGCACTCGAAATGCGGTGTACGGGCAA
>JAFLSI010000049.1 GCA_022511025.1 Rikenella sp. | reverse complement strand
GCGTACGGTCATGGAATGCGTCAGCATTCCCGAAAGTCTTTTTGGTTCTTTTTCTGAAGAAAAAGAACGGTTCCATACCCCGGTACAAAGAACGAATCCGCAAAAAACGAATGATTATTTATAGAGACAAATATAGGGAAAAAGAGAATATTTATCTTTGTAGAAAAGGCAAAGTTCATATGAGAATTCGATTTTCATTTCTTTTTGCAGCCGTTGCGTTCGTGTCAGGAGTTTCGTGCGTCCGGATCGATTCGTTCAGCGATTCGTCGAATTTGGCCACGCTCGTCGACCCGTTGATCGGGACCGACGGTCCCGGCAATGTTTATCCCGGTGTGAGTGCTCCGTTCGGGATGGTTCAGCTCTCGCCCGACAACGGCACCAGCGGTTGGGACCGGATTGCCGGGTACTACTGGCCCGACACCACGATCGCCGGATTCTCGCACACCCACCTGAGCGGCACCGGCGCCGGCGACCTGTACGACATCAGCTTCATGCCCGCCGTACCCCCCTTCAAGATCGGGAAGCGCGAATTGGGCATTTACTCCCGTTTCAGCCACGACGACGAACAGGCCGAAGCCGGATATTACAGCGTGCTGTTGGAAGACTACGGCATCCGGGTCGAGCTGGCGGCGACCGAGCGGTGCGGCATGCAGCGGTACACCTTTCCCGCGACCGAAGAAGCGACCGTCTTTCTGAACCTCTCCAAAGCCATGAACTGGGACTATACGACAGGTTCCGACCTGCACATAGTGGACGACCGGACCATCGAAGGGTACCGTTTCTCGACAGGGTGGGCGCCGAACCAGAAAGTGTACTTCACGGCCCAGTTTTCACAACCCTTCACCTCGTACCGGATCGACACCGCCGTTTCGGTGCACCGCGACAGCGCATACAACGGAATACGGAGCCACATCGGACGGTTCGTGTTCAACACCGCCGCGAACAACCGGCCGATCGTCGTCCGGACAGCGATCTCCCCGGTCAGCATCGAAGGCGCCCGGCGAAACTTGGCCGCCGAAATGCCGACCTTCGCGTTCGACAGCGTCCGGCAGGCACAGCAGGCCGTCTGGAACACCGAACTCGCCAAGATAGAGGTTCGGGGAGGGAGCCCGGAAGAGCGGACGGTATTCTATACAGCCCTCTACCGGACGATGCTGGCCCCGACCCTGTTCGACGACACCGACGGCCGCTATTTCGGACCGGACGGCCGGATCCATGCCGGCCGCACGCCCGGCGAAGGGGGGCACAACTACTCCACCTTCTCGCTGTGGGACACCTACCGGGCCGCCCACCCGCTCTACACCTTTCTCCATCCGGCCCGGGTGAACGACATGGCAGCCTCGATGCTCGACTTTTACGACCAGCACGGGATGCTGCCCGTGTGGCCCCTGTGGGGCAACGAGACCGACATGATGATCGGATATCACGCCGTACCCGTACTGGTCGAAGCAGCCCTCAAAGGGCTGCTGCCGGAGACGATGCTGGACCGGGTGCTGGCCGCATGCGTGGGGACGGCCGATCGGGACGACTACCGGGCGATCGGATGGTACAAAGGGTTAGGCTATGTGCCCGCAGACATCGAAAAAGAGTCGCTCTCCAAGACACTGGAATATGCCTACGACGACTGGTGCATCGCCCAGCTGGCGCGGCGGATGGGACGCGACTCGGTCTACAACGAATTCATCGTGCGGTCGAAGAATTACATGAATCTGTACCAGCCCGCATCCGGGTTCATGCAGCCGCGCCTCTCGGACGGCGAATGGGTGGCAGGATTCGACCCGAAAGCCTACACCGAACACATCACGGAGAGCAACGGTTGGCAATACCTGTGGGCCGTGCAGCAGGATATCGACGGTTTGGTCCGGCTGATGCGGGGACCGGCGCAGTTCGAGCGGCGGTTAGACGAGATGTTCGCCCTCGATCCCGAAGCCACGGACTCGCTGCCGATCTTCAGCACAGGCATGATCGGACAGTATGCGCACGGCAACGAACCCTCGCACCACGTAGCCTACCTCTACGACTACATCGGCAAACCGGAAAAGACCCAGAAATACGTCTCGCAAATTCTGCGCACGCAGTACTCGGCCCGTCCCGACGGCCTGTGCGGCAACGAAGACTGCGGCCAGATGTCCGCCTGGTACGTCTTCAGCGCACTCGGATTCTACCCCGTGGACCCGGTAAGTTTGAGCTATGCGATCGGCACGCCGCTGTTCGAGGAGGCGGTCCTCCGCCTGCCCAACGGCCGCACCTTCACGGTGCGGGCGCCGAAAGTGTCGGCCAAACGGTACCGGATCGCAAAAATGATGCTGAACGGACACGTTTTGGGAGTTCCGTTCATCACATGGAACGACATTGTTTCCGGCGGAGTGCTGGAACTGACCCTGACGGAATAGAGCCGACGGGAGCCGTTTCCCCGCCGCCCGACCCCTCCGGTCCCTGCGACGAAAATGCCGGATCCGAGGGAAAAGACTAAAGAAAAAAGGTGTAACTTCGTAGCGGAAAAAGAGAAAAAATACGCCCATGAGCCGTTTCAGCCAACGCAGTCTGTGGGGCGGGTGGATCGTATTCGCGATCGCCACCCTCACCTACCTGCTCACGATGGAGCCCACCGCCAGTTTGTGGGATTGCAGCGAGTTTATCGCCACCAGTTACAAACTCGAAGTGGGCCATCCGCCCGGAACCCCGTTTTTCTTTCTGATCAACCGGTTGGGAGCGATTTTCGCCGGCGACCCGTCCAACGTGGCCGTCGCGATCAATGCCCTCTCCGCCATAGAGAGCGGGCTGACGATCGCTTTCCTGTTCTGGACGATCGCCCATCTGGGGAGGCGGCTCTACGGCAGCGACGAAGAGCGGATGACCGGTCCGCGCAGCTGGGCCGTATTAGGGGCGGCGGCGATCGGGTCGCTCGCTTACACGTGGACGGACACCTTCTGGTTCTCCGCAGTCGAAGCGGAAGTTTACGCCCTCTCGTCGCTCTTTACCGCCGTGGTCTTTTGGGCGATACTCAAGTGGGAGAACGTCGCCGACCGGCCGGGAAGCAACCGGTGGTTAGTGTTGATCGCCTACCTCATGGGGCTCTCCGTCGGGGCGCATATTCTGAACCTGCTCGCGATTCCGGCCATCGTTTTCATCTATTACTTCAAGAAATTCCCCGGACGGCCGAAAGCCGACCTCTGGAAACCGGGACTCGGCTCGATCGTACTGACCGGCCTGTTCTACAAACTCACCCCGGCCTTGGTGGCAGTCGGCGCTTTCGTGGACCGGATCTTCGTCAACGGCCTCGGCTTCTCCGTCAACAGCGGGCTGACCTGCTTTGTCGTGGTGCTGCTGGCCGCACTCGGATGGGGCGTCTGGCGGACCCAGCAGCGCGGACAGGCCGGATGGAATGCGATTCTGCTCTCGGTCGCGATGGCCATCGTCGGGATTTCGACCTACGGAATCGTTCTGATCCGCGCCGGGATCAATCCCCCGATGAACAGCAACAACCCGAGCAATCCCTACACCCTGCTCTCGTTCCTCAACCGCGACCAGTACGGCGCCCCGCCGCTGCTGTACGGCGAAAGCTACGCTTCGCCGGCCGTGGGGATGGAGTACAGCGACTCCTATTTCGTGGACGAAACGGGGAAATACCGGCCGGTGTCGACCGTCAAAGGGTATGAATTCGACGGGAACACCAAGATGCTCTTCCCGCGGATGTACAGCGCCCATGCGAACCACGTGCAGGAGTACAAGCGGTGGGCCGAGATCAAGGGGCGGCGCGTGCGGACGGAGGACGGACAGACGGTTACGGTGCCCACGTTCGGCGAGAACCTCCGCTTCTTCTTCGCCTACCAGCTCAACCACATGTACTGGCGGTACTTTCTCTGGAACTTCGTCGGGCGGCAGAGCGACATACAAAGCAACTCGATCATCGACGGAAACTGGCTCAGCGGCATCCGTCCGATCGACGAACTCTACTTGGGACCGCAGGACGGACTCCCGTCGGAAGTGGCCACCAACCGGGGACGGAACACCTACTATTTCCTGCCGTTCATTCTGGGGCTGATCGGCTTCTTCTACCAGCTCAAGCGCGACGGACGGAACTTTCTGGTAGTCTTTCTGCTCTTCTTCATGACCGGCGTAGCCATCATCCTCTACCTGAACCAGACCCCGCTGCAACCCCGGGAGCGGGACTATGCCTATGCAGGATCGTTCTACGCCTTTGCGATCTGGATCGGATTGGGGGTGCAGTGGGTGTACGACCTCCTGCACCGCAAGGTTTTCCGGCACGACGGACGGTGGGCGGCATCGGCAGCGTTCGTGCTTTGCGCCTCGGTGCCCGCGGTGTTGGCCGTGGAGAACTGGGACGACCACGACCGAAGCCGCCGGTATGTGGCGCGGGACATGGGGTACAACTACCTGATCGGCGTCCTGCCGAACGGAATCATCATCGACTACGGCGACAACGACACCTTCCCCCTGTGGTACAACCAGGAGGTCGAAGGGGTTCGACCCGACGTGCGGGTGATGAACTCCTCGTACATCAGCGGCGACTGGTACATCGACCAGATGCGGATGCGGGCCAACGAATCGGCAGCGGTTCCGCACTCGATGCCCCGGCACAAATACTACGGCGACGCCGTGGGTCAGTTCCCCATCCGCGACATCCCCAAACCGGACGGCAGCGTCTGGACCATCGGCGAAGTGATGGAGGTGGTGAACAGCGACGACCCCCGCACGCAATTGGTCGACCAGTCCCGCAACCGGTTCGATATGATACCCGCACGGCGGATCGCCGTACCGGTCAATAAAGAGAATGTCATCCGAAGCGGAATCGTGCGGCCGGAAGAGGCCCATTTGATCGAAGATACGATCTACCTCGACATCGACCCGAAGAAACAGGCGCTGCTGGCCGGCGAGATGGTCTTTTTGGACATGCTCGCTTCGGGCGACTGGACCCGGCCGATCCACTTCACCTCGTCGGCCGAACTGAGCAAGTGGGGCCTGCTACATTTCGACCGCGGAGACGGCGAAGCGTGGTCCTACCTGCAGCAGGACGGGATCACCTACCGGTTGGTGCCGATCAAGTCGCCGATCGACCGCAGCCTGCTGGGGATCGGACGCATCGACACCGAAACCCTCTACGACAACCTGATGAACAAGTACCGCTACGGCAATCTTCGCGACCGGCGGGTCTATGCAGACTACTTCGTCTCGACCAGTTTTCTGACCTCGCGCCTGAGGATGTCGTTCGCGCGGTTGGCGAACGCCCTGACGGAGCAGGGAGATACGGTGCGGGCGGTCGAGGTGCTGGACCGGGCGATGGAGGAGCTGCCGTTGGAGCAGTTGCGGGTGGACGATATGGTCGCCTTCCTGATCGAGGCTTACTACCGGGCCGGAGCGGCCGACAAGGGGGATGCGCTGGCCCTCCGGGCGGGCGGCCTGTTGGAGGAGTATTTGGACTACTATGCCCGCTTCACGGGAGGAAAGAAAAAGTTGGTGGAAGATGAGTTGATGGATCGCTGGAAGATGCTCTACAACATCTATGTCGTGGCAGGGCAGAACGGCCGGTGGGAGGTGGCGGCGCGGTATGCGCCGTACTTCGAGGGGGTGTAACCTCCGGGGGCGGCCCGGAGGCGGAACCGCCTGCCGACAAAACCGCCAGATGACCGAAACGAAAAACAACAAGAGATACAACGACATGAACAAATTTTGGATCACCGGAATCGCCGCCCTGCTGTTCGCAGGCGGGACGCTGAATACCGCTTTCGGCACCGTTCCGGCGGCAGCGAAAGCGGAGAAGACCGAAAAAACCGCACAGAAGAAGAAAGGACAGAAAAACGGCGCCGCACCCGCCGATACCGCGGCCGTGAAAAAGGCGGCCCCACCGAAAGGGAGCATCGAAGCCGTGATCAAGCCCGGAGCCAAGCGGACGGACGGACTGTTCACCGTCTTCGAGCAGGAGGGACGGTACTACTTTTTGATTCCCAGCACATTGATGGGGCGGGACATGCTCATCGTGAACCGCATCTCGAAAGCCGCAGCCGACATGCGGCAGGGCTTCTTCGGCTATGCCGGCGACCCGGTCGGCGAAAACATGATCCGTCTGCGGCAGTCGCCCGACGGGAAACGGCTGTTCGTCGAAAACATCTCGACCCGCGAGCTGCCGCGCGACACCGCAGGGGATATGTACCAGGCCGTCGTGCGCTCCAACATGCAGCCCATCGTCGCCTCGTTCGAGATCAAAGGAACCACGAAAGCGAAAGACTCGGTATTGGTGGACGCCACCGACTTCATCGGCGGGGATGTCGAGCTGACCGGCTTCGACAACTACTACAAGAGCAGCATGAACATCGGCGGGTTCCAGAAAGACAAATCGTACGTGGTCGGGGTGAAAAGTTTCCCGACCAACGTCGAGATGAAAAGCACCCGCAGCTACACCGTTACGCCGAAAAGCGCCTTTCCGGGATACAAGCCCAGCCCGAAACCGGCCACCTACGAAATCAACAGTTCGCTGATTCTGCTGCCCGAGGTGCCGATGCAGCCGCGGTATTTCGACCCGCGCGTGGGGTACTTTACCGACCGGTATATCGACTACGACAAACACCCGCAGGGGATCAGGAACATACAGATGATCACCCGCTGGCGGTTGGAACCCAAACCGGAGGATGTCGAAGCCTACGAACGCGGCGAGTTGGTCGAACCGGCCAAACCGATCGTCTATTACATCGACCCGGCCACGCCGAAGAAATGGGTGCCGTATCTGATTGCCGGCGTCAACGACTGGCAGGTGGCATTCGAGCAGGCTGGCTTCAAGAACGCGATTGTCGGCAAGGTGGCTCCGACACCGGAGGAGGACTCGACATGGAGTTTGGAGGATGCACGCTATTCGGCGATCGTCTACAAGCCGTCGAACGTGGCCAACGCCAGCGGACCGCATGTGAGCGACCCGCGGACGGGCGAGATCCTCGAAAGCCACATCAACTGGTACCACAACGTGATGAACCTGCTGCACCACTGGTACATGATTCAGGCCGCACCGAGCGATACGGGAGCCCGGCGGATGGTCTTCGACGACGCTTTGATGGGAGACCTGATCCGTTTCGTCTCGTCGCACGAAGTGGGGCATACGCTGGGACTCAGACATAACTTCGGTTCGTCGTCCCGGACCCCGGTGGACAGCCTGCGCAGCGCGTCGTTCCTCGAACGGAACGGCCATACCGCGTCGATCATGGACTATGCGCGGTTCAACTACGTAGCGCAGCCGGAGGACGGCATCCGGCGCGAACTGCTCTACCCCCGGATCGGCGACTACGACAAGTGGGCGATCGAATGGGGATACCGCCGTTTCCCGGAACTCACGACACCGGAGGCCGAGGCCGATACCCTCAACCGGTGGATCATCGCCCGGTTGGAGGCGAATCCGCGGCTGTGGTTCGGCACGGAGAGCAACCCGAACGATCCGCGCGAACAGAACGAAGACTTAGGCGACAACCAGATGCGGGCCAACGAACTCGGAATCGAGAACCTGAAACGAGTGCTGGCCGGGATTCCGGAATGGACGCGGACGCCGAACGAAGGGTATGACCCCCTCCGGGAGCTGTACACCGAGGTGATGTCGCAGTTCATCCGCTACAACGGCCACGTAGCCAAGTGGGTAGGGGGGATTTACGAGACGCCGCGCACGGTGGAACAGGCGGGGCCGGTCTATACCTATGTGGAGAAGGCGAAACAGAAAGAGGCGATGGCTTTCCTCGACCGGCATCTGTTCACGACCCCGGTGTGGCTCCTCGACGAGGAGATTTACGGCAAGACGGGGCTGACGGGGCTGCAAACGCTCACCCGGGTGCAGACGGCGGGGCTGACGGCACTGATCAGCAACCGGGTGCTGGGCAACCTCGTGCAGGCGGAGGCGGCGTTGGGAAAGGGAGAGGCTTATACGGTCTCGGACCTCTTCAACGACCTGAACCGCAGCATCTGGCGCGAACTCTCGACCGGAGCGGCGCCGGATCTCTATCGGCGCAACTTGCAGACGATCTACGTCGACCGGCTGCTGTCGTTGGTGCCGAAACCGGGGGCGGCAGCGAGCGGAACGACCGGAGAGGCGGCGGCACGGGTGGTTTACGAACTGCGCACCTTGCAGGGCCGGTTGCAGCGGGCTTCGTCGTCCGACACGGCAGTCCGGGCGCATTACCAGTATTTGGCCAAGAAAATCGGCGACACGCTCGACCCGAAGTAGGATAGAATCAGGATTAACGAACCAAACCCAATAACTGCCATGTCAGAATTCAAATACCAGGAGCCGTTCCCGATGGGAGCGGACACGACCGAATACCGTTTGTTGACCAAAGACCATGTTTCGGTCGTCGAGTGCGACGGCCGCCGGATCCTGAAGGTGGCGCCGGAGGGGTTGAACCTGCTGGCTCGCGAAGCATTCCGGGACGTATCGTTCTACCTGCGGGCTTCGCACCTGCAGCAGTTAGCCTCCATACTCGAAGACCCGGAGGCCAGCGACAACGACAAATTCGTCGCCTACACCATGCTGCTGAACCAGACGGTGGCCGCCGAAGGCGAACTGCCCACCTGCCAGGACACCGGTACCGCGATCGTGATCGGGCGGAAAGGCGAAGATGTCTACACCGGAGCGAACGACGCCGAATGGCTCTCGAAAGGGGTCTACGAGACCTACCGGGACTGCAACCTGCGGTATTCGCAAGTGGTGCCCTTCACGATGACCGAAGAGAAGAACAGCGCCACCAACCTGCCGGCCCAGATCGACCTCTATGCGGAACCGGGGATGGCCTACAAGTTCCTCTTTCTGACCAAAGGGGGCGGTTCGGCCAACAAAACCTTCCTCTACCAGCAGACCAAGGCCTTGCTGAACGAAGAGTCGCTCACGAAATTCATTCAGGAGAAAATCAAGGACCTCGGGACCTCGGCCTGCCCTCCGTACCACTTGGCCGTGGTGATCGGCGGGACCTCGGCCGAAGCGAACCTGACGACGGTCAAAAAGGCGTCGGCACACTACTACGACCACCTTCCGACGGCAGGAAACGAGGGGGGACAGGCTTTCCGCGACCTCGAATGGGAGGAGAAAATCAAACGGATCTGCCGGGAGAGCGGCGTGGGGGCGCAGTTCGGAGGCAAATATCTGGTGCATGACGTGCGGGTGATCCGGCTGCCGCGTCATGCGGCCTCTTGTCCGGTGGGGATCGGCGTGAGCTGCTCGGCCGACCGGAACATCAAAGCGAAAATTACGGAAGAGGGGATTTTCCTCGAACAGCTCGAAAAGAACCCGGCCCGGTTCCTGCCGGCTCAGGCGCCGGGGCTGGCGCCCGCAGTGGAGATCGACCTCGACAAAGGGATGGATGCCGTGCGGCAGATCCTCAGCCGATACCCGATCAAGACCCGACTCAATATCAAGGGGACATTGATCGTGGCACGGGACATCGCCCATGCCCGGATCAAACAGATGTTAGACGAAGGGAAACCGATGCCGGACTACTTCAAAAACCACCCGATCTACTACGCCGGACCGGCCAAGACGCCGGCAGGGATGGCTTCGGGATCGTTCGGGCCGACGACGGCGGGACGGATGGACCCCTACGTGGATCTGTTCCAGGAGCACGGCGGGTCGATGATCATGGTGGCCAAGGGAAACCGGTCGAAAGCGGTTACGGACGCCTGCCGGAAACACGGCGGGTTCTACCTCGGCTCGATCGGCGGTCCGGCGGCAGTGCTGGCGAAGAACAGCATCCGGTCGGTCGAAGTGGTCGATTTCCCGGAATTGGGGATGGAAGCGGTGCGAAAGATTTATGTCGAGAATTTCCCCGCCTTCATCATCGTGGACGACAAAGGGAACGACTTCTTCGCCGAGTTCGCGCACTGATGCGAACCGGCCGCCTTGCGTTCTGTGCCGGCCGCCTCGCAGCGACCGGCACCCGCCGTTCCAAACACAACTTGGTGTACGTTTATGAAACTTTGGCAGAAAAGCGGCAATGATACCGCAGAGGTCGACCGGTTCACCGTCGGCCGGGATCGGGAGATGGACTTGTACCTCGCCCGGGCCGATGTATTGGGATCGCTGGCCCACACCCGGATGCTCGCCGCGATCGGCCTGCTCACCGAAACGGAGTTGGCCGACGTGCAGCGCGAACTGAAAGCGATCTACCGCGACATGGAGTCCGGCGGTTTCCGGATCGAGGAGGATGTGGAAGACATCCACTCGCAAGTCGAACTGCTGCTGACCCGCCGGATCGGCGACGCCGGAAAAAAGATCCACAGCGGCCGCTCCCGGAACGACCAGGTGCTGGTCGACCTGCGGCTCTATTTGCGGCACGAGATCTACCGGATCGTGCAGGGCGTCGAACGGCTGTTCCGGACCTTGCAGGGGCTGGCCGAGCGCCACAAAGCGGTTTTGATGCCCGGCTATACCCACTTGCAGATCGCCATGCCCTCCAGTTTCGGACTCTGGTTCGGCGCCTTCGCCGAAGGGTTGGTCGACGACCTGACCCTGATGGAGGCCGCCTACCGCGTCTGCAACCGCAATCCCCTCGGATCGGCGGCCGGATACGGCTCGTCGTTCCCGCTCGACCGCGAAATGACCACCGAACTGTTGGGGTTCGACACGATGGCCTACAACGTGGTCTATGCCCAGATGGGGCGCGGCAAGACCGAACGGGTGCTGGCACAGGCGATGTCGGCCTTGGCCGCGACGCTCGACAAGTTAGCGACCGACAATTGCCTGTTTCTGTCCCAGAACTTCGCCTTCATCGCCTATCCGCCGGAGCTGACCACCGGATCGAGCATCATGCCCCACAAGAAAAATCCCGACGTGTGGGAGGTGATGCGGAGCCAGTGCAACCGGCTGCTGGCCCTGCCGAACGAAATCGCGATGATGACCACCAACCTGCCGACCGGCTACTTCCGCGACCTGCAACTGCTCAAAGAGGTGCTCTTCCCGGCCATTCAGAGCCTCGAAGAGTGCATCGGAATGGCCGACTACATGTTGCAGCATATCGAAGTGAAGACCGATATTCTGAACGATCCGAAATACGACTACCTGTTCAGCGTCGAAGTGGTCAATCGGCTGGTACTGGACGGCGTTCCGTTCCGGGAGGCCTATCGCCGGGTGGGGATGGAGATCGAGGAGGGGAGCTATCGGCCGGAACGCGAAGTGCGGCACACCCATGCGGGGAGCATCGGCAACTTGTGCTTAGACAAAGTGGATGCGCTGATGGAGGAGGTGCTGAACCGATTCGGTTTCGAACGATTTATCCGGGCCGAAGCGGAACTGGTCCGGTGATTGGGGGGGTGCCCTGCCTTTCTGCGCCAAAAGAGCGACAAAAATTTGGCGGATTCAAAAAGAGTGTTTACCTTTGCAATCCGTGTTCGGGGTGCACCTTCTCTTTTCGGAGGGGCATGCGCAGGGATACGACACAAAGGCCGGCCCTTTCGTCTATCGGTTAGGACACAAGATTTTCATTCTTGGAAGAGGGGTTC